>CAZBXY010000425.1:1115-6092 GCA_964495365.1 uncultured Frigoriglobus sp. | reverse complement strand
ACCAGACCGCGTTTTTGGTCACCCAGACCGACCGGTTCAAGTGCGCGATTGCAGGGGCGGCGCTCACCGACCTCGTGAGCATGTACAGCAGCGTGTACTGGAACGTCGGGATGGCGAACCAGCCCATCTTCGAGAGTAGCCAGGGCCGGTTCACCGGTGGGTACTGGGAACAGCAGGAAGCGTACCTCCGCAACTCGCCCGTTTACCACGCCACGAAGGTGAAGACGCCGCTCCTCTTACTCCACAACGACAAGGACGGGGCGGTCGATTTCACGCAGGGTGTGGAGTATTACAACACGCTCCGTCGGTTGCAGAAGCCGGTGGTGATGTTGCAGTACAAGGGCGAGAACCACGGCCTGTCGCGCCCGGAGAACCGCAAGGATTACGCGATCCGGATGCGCGAGTTCTTCGACCACCACCTGATGGGCAAGCCGGCCCCGGACTGGTGGACCGAGGGCGTCCCGTACCTGAAGATGGACGACCACCTGAAGGGCCGACCCAAGCCGTAACCGGCGGCCATTATCCGGGCGAACGGCCGTTCGCCCGGTTTTTTCGCGACCCGCGACCGTGTACACTGTCTCCACGGTCCATTTCCGCACCCGAACAGGTGAATCCCGTGAGAGTCTTCACACCTCTCCGCGTCCGGCGCCGCGGACACGTCTGGTATCAACACCTGACAATCGTTCTCGCGCTCGTTGGAGTTTGGGCCATGCCGGCAGTTTCCGATGAGGGCATGTGGCTGCTCAACGACGCCCCCAAGCAGCAGCTCCAGGACAAGTACAAGTTCGACCTCACCGACGAGTGGCTCAAGACCGCCATGCTCGGCTCGGTGCGCCTCAACAGCGGCGGCAGCGGCGGGTTCGTCTCGGCCGAGGGGTTGCTCGTGACGAACCACCACGTCGCGGCCGACTCGCTCCAGAAGCTCAGCAAGCCGGGCGAGGACCTGCTCCGCGACGGGTTCTACGCCGACACCCGCGAGAAGGAACCGAAGTGCCCGGACCTCGAAATCAACGTGCTCCAGGAAATCATCGACGTGACGAAGGAGGTGAACGCCGCGGTGAAGCCGGAGATGAAGCCGGCGGAGGCGTTCGCGGCGCGCCGGGCGGTCACGAGCAAGATCGAACACGAATCGCTCTCGAAAACCGGGCTGCGGTCGGACGTGGTCACGCTCTACAACGGCGGGCTGTACCACCTGTACCGCTACAAGAAGTACACCGACGTGCGCCTCGTCTTCGCGCCCGAAAAGCAGATCGCAAGTTTTGGCGGCGATGTCGATAACTTCGAGTACCCGCGGATGAACCTCGACGTGGCGTTCTTCCGCGCCTACGAGAACAACGCGCCGGCCAAGACCCCGCACTTCTTCAAGTGGAGCGAGACCGGCCCCGCCGGCGGCGATCTCGTGTTCGTCACGGGGCACCCGGGTACGACGAACCGGCTCGAAACGCTCGCCAAGCTCAAGCACCGGCGCGATGTCACGCTCCCCTACACCCTCGCCCGGCTCCGCACGATGGAAGCGGCGCTCGTTCAGTACAGCGAGCAGAGCGGCGAGAAGCGCCGGCAGGCCGCGACCGACCTCCACAGCGCCGCCAACGCCCGCAAGGCGTTCAGCGGCCAATATCAGGGGCTGCTCGACCCGTCCGTCATGGCCCAGAAACGGACCGCCGAGCGCGGGTTGCTCCAGGCCGCCGCGGCGCTGAAGGCCCGCGCGAGCATCATCTCCGGCACGGTCGATCCGAAGTGGCTCTCGGCCTACGACGACACGGCCAACGCGCTCGAAGCGATCGAGGCCACGCAGGCGCGGCTCCGCACGTTCGAGCGGGCCTACGCGCTACTCGAAACCGGGCACGCATTTTCTTCGCCGCTGTTCACCGCGGCCCGGCACTGCGTCCGGTTGACCGACGAACTACCGAAGAAATCCGCCGACCGGCTCCGCGAGTACCGTGACAGCAACCTCGACTCGCTCCGGTTCCAACTGTTCAGCCCGGCCCCGCTGTACCCGGAGCTGGAGCGCGCCAAGCTCACCGCGTCGCTCACGTTCCTCGCCGAGCAACTCGGCGGCGAACACGAACTGGTGAAACTCGTGCTCGCGGGGAAGAACCCGGCCGCGCGGGCCGAGGAACTCGTCGCCGGGACGAAACTGTTCGACCCGGAGGAGCGGAAGCGGCTGGCGCCCCCGGCGCCGGAACCGGGCGGACCGGTGCCGCCCGGCCCGCCCGCGATCGACGTGAGCAAAGACCCGATGATCCTGCTGGCGAAGGCGATCGACGCCGAAGCCCGCAAGCTCCGCACGCGGTACGAGACCGAGGTCGAGGAGCCGGAGCGCCAGGCCTACGCCGCACTCGCTGGCGTGCGGTTCCTCGTGTTCGGCAACACCGTCGCTCCCGACGCGACGTTCACCCTCAGGCTCGCGTTCGGCACCGTGCAGGGCTACGAGGTCGGCGGCGAGAAGCTCCCGTTCCACACCACGTTCGGCGAGGCGTTCGACAAATCCGCCAAACTCGACGGGCGCGAACCCTTCGACCTCCCGCGGCGGTGGCTCGACGGCAAATCGAAGCTCGACCTTTCGACGCCGTTCAACTTCGTCTCGACCGCCGACACGATCGGCGGTAACAGCGGCAGCCCGGTACTCAACCGCGCGGGCGAACTGGTGGGCATCAACTTCGACCGCAACCGGCACGGGCTGGTGCGGAACTTCGTCTACACCGACGTTCAGGCGCGGCACATCGCCGTTCACTCGAAATCCGTTCTGGAGGCGCTTCGCAAGTTGTATCCGGCCGCGCCGCTCGTCAAGGAATTGACGGGGAAGTAATTACTTCCCCGCGAGCCGCAGGCGAGCGCGAAGGTACGCGCTCGCCTGCGGCTCACAGCGTCACCTCCACTCTGTAGCCCTTTCCCAACCGGCCAAATCCCAAACGAAGCCGAAGAAGAATTGACCGCTTCGTTTGGGATTTGGTGCTTGTTATTTGGAGTTTACCGCCGAAGGCGTCAGCACTTGCGAATGACGCCGGTCAGCACGCCGAGGATGCGGATGTCCTCGCGGGTCGGGTCCACCACGATCGGGTCCATCGCGCTGTTCATCGGGTGCAGTTGGATCTCGTTCTTCTTCTTGTAGTACTTCTTCAGCGTCATCGCCCGCTCGACCATCGCGACCACCTTCTCGCCGTTCTCGCACGTCTCGCACTTGCGGATCACGACGTAGTCGCCGTCGGCGATGTGGCCCTCGATCATCGAGTTGCCGCGGACCTTCACCGCGAACAGGTCGTCGGCCCCGAACAGGTCGCGCACCTCCAGCCGCTCGTCCTGCTCGACCGCCTCGATGGCCTTCCCGGCGGCCACCACGCCGAGCATCGGCAGGCTGAACCCGCCGGGCGACACGCCCGCGATCGTGATCCCGCGGGCCTGGGCCCGCTGCTGGTTCTTGTGCTTCTGCACCCGGTTGATGTACCCCTTCGACTCCAGCGCCTTGAGGTGGCACATCACCCCGTTGGGCGAGGAGATCCCGAACTCCTGGCAGATGTCGCGGATCGCCGGCGGGAACTTCTTCTCCTCGATGTGCTTGGCGATGTAGTGGTAAATCGCCTGCTGTTTCTTCGTCAGCGCGGGTCGCGGCTCGGTCGTCGTCATGGTCCTCTCCTTTGGAACGTGGAACAGAATTCGACCGCCGCTCGGTGCCGAAAACGCGGCGCACGCGCGGGCAGTCCGGGTTGTGTTTGGTGCGGGCGGCAGCCGTGTCAGCTTGTCGGACCCTCCCGACTCACCCAACCGGCACAGGTCTTACACCCGTTCACTGTATTAAAGTATAATTCACAACTGTTCACAACGGAAGAGAAAAATTGCGCATTTTTCGGATTGCGTGGTAACATTCGCCCTGAACTCGCCCGCACCTCTACTTCCGGTCTGGGGGATGAGCTTGGGATCGGCTGTTCCCGCGTGGTTTTCCGAGCTTTTTCCCGCACTTCTGGCGGGTCACGACCTCCCGGCGGCCCGGGTGACCGAGGCCGTGCGCGATCTGGTCGCCGGACGCGTGGACGACGCCCGCGGGGCCGCGTTCCTCACGGCGCTGCGCATCAAGGGCGAAACCGCCGACGAAATCGCCGCCGCGGCACTCGTTTTGCGCGAGCAAATGGTCCGGCTCGTGCCCGTGTCCGGTCCGGTTTTAGATACTTGCGGCACCGGCGGCGACGAGAGCGGTACGTTCAACATCAGCACCGCGGCGGCGCTGGTCGCGTGCGGCGCCGGCGTCCCGGTCGTCAAGCACGGCGGCCGGGCGGTTTCGAGCAAATCCGGCAGCGCCGACGTGCTGCGCGAACTCGGCGTGCCGATCGAGGCCGGCCCCGAGTGGGCACAAAAGTGCTTGGAACGCTGCGGGTTCGCGTTCTGTTTCGCCCCGCAGTTCCACCGCGGGATGGCCCACGTCGCGGAACTGCGCCGAAAACTAGGTGTCCGAACACTCTTCAACCTGCTCGGCCCGCTCGCCAACCCCGCCAGCGCCCCGTACCAGCTCCTCGGTGTCGGCAAGCCGGAGCTGCTCGACCCGCTCGCCGCCGCGCTCGCGCACCTCGGCGTGCGCCAGGCGGTACTCGTTTGCAGCACCGACGGGCTGGACGAGGTGAGTTTGGCGGCCCCGACGCAGGTGCGGGTCGTTCGCGGCAACGAGTACGAGTCGCGCGCGTGGGAGCCGTCCGAGTTCGGCCTGGCGGAAGTGACGACGCAATCGATTCTGGCGAAAGATTCGACCGCGAGCGCCAAGATGATCCGCGCGGTCCTGGCGAACGAGGACGGGCCGGCGCGGCGGATCGTACTCGCGAATGCCGCTGCGGCGCTCTGGGCCGCGGAAGCCGCCTCGACGCTGAAGGACGGCGTCGCGCGGGCCGAAGCCGCTCTGGCGGCCGGCAAGCCGCGCGCGGTGCTGGAGGCGCTCTGCCGGAAGGATAACTGACACGCAATTCAACGCCGCTTGCGGCTTCGCGCGCGCTC
>CAZBXY010000425.1:0-1105 GCA_964495365.1 uncultured Frigoriglobus sp. | reverse complement strand
GGGGGCGGCGGGCTCTCGGCCGTAATTAAAACTCCCCCCCAACCCACCCCGCCTGGCGCAGCCGCGCCCGCCCCCTACCCCGCAAGCGGCGTCTCCATAGGAATCCGCACATGGCGGTGCCATCCGACCTCATCGTTTCCGTTTCGGGTATTCGCGGGATCATCGGCGCGGGCCTCACGGCCGAAGCCGCCGCGCGGTTCGCCGCGGCCTACGGCTCGACCGTCGCGGGCAAGCGCGTGATTCTGTCACGCGACGGGCGGCCCAGCGGCGAAATGCTGCGCCACGCGGTCCTCGCGGGGTTGCTCGGCGCCGGCTGCACGATCGAGGACATCGGCATCAGCCCCACCCCGACGTGCGGGTTCGCGGTGCGGCGGTCCGGCGCCGCCGGCGGGATCCAGATCACCGCGAGCCACAACCCGGCCCCGTGGAACGGGTTGAAGATGTTCGGCGCCGACGGCGCGGTGCTCCCGGCCGACGCCGGGGCGGTCATCCGCGGGTTGTACGAGAGCGGCAACTTCTCTCGCTCGGCGTGGGACGGGATCGGCAGCGTGACCGTTCCGCCGGACGCCGGAACCGACCACGCCCGCGCGGTGCTCGACACGATCAGCGTTGCGGCCGTCGCGGGCCAGCGGTTCCGCGTGTTCCTCGACGCCAACGCCGGCGCCGGCGGCCCGCTCGGCACGCGCCTGCTCTCCGACCTCGGCTGCGACACGATCCAGTTCGCCTGCGAGCCAACCGGCCTGTTCGCACACGAACCGGAGCCGATCCCCGCGCACCTCGGCGATGTCGCCCCGTGGGTGAAGCAACACGAGTGCGCGATCGGGTTTGTGCTCGACCCCGACTCCGACCGGCTCGCGCTCATCGACGAAACCGGCACGTGCGTGAGCGAAGAATGCACGCTGGCGCTGGCGGTGAAGTACCGGTTGCGGCAGCAGCCCGGCGCGGTCGTCGTGAACATGTCCACGTCGCGCATGAACGAGGACATCGCGACCGCGGCCGGGTGCCCGTTCTTCCGCTCCGCGGTGGGCGAAGCGAACGTCGTCGCGCTCATGCGCGGCACGAGCGCCGTGATCGGCGGCGAGGGCAACGGCGGCGTGATCGACCC
>CAZBXY010000424.1:0-6103 GCA_964495365.1 uncultured Frigoriglobus sp. | reverse complement strand
AGCCGACACACTCCTGGAACCCTACGTGCACGAAGGTTAACCTACACCTGCAAGCTGTCCCTGGCCTACACGCCGGTGACCGACGCAGGGTTGGAGCACTTGGTGGGACTCACGAACCTCGCCGACCTCGACCTGTCCGGCACACAGGTGTCGGGGCCGGGATTGCAGCACCTGACCGGCCTGACGAAACTCACCAAGCTCAACCTGTACGGCACACCGCTGACGGACGCGAGTGTCGAACACTTGGCGAAGCTCACCGGCCTCACCGTCCTTAAACTGGGCATCTATTCAAAGTTGACCCACGAGGGGGTGAAGAAACTTGAACACGCGCTGCCGAATTGCAAGTTCATTTACTAACCGCCGCCGGCGGCTTCGCGTTGGCCCGCGGCGCGCGAGGTGATACGCTAGTCCGCGTCTCCTACTCCTCCGACGCGGGCCGACATGGACCTCTTCGCCGTCACGCTCTACTCGCGCGATCCCTCTACCGGGCGGCTGCTGTTGCACGCAATGCCGGTGATGGTTGTCGTGCTGTGCTGCCTCGCCATCGCGTACCGCTACTACTCGGCGTTCCTCGCGGCGCGCGTCGCGGCACTGGATGACAGTCGAGAAACGCCCGCACACCGGCTCAACGACGGACAGAACTACCACCCCACCAACAAGTGGGTGCTGTTCGGGCACCACTTCGCGGCGATTTCCGGCGCAGGGCCGCTCATCGGGCCGGTACTCGCGATCCAGTACGGGTTCGCGCCGGGGTTGGTGTGGCTGGTCATCGGCGTGTGCCTCGCGGGCGCGGTGCAGGACATGCTCGTGATGGCCGCGAGCGTCCGCAGCGACGGCAAGTCGATCGCCGAGATCGCCCGGCGCGAACTCGGCTACCCGGCCGCGATCATCGCCTCGGTCGCGATCCTGTTCATCGTGATTATCGCCCTCGCGGGGTTGGGGTTCGTGGTGGTGAAGGCCCTCGGCGGTGAGGAAGTGAAGTTGCCGGAGGGGATGCAGATAACCGTACCGGCCGCGAAGCGGTTCGTTGAGGCACCTGACTCGACCACCGATCCGGCAACCTACTTCTACACGTTCCCCGAAGGTTGCTCAGTTCGCTATTCACCCGGCGCCGCTCCCGTCGTTCGTTCGGAAAGGTTCCAGATCCGAACACAGAAGCTCGAATTGCCTGAGATTACTGGCGTTGTTGGGCGGGAACCTGTCCACCTCCACGACAGTGGAGGGAGATTTGGGTGGGGACGCGCATCTGGAGACGGCTTCACCCTCACCCTTCCCGCCGGCTGCACTCAGGTCGTGCCGGGCAGTTCGTGGGGCACGTTTACCATCGCGTGTACCATCCCGATTGCGCTGCTCACCGGGCTATGGATGTACCGCATCCGCAAGGGGCGCGTCGTCGAGGCGTCCCTCATCGGCGGTTCGCTCACGCTGGTCGCGGTGGTGGTGGGGAACTGGATTCCCGGCTCGCCGCTCGAACGGTTCTTCTCCCTCACGCGCGAACAGACCATCACCGCCCTCGGCGTGTATGGGTTCATCGCTGCGGTGCTTCCAGTATGGCTCTTGCTCGGCCCGCGTGACTATCTCAGTAGCTTCCTCAAAATCGGGACGGTCGCGCTACTCGTTGTGAGCGTGTGTGTGGCGAACCCATCGCTGCAAGCCCCGCCGGTGAACGAGGTGTTCCTCAACGGCGGGCCGACGTTCCCCGGCAACATCTTCCCGTTCGTGTTCATCTGCATCATGTGCGGCGCCATCAGCGGGTTCCACTCGCTCGTTTCGAGTGGCACGACTCCCAAGATGGTCGAAAAGGAATCGCACATCCGCGGCATCGGTTACGGCGCGATGCTCATCGAGGGGCTGGTCGGCGTAGTGGCCCTCATCGCTGCCGCGGCGCTACCGTCGGACCTCTACTACGCGATTAACGTTCCCATCGATCAGGCGCCGCGGTGGCAGAAGCCGCTCGACGACGTGTACACAAAATACGGCGTGAACCTGCCGCCGGAAGCGAAGGATCCCGCGCACGCGGCCAACGTCGATTCCCCGCAGCACCTCGATCTGGGTAAAGTCGAGGAGAAGGTCGGCGGGGAGTCGCTCCGCGGGCGCACCGGCGGGGCCGTCACGCTCGCGGTGGGGATGTCGGTCATCTTCGAGCAGGCGTTTCGGTGGTTCGGCGTTACCGGCGAGTGGCTGCTGAAGTACTGGTACCACTTCGCCATCATGTTCGAGGCGCTGTTCATCCTCACCACGATCGACGCCGGAACACGCATCGCGCGGTTCCTGTTCCAGGAGACCGCGGGGCGCGTCTACGCGCCGTTCGGCCGGCAGGACTGGCTGCCCGGCGCGATCCTGGCGAGCGCGATCGTCACCGGCGGGTGGTGCTGGCTCGTGAGTACCGGCAGCATCATGACCATCTGGCCGATGTTCGGCATCGCGAATCAACTTCTTGCAATCCTCGCAATGTCGCTCGTCACGACGTGGCTGGTGAACCACGGCCGCGGCCGGTTCGCCCCGGTCACGATTCTGCCAATGCTGTTCGTGTGCAGCACGACGTTCACCGCCGGCGTGAAGGTGGTGCAGATCGAATCTGGGAAGGGCACAACTGTTGGGACGCTGAACGCGAGCCTCACGGTGTTTGTCATCACCTGTGTGAGTACGCTCTTGTTCTGGTCCGCGGCGCGGTGGCTCACGGTGTGGTTCAAACTCGGCGCGCCGAAGCCGCCGGCGGGTGCGGCATGACACGGCACGCGCGCGAGGCGATTTCGCTCGGCATCGCCACCGCGATCGGCGAAACGGCCCTTCGTGCCCTCGTGACGACCGAGTGGTCGAACGTCGGCGCACAGATTCTCTTGTTCGCGTTCCTCATCGGCCCGCCGCTGTTCCTCGCGATGCTGGCGTGGCGGCGCCGCACGCACCGGGAGCGATCCCGAGTGCTGTTCGTCGTGGCCGCGGTCGTCGCGGTGGGCGGGTTCGCGGTCCTCGGGTACGACTTCTACCGCTTCAGTACCGACCGGCAGTTCCGACAAACGCCGAACATGAACGGCGTCACCGTGCCGCTCGTGCAGTGGGGCGTGGTCGGGGCGGTCTGGGTGTGGCTGGTCGTTGCGGAAGCGCGCGAAAAGCGGGCAGCCCGGCGATCGGCGCAATCCGCGGGGGCGCCGGCTTCGACAAACCCTTCGCAATCTACTTGACGCGAACCACGCCCGACGGCATACCACTCCCATTCCGTGGAACATGGGCTTCGGGGGAGCTAGCGATGCGGCGATTCACGCTCGCGGCGGGGGCGGCGTGCGCGGTTCTGTTGACGGGCCACGTCGGGGCACAGTTCAACACGACCGGCACCACCCGGGGCGGGGGCGACGCGACCATGCCCGGGCAGGCGGTGAGTACGTACCGCGGCGGCCCGGTGACACCGGTGGGCCAGCGGGCGCCCGACGCCGCGCCCCAGGCGGGACAATCGGTCACCGCCAACGCGATGTCACGGCCCTACGACCCGAACCGCCCCTACGACATGTTCAAGGGTACGAACATCGACACGAACACGATCGTCGCCCCGCTGGTCGGGGCCGACGGGCGCCCGGTCGCCCCGCCGGACGCGCTCGACCAGCTCACGGACCGGCTCAAGGCGGTGTTTGGGCTGCTCAAGCCGCCCCCGCGCCCGGCCTACGCCCCGGGGATCAACCGCCGCGCCACCGAGCGCACCAAGATGATGTGGCGCCGCGATTGACGTTCGTTGTGGACCGCTCACGCCGCAGCCATCGCGATCCGCTCACCGGCCCGCGGGTGCGCCCGGTACGGGATCACGTACCGCACCACGAACAGGAAGAACGTGACACTGCCGGCGGTGTCGCAGAAGTGCAAGATCTCGTGTGCCTGAACCCACCCGGGCACGATCACCGGCCACTGGGTCAATTCACAGATCGCCCCGAGCGAGTAGAACGCGGCGCCGGCCCAGACCCAGTTCATCGCCCGCCAGCCCACCGCCCGGTAGTACAGCGGCAGCGGCAGAATCCCCAGCCAGCCCAGACCGAGGTAGAACCCGACCATCGCGGCGTGCGGCGCCTTCGGCAACAGCCACAGGCACGCGACCCCCGACAGCGCCATGAGCCACACCATCCGCAAAAACCACTTCCGCCACGCGCCCGCGAGGACGATGGCCAGCACCGGCGTGTACGTGCCGGCGATGAGCAGGTAAACGGCCGACATGTCGAGCTTCTGGAAGAACCGCTTTTGTTCCGGCGTGTCGTAGTGCAGCCCGTGGAACGTGCCGCTGGCGAGGAACAGGAGCACCATCGACGCGCCGTACACGGCCACCGGGAACACCCGCTCCGGCCGGCGCGCGGTGAGGCGCAGCATGACGAGGGTGGCGAAGACCGCCCAGAGGGCGGTGAGCAGGTGCGAGGCCGAGCTGACCGGGTCGCGAAGGTCCGTCACGGTGTCCGTTCTCTGAAGGGGCGAATCACCTCGTCTTATCGACCGCACCGCCGCGCGAACATAAGCACTTCGCGTACCGCCGCGGCAAAGCCGCGGTATTCGGTGGCGGGGGTCGGGTTTATAGCTTAGGAATGAGGATGTCGCGGAACCCGGCCGCCGCGCCGGGCGTCCAACTCACAACCAACCCACGCCACACCCACGGAGTTCTCTGATGTTCCAACGGATGACGGTTCTCGCCGCGCTCGCGGCCGGATTGGTCGGACTGGCCACCACCGCCGCCGGCGCCCAACCGGAGAAGAAGACCAAGCCCGAGGACCAAGCGAAGGCCAAGAAGGCCCTTCAGGAGATCCAGGACTTCATCGGGCTGTGGAACCTGGAGGGCACGCAGAAGGTCGGCGGGAAGGTCGAGGCGTGGAAGGAAAAGGTGAGCTGGGGCTGGAAGTTCAAGGACGGTGACCCGTCGATCACCGTCAGCTTCTCCGAGGGCAAGGGCAAGTACTTCACCGGGGGCGAGCTGAAGTACGACCCGGAGGGCAAGAAGTACGTGCTGACGCTCACCCCGGCGGGCAAGGACGAGGCCAAGCAGGTGTTCGACGGGACGTTCGCGAAGGGCGCGCTGACGGCCACCCGGAAGGACGCGAAGACCGGCGACGTGTACCGGCTGAAGATGAACACCGCGGCCGAGGGCGTGCGGTTCGTGCTCAAGTACGAGAAGCAAGATGGCGGGAAGGGGCCGTTCTCCGACGTGTACGCGATGAACGGCAACAAGGACGGCCAGGGGCTGGCGGGCGGCGCGAAGAAGCCGGAGTGCATCGTCAGCGGCGGCGCGGCGAGCATCGCGGTGAGCTACAACGGCAAGACGTACTACGTGTGCTGCTCCGGGTGCCGCGACGAGTTCAACGCGGACCCGAAGAAGTACGCGAAGTGACAGAACCCGTCCGCCCCGCCCGTGCGCCCGCCCGGGAGCGGGCGCGGCTCGTTTCATACGAGTACCACACCAAAACCACCGAAGCCATGATCCAAGCCGCCATGATCCACCGCATGCTCCGGTGCCTCCACCCCAAACCCCCGTGCGGTAAGCTCGTTGAACCTGTATCTGACCAACCGGGAGCCGACCATGCGTCCCAGACTCCTCCTGCTGCTCGCCTTTTGGGCCGCGACCCTGACCGGCTGCACTAAGTCCTCACCCGCGCCCGAAGCGGCAGCGGCTCCCCCGGTCGCGACACCGGGGTCTGCGCCCTCGCCGTCCGACGACACGGCCGCCGCGAAGGTGTTCGAGGAGCGCATCCTGCCGATCTTCAAGTCGCCGGACCCGTCGAGCTGCGCCCGCTGTCACCTCGCGTCGGTGGACATCAAGGACTACATCCTCCCCTCCGCGAAGGACACGTTCCTCGCGCTGCGCGACCAGGGCCTCATCAACCTCGACAAGCCCGAAGACTCGAAGATCCTGGCGCTCATCAACCGGGGCACGAACGACCCGAAGGCGGCCGGTCTGATCTCGGCGAAGAAGCAGAAGGAGGAGTACGAGGCGTTCGCGGCGTGGATCAAGGCGTGCGCCGCCGACCCGGCGCTGCGGGCCGCACCCAAACCCGAGAAGGCACCGACCCTGGCGACCAAGCCGGTCGAAGTCGTGCGCCACGCGCGGAAGGACCGCATGGTGGAGTCGTTCGAGAAGAAC
>CAZBXY010000423.1:0-6113 GCA_964495365.1 uncultured Frigoriglobus sp. | reverse complement strand
CGAACGGGCCGTGCTGTGTGCCGGCGGAATCGAGCAACATCACTTCGCCGCTGGGCGTGATCTCGCGCGAAACGATCTCGCGCCCGAGCCGGACATCGACCGGTTGCGTTTCCACCAGCCCGCGAAGTGCGTTGAACAGCACTCCGCGGTGAACGCCGTAGGCCCGGCACCCCGGCTCGTATTTCCCGTACTGGTTGCGCACGAGCGTGCGCCCGCCGGCGTGCCGCGCGTGCAGCTCGTCAATCGGCGCCGCGTGCGCGAGGACGTGGTCGAGCAATCCCAGGTGCCGCAGCACTTCCTGCCCCGAACACTGCAACAGCACGCCCGCACCGATCGGTTCGACGACCGGCGCGCGCTCGATGAGCGTAACCTGATGCCCGTCGCGCGCGAGCAGGTACGCGGTGGTGGCACCGGACACCCCGAACCCGACGATCCCGACCCGAAACCGACGCGGCATAGAGATACCCAGGAGAACTAACCACAGAGGCACAGAGACACAGAGAAAACCAGAGAGAAGAGTTCTTTGAAGAAAGTTCTCCTCTCTTCGGTCTTCTCTGTGTCTCTGTGCCTCTGTGGTTAGTTCTTAGCTACGATAACTTCAACTCCTCTCCGATGCCGCAAGGAAACTCGTCATGTCCCGATTGCGATTCGCCTTCGCGCTGTTGTTCTTCGTCCCGCCGGTGGCGGCCGTCGCGATCGACCCGACCGCGGCCCCGGTGCCGGTCGCCAAGCGCGTGCCGCACAAGCTCGAACAGCACGGCGACGTGCGCATCGATGATTACTTCTGGATCAAGGACAAGACGAACAAGGACGTGCTGAAGTACCTCCAAGCCGAGAACACCTACACCACAGCCGTACTCAAACCGACCGAGCCGTTCCAGGACGCGCTGTACAAGGAGTTCCTGTCGCGCATCAAGCAGACCGATCAGGACGTACCGGTAAAGGACCGCGGGTACTGGTACTACTCGCGCACGGTGGAGGGCAAGCAGTACCCGATCCGGTGCCGCAAACGCGGGGCACTCGACGCTCCCGAAGAGGTGCTGCTCGACGGCAACGAGCTGGCGAAGGGCGAGAAGTTCTTCAGCTTCGGCGGCATGGAAGTGAGCGACGACGGAAACCTGCTCGCGTACAGCACTGACACCACGGGGTTTCGCGAGTACGTGCTGTTCGTGAAGGACCTGAAGACCGGGAAGCTGATCGAGGACAAGTTGGTGAAAGCGCCGAGCTTCGAGTGGGCCGCGGACGGCAAGACGCTGTTCTACCTCACCGAGGACGAGGCGAAACGCGCCCACAAGGTGTGGCGACACGAGCTGGGTACGCCAAAAGAAAAAGACACGCTGCTTTACGAGGAGAAGGACGAACTGTTCTGGCTCGAACTCTCGAAGACCCGCGACGGGAAGATGCTGTTCCACTCGTCGGTGAGTTACGGCAGCACCGAGGTTCGCTATCTATTGGCCGATACGCCGGCGGGCGCGTGGAAGATGATCGCCAAGCGCGAACCTGACCACGAGTACGACGCGGACCACCGCGACGGCACGTTCTACATCCGCACCAACAAGAAGGCGACGAACTTCAAGGTGGTAACGTGTCCCGTTGCGAAATCTGAACCAGACGGGTGGACCGACCTCGCGCCCTACGACCCGAAGGTGTACATTGAGGGCGTCGCGGTGTTCAAGAACCACGCGGTGCAGTCCGTACGGGTCGGCGGGCTGACGCGACTCATCGTGCGCGACCTCAAAACCGGTAAGGAACACGCGATCGCCTTCGGCGACAAGCCGCACGATGTGGCATTGTCGCGCAACCCGGAGTTCGACACCACCTCGCTGCGGTTCACGTACACATCGCTGAACGAACCCGACGCCGAATACGCCTACGACATGGACACCCGCGAGCGGACGCAGCTCAAGGTGAAGGAGATTCCCGGCGGCTACAAGCCGGCTGACTACATCACCGAGCGCGTCTTCGCCGTCGCGCGGGACGGTACGCGGGTTCCCATTTCGATCATCTACAGAAGGGGGCTGAAGCGCGACGGCACGGCCCCGTGCCTCTTGTACGGCTACGGTTCCTACGGACTGAACATGACGATGGACTTCGACCCGGTGCGTGTCAGCTATCTGGATCGCGGCTGCGTGTACGCGATCGCGCACATTCGCGGAGGCTCGGACCTGGGCCGCACGTGGTACGACGACGGCAAGATGCTCAAGAAGATGAACACCTTCACCGACTTCGTCGCGTGTGCGGATTTCCTGGTGAAGGAGAAATACTGTTCGCGCGACAAGCTCGCGATCGAGGGCGCGAGCGCCGGCGGGCTGCTCATCGCGGTCACGCTCAACCTGCGCCCGGACCTGTGCGGCGCCGCGGTGCTGAAGGTGCCGTTCGTGGACGCGGTCACCACGATGCTGGACGAGTCGATCCCGCTGACGGTGCAGGAGTTCCAGCAGTGGGGCAATCCGAAGGTGAGGGCCGAGTACGATTACCTCAAGGCGTACTGCCCGTACACGAACATGAAGCGGGCCGACTACCCCGCGATGCTGGTGATGACCTCGATCAATGACAGTCAGGTGCTGTTCCACGAGCCGACGAAGTACGTCGCGAAGCTGCGGACGTTCCGTACCGACAAGAACCCGTTCCTGCTGCGGTGTAACATGGACGCGGGCCACGGCGGCGCGTCCGGGCGCTACGACCACCTCAAGGAGGACGCGCTCGTGCTGGCGTTCGTACTCGACCGCATGGGGATTACGAAGTGAGGATCGCCGGCGTCGTCCTCTGCGGTGGGCGATCGTCGCGTATGGGCGCGCCGAAGGCGTGGCTCCCCTTCGGCGGCGAACTCATGCTCCCGCGGGTGGTGCGCATCGTGGGCGAAGCCGTGGGCACGGTGGTTGTGGTCGCGGCGCCGGGACAGAACGTTCCGCCGCTACCCTCTCATGTGCGCGTCGTGCGCGACGAGATCGAAGGCCGCGGCCCACTCGGCGGGCTGGCCACCGGTCTTGCGGCCCTCGAAGGCGAAGTGGACGCGGTGTATCTGTCGTCGTGCGATGTTCCCTTGTTGAAGCCGGAGTTTGTGCAACGGGTGTTAGGGTTGTTGGGAGGCTCGAAAGACTCTCATAATTCTGGAAATGTTAAGATGGGTAAAGTTGCCACGTGGCAACTTTTACAAATGGAGGACAGGACGGTGCTCGCGGCCGTTCCGCGGATCGGCGACCGCTTTCATCCGCTGGCGGCGGCGTACTCGCTCTCGGTCCTTCCCGCCGTGCGCGAAATGCTCGCCGCGGGGCAATTCCGCATGACGAACCTCCTCGATCGCGTGTCCGCGCGCGTCATCGAAGCGAACGAACTCGCGGACATCGACCCGCAATTCCTTTCCCTGCGCAACATCAACACGCCCGACGAGTACGCGACCGCACTTCGCGAACTCGGCACGTCATAGAATGCACTTCCGCCTGTGACCACTGACGAAGGACGCGAAGCCATGCATCCGCACAAGCCGCACTACGACCGCCACGCAGGTACTGATCAGAACAAGGAGTTTCTGCACAAGATCAGCCGCGAGCGGATCGACCCGAAGGGCGTCGCCGGCGGCGCATCGGCCGCGGATCTCATCGACGGGGCCTTTCTGTCTTACAACGGCGGCCGGTTGCGCGAAGGCTGTCAGTTGTTCGTGAAGAAGATGCTGGCCGAGAACGGCACCGTGGGCCTGGCACTCTCCGGGGCGCTGACGCCGGCGGGGTTGGGGATGTCGTGTCTCGTGCCGCTCGTCGAAGCCGGGTTCGTGGACTGGATCGTTTCCACCGGCGCGAACCTCTATCACGACACGCACTACGCGCTCGGCATGGACCTCTACCAAGCCGGTCCGAACCTGCCGGACCTGGAGTTGCGCGAGAACCAGGTCATTCGCATCTACGACATCGTCTTCGACTACGAGAACCTGCTCGGCACGGACAAGTTCTTCCGCACGCTCTGCCGCGGCGAGGCGTTCCAGCAGACGTTCGGCACCGCGGAGTTCCACAACCTCGTGGGGAAGTACATCAACGAGCGCGAGCAGCAAACCGGGCGCGTCGGCAAGAGCCTGCTCGGCGCGTGCTACCGCTGCGGGGTGCCCGCGTTCACCAGCTCGCCCGGCGACAGCAGCATCGGCATGAACCTCGCGGCGCTCATGCTCGAAGGCTCGAAGCTCCGCATCGACCCGCTGCGCGACGTGAACCAGTCCGCGTCGGTCGTGTGGGACGCAAAAGCTTCGGGCGGAACGAGTTCGGTGTTGATCCTGGGCGGCGGCAGCCCGAAGAACTTCATGCTGCAAACCGAACCACAGATTCAGGAGGTGCTGGGCCTCGCGGAAGCCGGGCACGACTACTTCCTGCAGTTCACCGACGCGCGCCCGGACACCGGCGGCCTCAGCGGAGCAACCCCGAGCGAGGCGATGACGTGGGGCAAGGTCGATCCCGACAAGCTGCCGGACTCGGTCACCTGCTACGTCGATTCCACGATCGCGCTCCCGCTCCTGACCGCGTACAGCCTGACGCGGCGCGAGAAGCGCGTGCCGAAGCGGCTGTTCGACAAGTTCCCGGAGTTGACCCGCCGGCTCGAAGCCGGTTACGCTGAAACGCGGGCCAAGCGCCCGGAGTGACGTGGGGAGGAAGATTCCATGATGCGGTTCTTCTGCGCGCTCGCGCTGTTGGTGGGTGTTCTGGCGGTATCCGCCCCGGCGCGGCCGCGCGGGGACGGGCCGGCGGAGCCGAAGTACGTCAACGACGACGACATTTATGACCAGTTCTTCGAGAAACTCGAAAAGCTCGCCAAGCAGAAGAAGCTCCTCGCGCACAAGAAGCTCGTCGCCAAGATGAACCCGCGGGCCGCCGGCGTCGCGCTCGCCAAGCCCGGCACGAAAGTCCTCTCGCCCGAAGAGGTCTACGCGGGCGCGGTGAACAGCGTCTGGATCGTCGGCAGCACCTACCCGGACAAGGACGGGAACTGGCAGACCGGCACCTACGCGACCGCGTGGGTCGCCGCGGCCGACGGCGTACTCGTCACCAACTGGCACGTGTTTGAAGACCTCAAGGACGGCGAGGTGTTCGGCGCCGCCGACCGCGAGGGGAACGTCTATCCGATCACCGACTTCATCGGCGGCGACAAGACCGCCGACGTGGCCGTGTTCCGCGTTCCGGTAAAGGGCCTGACCCCGCTGCCGGTCGCCGACGCGCACGCCGCAGTCGGTGCGTGGGTCGGCGTCATCAGTCACCCGGCGGACCTGTTTTACATGTACACGCAGGGCACCGTGACGCGGTACAGCACGAACAAGAACGACGACGACAAGGTCGAGAAGTGGATGGGGATCACCGCGGAATACGCGAGCGGGTCGAGCGGCGCCCCGGTGTTGAACAAGTACGGGGCCGTCGTCGGCATGGCGGCGCTGACGCTCAGCCTCGACGCCAGCGACGACGCGGGAGCCGCTCAGAACCCCGCCCGCCGCGTGAAGGCGCTCGGTAACCCGAAGAAACTTCCTCGCTTCAATCAGAAGGACGACAAGAAGGACAAGAAGGACGACAAGCCGAAGCCGCCGGAGAAGCCGGGCGAGAACCCGAAAGGCTCGCCGCAGCAGATGGTGGTGAAGATGGCCGTTCCCGGCCCGATCGTGATGAAGTACGTTGGGAAATGAAGGTACTCCTTCGCAATTCGCGACGGTATAGAGCCGCGACCGGCAGGGAGCGGGCCAACCACTTCTTGCGAAGGTGACTGGCTCGCTCCCTGCCGGTCGCGGCTCTATTCAAACACCGCTCACCCGATTCGCGGGAACAGCGGCGGCGGCTTCCCGTCGATTAGCTCCGCCGTGACGCGCAGGTCGTCCGGTTGCGCCTTCAGTTCGGCCGCGTCCGCGTACTTCACCTCGGCCCACGGCTCCGGGAAGTTGAAGCTCGTGTAAATCTTCTCCGCCGACTTCGGGATGAACGGCTTCAGCAAGATGCTGGCGATGCGGAGCGACTGCACCGCGTTGAACAGCACCCGCTTGGCCGCGTCTTTGTCGGTCTTCACCAACTTCCACGGCGCGTTGGCTTCGAGGTACTGGTTGGTCGGGGTGAGGAAGTCCTGCACGATCTTCTGAAGCGCGAGGTTGTACC
>CAZBXY010000422.1:0-6142 GCA_964495365.1 uncultured Frigoriglobus sp. | reverse complement strand
ACGTCGCGGCGAAGTTAGGGATGGGCGGCCTGGGTCTCGTACTCTCGAACGAGGAGAAAGACAGCGGGGTGCGGGTGAGCAACATCTACCCCGGCGAGATCGACACGCCGATTCTCGCGGTGCGCCCCAAGCCGGTCACGGAGGAACACCGGGCCACGATCCTGAAGCCCGAAGACGTGGCCGAAGCGGTGCTGTTCGTCGCGGCCCTGCCACCGCGGGTGTCGATCCCCGAACTGGTCATCAAGCCGACCGCACAAATGTACTGGTAAATCCGCTTCGGCGCGGTCGGTGTTTGCGACCGCGCGGGCGCGGGTTCCGGCCCGCGTCACGGGCTGGAAACGCACTCGATCTTGTTGAGGAACAGCATCCGGCGGTCGCCGCGGGCATAGTAGTCCTCCAGTAGCACCTCCAGGTTCGGCTCCAACACCTTCGGCTTGTACCCGATCGGGTTCCCGCCCTTCACCAGTACCTTCACCGGCTTCGACCAGTCGATCATCTCGCCGCTCAGCCAGATCGTCAGTTTGGTAACCCCGCGGCAGTCCACACGCACCGTGTTGTCACCCTGAATGTTCCCGCTGATCTCCGCCGGGTAGCCGTTGGGCTTTTCCAGGTTGTTCGGGTGGATCTCGTCTACCTGGAGCCAGTAGAAGTGGTTATCGGTCGGGCGCATCGTCATCCACGGCTTCCGCCCCGTCTGGCCGAGGCCCTGACCGGGGCCGAGTGCGAGCGTCGATGTGCCGTTGGCCCGGGTCTTGCGGCTCATCCAGTCGAAGACGACCGGCGTCTCGGCCGAGTACCACTCGATCCCGCGGCCCTTGTACATGGTCATCATCCCCGGGAAGCCCAGCGGCATCCACCGGTCGTAGATCATCTTCAGGTTCGTCAGCCCCTCGCCGGCCAGTTCCCCGGTCACCGAGTAGAACGGGAGCTTCTGCGCGTTCTGCCAGTAGTGCATGAACAGCCCGCCCCACTTCGGGGTCGGCCCGATCGGGATGACGCCAGCGAACAGGTCGGGGTGCGACATGCCCACGTCCATCGCCATGTTCGCCCCCTCGCCGACTCCGATCATGAACACCTTGTCGTTGTCCACCGTGAAGTGCCGTACCGTATCGCGGAGAGCGGCCGTGACGAACACGTGGTCCTCGCCCTTCCACTGCCACGTCTTGCCGAACCGGTGGGTCCACTCCGGGACGACGAGGATGTAGCCGCAGCGGTCGGCCTCGGCCATGAGCGGCGCGAGGAACTCTTCCGGGTTCGCGCCGGGGGCCGGCAGCACCATCAGCACCGGATAGGCGCGGCCGTGGTGGTACTCCGGCGGCAGTTTCACGAGGTACTCGACGCCCGTCGGGTGCCCGGTGACCGGCATCGAGGTGCGCCGGTAGATGCCCGACTCCTTGTTGGTGCCGAGCGGAACCGGCGCGCCGGAGCGGTTCGCCAGGTCTTCCGGGTCCGCCGGGGGGAGCAGCGAGATCATCTGGGCGATTTCGTCGATCCCCAGCGCGATGTTCTTCTTGTACCGGCCGAGCACCGCGGTGCGGTCGGTCTTGTCCTCGGCCCGCTGGTAGGCGAGGATCGCCTCGCGCGTGGCCCACAGCTTCCACGCGGCGTCCGGGTCGGAGGTCGCGCCGTTCTTCCCCCGCGCCCACCCGCTGACCGCGACCGCCAGCAACTGGTCAGGCTTCTTGGTCGGCACGCCGCCACGCGCCCTGGCGCGTTCGGCCTCGGAGGCCAGCGTGACGAACGTCTCGATCCGGGCGGCCGAGTCCTGGTGCAGCTCCGCGCACACCTGCTCGGCCGCCGCGGCGAGGTCGAGCGCCTGACCGGAGACGTCCTTCGGCGGCACCCAGGCGACCAGCGCCGGCCCGCCGGCGACCGCGGTGAGCGCGTTGACCGCGCGCATTCCCCGTACCTCGTCGATCAGGGCGCGGAGCAACCGGCGCCCGGTGTCGTACCGGTCCTGCCCGGTCTTCAGTTCGGCGGTCACCCGCGCCACGCGGGTCACGTCCTCCTTCTTCGCGGTCTTCTCGGGGAAGAACTTCAAAAGGTCGGCCGTGTACTGGTACCGCCCGGCGGCCAGCGACAGCTCGAGCTGGCGCGCGAACCGCTCGCCGATGTCGTAGTCGATCGCCTTCAAGAGCTTCTCGTGTTCCTCTTTGGCTTCCTTCGTCATCTCGCCGGTGAAGTCGCGGGCCAGCCGATCGACCTCGTCCTTGGCGAACTGCAACCACCCGGCGTCGAGCATGAACCGGGCCAGCACGATCCGCTTGAGCGGGTCACACTTGCCGTCCGGTTCGGCGATCTCCGGGTGCAGCATCAACAGCTTGCGAACCTGCTTCGGATCCCACTCGGACGTGCGGTACGTGAGCCGCCACTTGTGCGTGGGGGAGACGATCAGGATGTAGTACGGGTCCAAGAGCACGATCTGCTGCTCGATGGTAACCGGCGGCGAGTTCGGCACGTCGGCGGTGATCCGGCGGACCCACTTCTCGTTGAACTCGCCGATCTTGATGGGCGCGCCGGACGGGAGCGTGTAACTCGACTTCGGCCCGGCAAAGGGCTGGGTGAAGGCTTTCGCCTCGGGGCGGAGCTTCGTGTCCGGGCCGACCGCGTCGCGCGACCGGGCGTGAGAGCTGAACAGGGTGATTTTCGCGCCCTCGTCGATCAGGTCGTAACCGCCGTGCTTGACGATCGGCACCGACATCCCGGAAGCCTTGTCGAAGGCGGTGGTGATCTCCTTGCGCGGGTTCCCCTGGATGACGAAGCCGTCCTTGAGGACCACGACCTCGGCTCCCGGAGCCGCGACGGCGCACGCGGACGCAACGGTGACGGCGAGGGCGAAGGCGACGCGGACGGTGCGCGGGGTCATGTAGTTGCTCCGGGCGGTGTCGCGTGGGCGGCACTCCATTGTTTCGTATCGGCCGGACCGGATCAAGCGCGGGCAACGTTCGGCGCGGGCGAATTGCCTCCGCCGCCGGCCGGCGGGTATACTGCATCTAACCGCTCACCCCAGCCCGCCGTTGGCCGGAGTCCCGCGAATGCCCATCCGTTTCCGCTGTTCGTACTGCAACCGCCTGCTCGGCATCGCGACCCGCAAGGCCGGAATGGAGACCATTTGCCCGCACTGCGGGTACACGATCACGGTTCCGGTTCCGCAGGACGAGGACGGCCGCACGGAGCGGATGAACTTCGACGACGTGGAGGCGATGCTCGGCCGCGCCGCGACGGAGATCGTCCCGCCGCCGGGCGCGGTCGCCGCGCCGGCCCCACCCGCACCGCCCCCGCCCGCACCACCGACCGAAGCCCCGCGACCGGAAGTGTCGATCCCGCCAGACTGGCCCCAACCGATTCCGAAGGTCCGCCCGGTGCCGCCGGCGGTGCCCAAGCCGCCTGCGAAGCCCGCGTCCGCCAACCCGGACGAGCGCCCGCTGTTCGAGCGCGACATGGACGAGATCCTGGGCCGGACCGTGGCCCCGGCCGAACCGGACCGCCCCAAGGCGCCGAAGGTGTCGGGCATGGACGCGATGAGCCTGGGCGAACCGAGCAAGCAGATCGTTCTGAGCGCGCAGAAGGCAACGGGACTACTGGTTCTCGCCGTCGTGCTGATCGTGCTCGCGTTCGTGACGGGGTATTTTGTGGCCCCGCGGGGCTAACTGTGGTCCGTCACGAAGTGACCGGACCACACCAAAGCAATCACTTCACCTTCCGAATCCGGTGACTGTTCGTATCGCCGATGTTCAGCGCGCCGTCCGGGCCGACCGCGATCCCGTGCGGCCTGCCGAGCGTCGCTTCGAGGGCCGGCCCGCCGTCGCCCAAGCCGGGCGTCTTCGTCCGGCCCTTCCCCGCAACGGTCGTGACGATCCCGGTCTTCGCGTCGATGCGCCGGATCGCCTCGTTCTCGGTGTCCACGATGTAGACGTTGCCGTGCTTGTCGATGTCAATTTCTTTCGGCCCGTCGAAGGTGGCGTCGAGGGCTTTGCCGCCGTCGCCGGTGAAACCCCGCCGGCCGGTGCCCGCGAACCGCTCGATCGTTCCCTTCGCCAGATCCACCAGACGGACACAGTTCCCGTTTCGCTCCACGATGTAGAGCTTGCCGTCCGGGTCGATTGCGACCGCACGCGGGCCGAGGAGCGTGGCGTCCTTGAGCGGCCCGCCATCGCCGAGCCGCGCACCCTTTCCGGTCCCCACGAGCGTTTCGATCTTTCCGCTCTTCAGATCGACGACACGAACGCGGTGTCCGGCGACATCCGCGATGTAGAGTTTTCCCTTCCCGTCGAGGCACAGTCCGTTCGGCTCGACGAGCATCGCCTTGTCCGCCGGGCCGAAGTCGCCGCCGTAGCCCGACTTCCCGCCCGTCCCCGCGACAGTAGAGATGAACGCGGTTTTCGCGTCCACCTTGCGCACGCAAAAGTTGAGCCGGTCCACGATGTAGAGGTTGCCGTCGGCGTCCAGCTCGACGCCGTAGGGCTCGTTCAGGCTCGCGTCGGTCGCCTTTCCGCCGTCGCCGGAAAACCCCTTCTTCCCGTTGCCCGCGACGGTCGTAATGATCCCGGTCTTCGCGTCCACGCGCCGGATGCGGTGGTTGAACGTGTCCGAGAAGTAGAGGTTCCCGGCTTTGTCGAAGGCGACATCGAACGGTTGATCGAGTTCCGCCTTCGCGGCCGGCCCGCCGTCGCCGGCGAAACCTTTCTTCCCGGTGCCTGCAACGGCGGTGATGGTGAGCGCCGGGTCGGCGCTGAGCGCGAACAGGAGCAAGGAGAGGGTCAGCATCTCGTCACCTCCGAATTCGCCGAATCGAGAAAAAATCGAAAAATCGGATTTGACTTCAGGAAATTACTGCACACAATATCAGTAGTTTTATTCTGAACATTTGGTTGCCTGTTGCAAGGGCGCCGTATGCACTACTCGAACCGGATCACCAGATCACCGCCCTCGACCTGCGTGCCGGGGCGCACCAGCACCTCCGCGACCTTCCCGGCGCGGTCGGCGTAGAGCGTCGTCTCCATCTTCATCGCTTCGAGCGTCAAGAGCTTCTGGCCGGCCGACACCTCGTCGCCGACCGCGACCACCACCGCGACCACCGCGCCCGGCATCGGGGCCGCGACGTGCTTCGCGTTACCGGTTTCCGCCTTCGCACGCGCTTTGATCGCGCCGGCGCCGAGCGTCTTGTCGGCGACGAGTACCTCGCGCGGCTGGCCGTTCAGCTCGAAGTACACGACGCGGCGTCCGTCCGGTTGCGGTTCGCCGACGGTGAGGAACTTGATGATGAGGGTCTTGCCGGCTTCGATGTCCAGGCTCATTTCGTCGCCGCGCGACATCCCGAAGAAGAACGCGGAGGTCGGCAGCACGCTGAGATCGGAGTATTTCGCGAGCGACTCGGCGTAATCGGCGAACACCTTCGGATAGAGCAGATACGAAATCACGTCCTGGTCCGACGGCGGGCGCCGCAGTTTGGCTTCGAGGTCTTTCTTGGCCTTGGCGAAGTCCGCGGGCGGGAGCGTCGCGCCGGGGCGGTCGGTGAGCGGCTTGCGCCCGCGCAGGATGCGCGCCTGAAGGGCGGGCGGGAAGCCGCCGGGCGGCTGGCCGAGTTTGCCCTCGAAGAACTCCACCACCGACTCCGGGAACGCGATCTCGCGCTTCGGATCGAGGATCATCTCGGGCGTGAGGTTGTTCGCGAGCATGAACAGCGTCATGTCGCCGACGACCTTCGAGGTCGGCGTGACCTTGACGATGTCGCCGAACAGCGTGTTCACTGCGGCGTACATCCGGCCGACCTCGTGCCAGCGGTCGCCGACGCCGAGCGAGTGCGCCTGCTGGTAGAGGTTCGCGTACTGCCCGCCGGGCATCTCGTGCAAGTACACTTCGGCGGAACTGGCGAGCTGGCCGGTTTCAAAGGGCGCGTACAGTTTGCGAACGCCTTCCCAGTAGTTGGCGGTTTCCTGGAGTGCGTCGAAGTTAATCCCGGTGTCGCGCGGGGTGAACCGCGCGGCTTCCACGAGCGCGTTGAGACTCGGCTGTGACGTGACGCCGGCCATCGGCGCGAACGCGCAATCGACGACGTTCACGCCCTCCTCGCCGGCCATCATGTAGGAGGCGATCTGCCCGCCGGCGGAGTCGTGTGTGTGGAAGTGGATCGGCACGCCGA
>CAZBXY010000421.1:0-6195 GCA_964495365.1 uncultured Frigoriglobus sp. | reverse complement strand
CCACTCCGGCCTCCCCCCCGCCCCCCCGCCCCCCCGCGCGGGGGGGGGGGGGGGCGCGCCCGGGCGCCCCCCCCCCACGACCGGCGGCGCCACCCGTGCCGCCCGGCCCCCGGTCGTCTCACCGCCCCCGCGTGAGACGGCCCGCCCCTGGCGAAGGGCCAATTTGTCTCCGAGGGGTTTGCACCCATGAAGCAGAAGAACGTGATCCTGATGGTGGTGGCGGTCGGGTGTGGCCTCGTGGCCGCGTTCCTGACCTCCCAGATGAGCGGCAAGACGGTCGAGCAGGTCGAGGTGATCGTCGCGGCCAAAGACCTCCCGGTCGGCACGATGCTCACCCGCGACGAGTTGGAGAAGTGCGTGAAGACCAAGAAGGTGCCGAAGGACGGGCTGCCCCCGTCCATCGTCACCAACAAGGACGACTTGGTGGACAAGCGGCTGTCGCGGCCGATCCGCGCGGAGGAGACGTTCAACCCGCAGGATCTGAACAAGCACAGCGCGATCACCCTGCCGCCGGGCCACAGCATGGTCTCGATGCCGGTGGGTGTGGGCCAGGCGGCGGCCGGGTTCGTCGGGCCGGGCAGCCGGGTCGATGTGCTCGCCACCGTGCGGCTGAACAACAAGCTGAACGCGTTCCCGCTGCTCTTGAACATGCTGGTCGTCGCGGTCAACACCCAAACGACCTACGCCAGCGGGGACAGCGGGGCGTTCCCGAACCTGAGCATGGTGTCGTTCGCGGTCCGGGGGAAGGAAGCACTTTTGCTGTCGCTGGCCAAGGCCCGCGGGTGCAACCTGGAGCTGATGCTCCGCCACCCGGAGGCCGACGTCAACGAGAACAACGACAACCGGATCGAGGAGATGATCCGGCTGATCTCGGACGACACGCAAAAGGCCGATATCGCGGGCACCAACAACAGCGAGGACAAGAAGCCGGTGGCCCCGGTGAAGGTCGAGGACCCGAAGGTCGAAACGCCGAAGGATCCGGCCCCGTCGGCCCCGGCGCCGACGATCGCGGTGGTCAAGGTGCCGGTCGCCAAGCGCGACATCGCCCCGAATACCGAGATCACCAAGGACCTGATCGAGGACGCGTTCGAGTGGAAGGAACTGCCCAAGGACTTCGCGGCCGACGCGCTGACCGACTTCACCGAGGCGCTCGGCAAGGCGTTCAAGACGGGCGTCTCCAAGAGCCAGTGGGTGACGTGGACGATGGTCGGGCTTCAGGCCCCGAAGGTTCCGCCGCAGGAGACGTTCCAGCCGCCGAAGCCGGGCGTGGTCGAGGCGACCCCGGCGAACCCGGTGCAACCGCCGGCGGCGGCCCGGCCGGTGTCCCGGCCGAGGAACGACGTGGCCGTCCACGGCCCCAACGGGACCATCATCCACCGGTACGAGGAAGTGGCCCCGGGCCAGTGGAAGAAGGTCGCGGAGCTGACCCCGGAGCAAGCGGCCCGGAGCAGCCAGCCGGAACCGCCGAAGCCGGCCCCGAACCCGAAGGTGGATTGATTTTGCGATCCGGTCTGGTGTGGTTGAGTTTTTGCCTTGTGGCACAGGCTTTCTAGTCTGTGCGCCGGATAGCTATTCGGGACACAGGCTGGAAAGCCTGTGCCACTAGAAGACAACACCGGCCGGACCGAACTTGAGAGCACCCGTTCTGCCGCGGAGGCGAGTCCGCGGCGGAACAAACCTCCGACGGAGCCGACCGGCACGACGCCCCGGCCCCGACGGATGCCCCGGCGGCCCGACGGTCGCCGTAACCCGTGACACCCCGTTCGGTTCCGGCCCCCAACCGGACGGCGGGATCAATAGCGCAGCCGGGCGGGGGAACCCGCCCGTATCGAGGAGAGGTGAACGGATGCACCCCAAGCGTACCGCCCGACGGCTGCTGCCGTGGGCCACGGTTCTGACAGTCGGTCTGCTGGCCCTGGCGCCCGACGGGCGCGCCCAGCCGGTCGATCCGAAAGTGCCCCCGACGCCCGTCAAGGTCGCCAAGACGGGCGAGCTCGAGGTTCCGCTCGGCGGGCTGGTGCTGTTGGACACCAAGTTGAAAATGCCGCCGACCGACATCCAGGTCGAGCGCGAGGACGTTCTGAAGGTCCGCCCCGACCCGAACGACCCGACCAAGCTGTTCCTGACCGGGCTGGTCGCCGGGTACACCCGGCTGACCGTCGTTCACAAGGAGGGGCCGCCCCTCAAGTACGAAGTGATCGTCAAGCCGGACCTCACGCTGCTCCGCAAGCTGATCCGGGACACCGTTCCGACCTCCAACGTCGAGGTCGAGCCGGGCGTCGGGAACGTGATTA
This sequence comes from uncultured Frigoriglobus sp., assembly GCA_964495365.1. GTDB lineage: Bacteria > Planctomycetota > Planctomycetia > Gemmatales > Gemmataceae > Gemmata. The sequence continues at coordinate 3,901 of CAZBXY010000421.1, read as the reverse complement.
TCCTCCGCGGGTACGTGACCAGCCCGCAGGACGCGGACATCATCGGCCGGCTCGCCAACAGCGCCGTCGGCGGGACCGCGAACAACGTCATCAACGCGATCCAGGTGGGCGGGGTTCAGCAGGTCCAGATCGACGTGGTGATCGCGTCGATCAGCCGCAACCAGCTCCGGGCCCGCGGGTTCGACTTCGCGACCCCCGGGGCCGGGAACGGGACCTCGTTCTCCAGCATTGTTAGCGGCCTGCTCGGCGCGCAAACCGCCAGCGGGGCCGCCCCGACGTTCAGCGCCACGGCGAACCTGCAACTGGCGATCCTGCCCACCAAGTTCTTCGGCGCCCTCCAGGCGCTGCGGACCGAGGGCGTGGCGAAGTTCCTGGCCGAGCCGCGGGTGGTGACCCAGACCGGGCGCCCCGCGTTCTTCCGGGCCGGCGGCCAGCAAGCGATTTTGAGCGGAACCTCCGGCATCACCGGCCCCGGCGTGCAACTGGTGCCGTTCGGGACGGAAGTGGAAGTGCTGCCGATCGTGTACGGGAACAACCAGATCTGGCTGGACATCAACCCGCGGATCACCGCGGTCAGCCAGGGCCTGGGCATCACGGTCGGCGGGGCGGTCAGCCCCGGGTTCTCGGAGCAACAGGTGCGGTCCACCGTGCTGTTGGAGTCGGGCCAGACGTTCGCGATCGGCGGGCTGATTCAGAGCACCGTGCAGGCGTCGGCGAACAAGGTGCCGGTGGTGGGCGACCTGCCGTTCATCGGGGTCGGGTTCAGCTCGCTCAACTACCAGACGGTGGAGACCGAACTGGTGATCCTGGTGACCCCGCGGCTGGTCCACCCGATGGACCCGTGCCAGGCTCCGAAACGGCTTCCGGGACAAGAAACCCGCACGCCCGACGATTATGAACTATTCTTGGAAAACATTCTGGAGGCTCCTCGCGGCCAACGGAAGGTGTGGAACGGGAAGTGTTACAACGCGGCGTACAAGTGCGACCCGACGGCGAGCAAGTACCCCTGTGCCGGGAACGTCTGCCCCGGCCCCAACGGCACCTGCCTGCCGGCCCCCGGTTCGATGTACGGCCAACCGAGCCTGATCGGCCACGGTGGCCCGGCGATGATGGCCCCGACCGTGCCGGCGATCCCGCCCGGCGGGAACACGAGTGCCCCGCCCGCGCCGATGCCCCCGGCGCCCCAACCGGGCGTCTCGGGCGCTGCGGGGGGCGACCCGACCCCGCTGGCCCTGCCCCCGCTCCCGCCGGTGGCCGGAGAGCCGGTGCCCCCGGGCTGAGCCGGGACGGCCGATGTGACGTGAAATGCCCCGCGCCCCGGAACCCCGGGGCTGCGGTGTGCCCAGACCGAAGATCGACCACGACGCGGAACAACTGACTCGGTGGTGGACATGCAACGCATCGCGATCGTAGACCCGACCGAATCGACCCGCGAATCGCTCCGCACGCTGCTGTTGGGCGTGGACTTCGTGTGGCTCGAGGCCGAGTGCGCCCGCTACGAGTACTTCTTCGAAGTCATCCAGCAGTCGATGCCCGACCTGGCGATCGTCGCCCTCGACCACAACAAGGACCGGGCGCTCCAGATGATCGGCCAACTGTCGGTCGAATACCCGAAGCTCCCGATCCTGACCATCAGCCATGACCACCAGGCGCTGCTCCAGTCGCTCCAGAAGGGGGCGAAGTACTTCCTGACGCACCCGGTCGGCCTCGAAGACATGCTCGCCGCCCTGCGGCGGGCGCTCGGCGAGTCCGGCGGCACGAACGCCGACGGCAGCAGCACGGGCACATCCGCCCGGCAACAAACCGCCTCTACGGTCGTCGCCGTTCTGGGTTCGCGCGGCGGTGTCGGCACGACTAGCCTCGCGGTGAACCTTGCCGCCACGCTGACCGCTGACCCGGCGCACAACGTCGCATTGGTGGACCTCGACCTCGCCCTCGGCGACGCCGACATCGCCCTCGAAGTGAACGGCATCGAGAACATCAGTATCGCCGACCTGGCGCGGAACATCGAACGCCTCGACATGAACTTCCTGCGTCGGGCGCTCGTGAAGCACGAGGACACGGGCCTGGCGATTCTGCGTCACCCGCTCGAAATCGCGGACATCGGCGTAATCCACGAGGCGCACGTCGAGCGGATTCTGAACCTGTTGCGGGTCAGCTACTCGCACCTCGTTCTCGACCTGTCGAAGTGCCTTTTGCCGACGGATTTGATGGCGCTGCGGATGGCCGACCTGATCCTACTCGTCGCCCAGCTCGAACTCGGCAGCCTTCGCAACGTGGTACGCCTGTTGCACTGCCTCGGCAACGAAGACGGCCTGAGCGAGAAGGTGCGGGTCGTCATCAACCGCGTCGGCGCCGAGGCGGTCGAGGAAGGAATCAGTTTGAAGAAGGCGGAGGAAGTGATCGGCAAACCGATCTTCTGGCAGATTCCGAACGACGCGAAGGCTCTGATCGCGGCTCGGGTCGCGGGCGCCCCCCTTGTGCGCCACAACCCGAAGAGCCGCGCCCAGCAAGCCATCCTTGGGTTGGCCCAGGCTGTGTGTGGAAAGCCGAACACCGGGTCATCCGAGATCAAGAAGGGCGGCTGGCTGTTCGGACGTCGTTAAGTCGCTCGCCACCCACGGACGTTGCCCCTGAGAGGAGTGCCTGATGTCGCGGTTGCAACAAGGGATCTCGAAGCTCAACAGCCTGAGCAATCACGGCGGGTCGGCGAGCGGAATCTCGCGCCTGTCCAGCCCGAGTTTCACAGGCTCAAGCGGCGGCAACGGCAAGAACTTCGAGGAACTGAAACGCCAGATTCACGCAAAGCTGGTCGAACGGCTCGACCTGTCGCGGATGAAGGACCTGGCGTCAGACACGATGCGGCGCGACATCCGCCGCGCGATCGAACACCTGTGCGACACGGAAAACCCGCTCCTGAACCGGATCGAGCGGGAGAAGTTGATCGAGGAGGTCCTGGACGAGACGCTCGGCTTCGGCCCGCTCGAACCGCTGCTGAAGGATCCGACCGTCAGCGAAATCATGGTGAACGGACCGAAGAAAATCTACGTCGAGCGCCGCGGCAAGATCGAGAAGACGGAGGTCGTGTTCCGCGACAACGACCACCTATTGCAGATCATCGACCGGATTGTGTCGAAGGTCGGCCGACGGGTGGACGAGACCAGCCCGTTGTGCGATGCCCGATTGCCAGACGGCAGCCGGGTCAACGCGGTGATCCAACCGATCGCGCTGGACGGGCCAAGCCTCTCCATCCGGCGCTTCGGGGCGAACCCGCTGAAGCTCGAAGACCTGCTGAACTACAAGGCGTTCACACCGGAAATGGCGATGCTCCTGGAGGGGGCGATCAAGGCCCGGCTGAACGTGCTCATCAGCGGTGGTACGGGTTCCGGGAAGACGACGTTGTTGAACACGCTGTCGGCGTTCATCCCCGGCGACGAACGGCTCGTGACGATCGAGGACGCGGCGGAACTGCAGATTCAACAGGACCACGTGGTGCGGATGGAAACGCGGCCGCCAAACATCGAAGGCAAGGGCATGGTCAGCACCCGCGACCTCGTGAAGAACTCGTTGCGGATGCGGCCCGACCGGATCATCGTCGGTGAGTGTCGCGGCGGCGAGGCGCTCGACATGCTGCAGGCCATGAACACTGGCCACAGCGGGTCGATGACGACGCTGCACAGCAACAGCCCGCGGGACGCGCTCGCCCGCTTGGAGACGATGGTGCTGATGGCTGGGGCGGACCTGCCGATCAAGGCGATGCGGCAACAGATCGCCTCGGCGGTGGACATGATTATTCAGGTGAACCGGTTGCAGGGCGGCCCGCGGAAGATGACCAGCATCACGGAAGTGATGAACATGGAGCAGGACATCATCATCATGCAGGAAGTGTTTCGCTACCGCC
>CAZBXY010000420.1:0-6204 GCA_964495365.1 uncultured Frigoriglobus sp. | reverse complement strand
CGCCCGACTCACGGCGATGATCTCGACCTTGCGCTTGGTCTTCGCGTCCTTCGGGTCCGATGCGATTTCGAGCAGCACCCCCTCATTGATCTTGTTGTTGAGCAACTTCGACACGTTTACCTTGTCGGTGAGTTCGGTGCGGTCGATGCTGAGAACCACGTCGCCGGGCTTGATGTCCAGCCCGCGCTTGTCGGCCGGACCGCGCTTGAGCACCTCCGTGACCTTCAGCCCCGGCCCCTTGTAGTTGTCGTCAAAAATGAGGCCGAGGTCCGCGGTCCACTCGTCCGGGGGCGTCATCCGCCCGCTGATGCCCAGGTGCGACGCATTCAGTTCGCCGAGCATCAGGCTGACCAGCGCGTAGAGGTCTTCGCGGGTCGCGGTGTGGCCGACGAGCGGGAGGAACTTCGCCCGCACCGCGGCCCAGTCCGCTCCGTGGTGCTGCGGGTCGTAGAAGTTGTCCGAAAGCGCCCGCCAGCACTGCGCGAACATCTCGGCGAACTCCTCGTCGCGCTTGATCGTCATCTTCGCGGCGAACGCGACCTTGCTCGGTTCCGGCGAGCCGAACGTGAACCCGGTGCGCACGAACCGCAGCTCGCCGGCGCCGTTGAGGAAGTACACCGTGCTGCCCGACTTCTTCGCCCACTTGATCCAGCTCGGCGCCTGCCCGCCCGTCGTCAGCCGGGTGACGATCGAGCCGTTGGTGCTCGCGACCCACAGGTCGTTGCCGCCGGCGAGCGAGCAGAACGCGACCTGCGAGCCGTCCGACGAGATCGCCCCGAACTCGGCCGGGGTCGCCGTCGGGCGCTCGACGCGCAGGTGCAGGTCGTCCCAGTCGATCTGTTCCGCCGGCGGGCGCGGGGCGGTGTCGGTCTTCGGCCGCTGGAGCGAGACCACGTGCATCGCGTAGCTGCCGCGGCGCTGGCCGACGAACGCAATCTTCCCGTTCTTCTCGCTCCACGTCACATCACTGTTCCACGTCGCGTGGCGCGAGATGTTGACCGACGGGCCGCTGCCGTCGGTCGCCGCGATGAAGACTTCCGCCGCGAACGAGCCGTCCATCCGGGTGAACGCGATGTGTTTGCCGTCCGGCGCCCAGTCGTAATCGAGTACCTTCTGCGCGGCCACCAGCACCTTCGGGTCGGTGCCGTCGGGCTTCATGAGCCACAGTTTGCCCTCGCGGATGAACGCGATCTTGTCGCCCTTCGGGCTGAACGACGCGGCGGTCTCCTCGCTCGCGGTGTTGGTGAGGCGCGTCGTCTTGAACTTGTGCGCCTTCGTCAGTTCGGGGTGTTCGGGGTCGTCCTGTTCGAGCAGGTAGAGGTCGGTGGAGCCGGCGCGGTCGGACGAGAACAGGATCTTCTTGCCGTCGGGAGAAAACGCCGGGCGCGCGTCGGCGAAGGCGTGGTCGGTGAGCCGCGTCGCCTTCCCGCCCTCGGGAACTTTCGTGAGGAACAATTGGCCGTGGATCACCAGCACCGCGTGACTCTCGTCGGGCGAGAGCGCGTACTCGGTCGCGTCGCGGGTGAAGGTGAGGGTGCGCTCGGTGTTCGACTTATCATCAGCGTTCACCTCGATCGCGAGCTTGCGCGGCGGGGCCTCGCTGCGCGTGCTCATCACCCACAGGTCGGCGCCGCACTCGTAGACGATCCACTCGCCGTTGGCCGACACGCGCGCCCTCCGAACCGTATCGTCGTCGTGGAACGTGAGCCGCTTCACCGGGCTGGCCGAGGAGCCGTCGCTCGCGAGCAGTTGGCACACGACGTTCGCGCAGCCGGGCTTACTGCCGTTCTCGGTCACGTAGTACAGCTTCCGCCCGTCCGGGCTGAACGACGGGTAGCTGTCCTGCCCGTCGAAGCTCGTCACGCGCTTGGGGTTCGTGCCGTCGATGTTGCTGATCCAGATGTCGTCGTTGCTCGACCCGCGATAGCCGCGCCGGTACCACGTCCCCGGCCCGCGCACGAACGCCACGAGGTTCCCGGTCGGCGCCAGGTACGCTTCCTTCGCCTCGAACAGGTTCAGCTTCCGCTCGGCCCCGCCTTCCGCCGGTACGACGAAGCAGTCCGCGTTGGTCGGGAACGCGGTCGAGCGCGGCGAGGAGAACGCGACGCCCTTGCCGTCGGGCGTCCACCCGGTCACCATGTCCGGAGCGCTGTCGAAGGTGAGCCGCTTGGGTTTCCCGCCGACGGCCGCGACGACGAACACGTCGTACTGGCCGTAGCGGTTGGAGGAGAACGCGATCTGCTTCCCGTCCGGGCTGAACACGGGGTTGATGTCGTGGGCCTCGTGCATCGTGACCGGGCGGGCGACGCCGCCGATGGCCTCGACGGTCCAGATATCGCCGAGGTAGCTGAAGCAGACCGTTTTGCCGTCGGGCGAGATGTCCGGGGTGCGGGCGAACCGGATCGGCTCCTGGGCTACGGCAGCAGAAGCGAACAGGCTGAGGGCGAGGGCGGTGAGGAGCCGAACCGGGGTCATGGTGTTGTTCCTGTTGTGGTCCGGTCACTCCGTGACCGGGTTTCTGTAGGCTCTCGCGTGCTTGCGCCTCACTTGCATTCGCAATCTCGGCGGCACGCGGGAAAGCCCGGTCACGGAGTGACCGGACCACGAAAAAGAGAGGCGGCTTCTGGGCCGGTCACGCGGGGATCTCATTTACTTTACCCGACCGGCACGGCGGGTTCCAAAAGGAATGACGGATGAGATTCTCCATGTTGACAGGTCTGGTGTCGGGTTGTTTGGGGTTTAGGATTAGATGGGCTTTTGTTAGCCGTTAGCCGTTAACCGAAGGCGAGCGCGATCCGAACGGAGCCGAGCGCGGTCCGACCGCCGAGTGCATTTCGCCCTAACTCTGAAAGCAACATGAGACTTACGGAAATGCCTGGTGACACGGATCGCGTGAGTTAGGTAATATCACAATTGACGAAATCTGCCCTGTTCCGGGGTGTTTGCCATGTGGAAGAAGGCACTCACGTTCGCCGCAGCCCTGATGCTGATTATCATGCTCGACCCCACCCACGCGCCCGCGCAACCGGGCGGCAGTGGTGGAAAGGGCGGGAAGGATGGGCGCGACAGCGGCTTCGGCCGGTTCGGTTCCCCGAGCGGCGGCTACACCCAGCCGGGCGGGTATTCGGGTAGCTACACGGGCTACCAGCAACCGGGCGGCGGTTACACTTACACACAGCCGGGCGGCCAACCGGGCGTGATGGCCGTGCAACCGGGCGGCTACCCCGGCTACAGCGCCCAACCGGGCGGTGGCTTCAGCGGCAATCCGAGCGGCGGGGGCGGGTTCGGCCGACAACCCGGTGGTGGCGGCTTCGGCCAGCCCGGCGGCTTCGGTGGAACCCCGGGCGGCTTCGGCGGTCAGCCCGGTGGCGGTGGGTTCGGTGGGCCGAGCCGCGGCCCCGGTGGTGGCGGTTTCGGTGGCCCCGGTGGTCCCAGCGGCGGTTTCGGGGGGCCGGGCGGTGATCGCGCTCCCGGCGGCAGTGGGTTCGGTGGTCCTGGCAGTGGCGGTCCGGGCGGCGGATCGAGTCGCGGGCCGGGCCGCGGGATGGACCCGGAACAGCGCTGGAAGATCCTCCAGAACCTGACCGGCAGCACCGGCGACACGGTCGATTTGAGCAAGATTCCCCCGCAAACTCAGACCATGCTCAAGAGTTTCGCCGAGCGGACCGGCGACCTCCCGCTGCCGGAAACCGGCATCATGACGAAAGCCGCGTTCTTCGACCACGTCGCCCAGAGCGACGCGCGGAAGGCGTCGATGAGCGGCGGGGGCGATCCTCGCAGCATGTCGATGGACCCCAACGGCTACGGCCGCGGGCGCGAGAACTGGGGCGGAGGTGGTCCGGGCGGCTGGAACGGCGGTGGACCGGGTGGCTATGGCCCCGGCGGTTGGAACCCGGGCGGGAACTGGGATCCGAACAACCCCAACGGCCGCTTCGAGCGGCGCGAAACCGAGGAGGAACGCCCGGTCGCCATGCGCTACGGCAAGCTCCCGCAGGGGTTGCCCGGCTGGTACGACGAACTCGACACCGACACGGACGGGCAAGTCTCGCTCTACGAGTGGCGCAAGGGTCAGAAGAAGATGGACGAGTTCCTGGAGATGGACCTCAACGGCGACGGTCTGGTGACCGCCGACGAGTACCTCCGGTTCTCCCGCCAGGACAGCATCTCGCGCAAGGTGACCGCGTTCGAGAAGGGCGAACGGGCTTCCGGCGACTGGAACCTGTACCAGAAACTCGACTCCGGCGAACGGCCCAACGGTAAGGGCTTCGGTCCCGGCGGCTTCGGCCCCGGTGGCGGGTACGGTCCTCCAGGCGGGTTCGGCCCCGGCGGCTTCGGTCCCGGCAAGGGCGGTGACAAGGGCGGCGACAAGGGCGGGAAGAGCGACAGCCGGGAAGACCGCGAGAAGAAGGGGTGGAAGAAGAACTGACGTTCTTCGCTCCACACCGCCGCGACCCGCCGGCTCTCCCCGGCGGGTTGTTGCTTGCGCCTCACGCCAATCCGATCAGATACTCCACCGCGTGGGCCTCGGCGAGCGTCGGCACGTCGAGTTTGTCGAACAGCCGCTCCCACACGCGCTCCGGGACGCGCTTCGCGCGCCCGGTGTTGCGCGCGCGGATCAGCGGGACCGGCGGTTCCAAATACACCACTCGCACCCGGGCCGCGTACGCGGCGCAGAGGCTAATCACCTTGTCGCGCAAGACCCGCGAGACGTTGGTCGCGTTCCACACGAACGGTTCCCCGCGGCGCAACAGCACCTTCGCGCGGTCGTAGGCCGCTGCAACGACGGCGCTCTGATCGTCCCCCGGCTCGACATCCAGCTCGCGCCGGAGGTCGTCCAGCGAGATCACCTCACGGCCGCCGGCGTTGACCCGCACCCACGTGTCCTTCCCGCTGCCGGGTAGACCGCTCAGCACGATCACTTCGCATTTTGAATCGTCATACAGGTGCAGCGTCGGGTGCTCGCCCGGCGTGCGGAAGTAGTGGAACCGCGACGCATCGTTGGCGAACGCCCGCGGGCCGGCCCACGCCTCGCACTCCTCGCAGAAGTCGCGGAACAGGGCGATTCGCGTCATCGTGTCGTCTTCTTTCTTCGCGACAACGCGCCCGCGGTGGTCCGCCTCCGCGAGGATCGTCAGCAGGTCCATCCGCGTGTTCGTGCTCGCCAGAATCACCGCGCGCTGCGGATCCGACTTGTCGAGGTAGTTCGCAGGAAGGCCGTGCCAGCGCACCAGCGCCAGAACCTGCTCGCGAACCGCGAACGGCGTTCCTTCGGGCGCGAACGCTTCGTCGTCCGTGAGAACGCGCCGCGCCTTGTACACGCCCTTCACCGCGTGGCCGGGCGAGCGGACGCGGCCGTCCTCGTCGGTGCGCGTGCATTCCGGTTTCGAGATGTCGTGGAGCAGCGCGCCGGCGAACAGTACGTGCCGGTCGGGTTCCGGAAGTTCGCGGAACGCGGGCAGCACGGCGAGTTCGTTTAGCACCATGCCGAGGTGCGTGAGGACATCACCTTCCGCGTGGAAGGTCGGGTCTTGCGGGCACGCGCCGAGCGGTTCGAGCCACGGATAGCGGGCGCGCAGCGCGCCCATGTCCGCCCGCCAGTCGGGCGGCTCCGGGCACCCGGGGATCATCCAGGAGGAAGACATAAGGCACCTGGCGAACGGCCGGTGTCAGCCGGCCGGTGGGACCGGCACGCAGCCGGTTGCATTGACGTTCCACCGGCCGGCTGACACCGGCCGTTCGCCTCACTCGAACAGCGCCGCGCCGTCCGCGAGGCGGTTCGGGATCAGCGGGCGGTCCTGCCAGTGGCCGTCGGCGGTCACCGTTTGCAGGAACTCGGCGCGGACGAACTTGTAGCGCCCGGTCACCGCGCCGTTCTCCTCCACCTTCACGTACAGCCCTTCCATCACGCCGCTGAGGTCGGTTTGCCTCACCGCGCGGTCCACGTCCCATCCCAGGCGCGCGACCTCGGCGCGGAACTGCTCCGGCGCAGCCCTCGTGACGAAGTGCGACGGGCCGACCAGTTCGCGGAGCGCGTCCGCGCCGGGGAACTCGCCGGCGAACAGCACCTTCACCGGCGTGACCGGCAGCCCGGCGAGGAACTCGGCGCGCCGCGGGGTGTCGAGGAACTCGCCGGTTATGGTGTCGAGGACGTCGAACTCCATGAAGTAGTGCGGCAGCGCGTCGTAATACACCGAGTGCTTCGCG
>CAZBXY010000419.1:0-6219 GCA_964495365.1 uncultured Frigoriglobus sp. | reverse complement strand
CGGTCGCGGCTCCATTCTCACAAACAGGATACGCTCACCGAGTTCGTGTATGAGACGCTTCAACACTGCCTCGCGGAGAACCCTCATGCGCCCTCGTCTCTGTTTCTGCGCGCTGGTCGTCGCCCTCGCCGCGCCGGCGGTGCGGTCCGCGGACCCGACCCCGCTCGACCCGCGCGGGCTGCCCGGGCCGCTCGTCCTCACCGGCGGTAAGGAGATCCCGAAGGACGTGCGCGACGCGTTCTTCGCGCTGGCCGGCAAGGCCAAAGCGAAGATCGTCCTGATCCCGACCGCGATCGCCACCGCCGAGGACGCAAAGACTACCGACCCGCTCGTGAAGGAGTGGGAAGACCTCAAGCCGGCGTCGGTGGTGCTGCTGCACACGCGCGACCGCAAGCAAGCAGACGACCCCGACTTCGTCAAACCGTTCACGGAAGCCACCGGCGTGTGGTTCTCCAACGGGCACACGGACCGCATTCTTAATGCGTACCGCGGGACGCTATTCGAGAAGGAACTGAAGAAGCTGCACGCCCGCGGCGGGGTGATCGGGGCCGCGGGCGGCGGGAACTCCGCGATGGGGACGCTGACGTTCGCGGGCGGAGAGCCGAAGCCGACCGACGGGTTCGGGCTACTACCGGGGTTCCTCATCGAGCGCAAGGACCAGATCGTCGGTGCGCTCGCGGACAACCCGACGCACGTCGGGCTGCGGATTCCCGACGGGTCCGGGATCGTCATTCGCGGGCGCGTGGCGCGCGTCATCGGCGACAAGCCGATTACCGTCTGCGTCGCAAAGGGAACTCGCACGCCGGCCGCGAACGAGGAATATAAAGCCGGGTCGCTAATCGACTTGTGTCAACTTCAACGCGCCGCGCTCAACCGCGTCGCGAAGGAGCCGTTCCCGCCCGCCAAGCCGCCGGACGCGGTCGTGAAGAAGGGGTCGCTGGTCATCGTCGGCGGGGGCGGGGCCGACGCGAGCATCTGGAAGCGGTTCATCGAACTCGCCGGCGGGCCAGACTCGACCATCGTCGTCGTGACGACCGCGATGGAAGACCCGCTGGCCCCGGAATCGGGCGAGGAGAAGGTACTCAAGAAGTACGGGGCGAAAAACGTCGTCGCGCTGCACACCCGCGACCGCAAGGAGGCCGACGACCCGAAATTCAGCGCCGTGTTGACAAAAGCGACGGGCGTGTGGTTCAGCGGCGGGCGGCAGTGGCGGTTCGTCGATTCCTACGAGGGGACGCTGACATTCAAGCGGTTCCACGAGGTGCTGGCCCGCGGCGGGGTGATCGGCGGCAGTTCGGCGGGCGCGAGCATCCAGAGCGAGTACATGCCGCGCGGGCACCCGCTGGGCAACACGGTGGTAGCGGCCGAGGGCTACGAGCGCGGGTTCGCTTTTCTGCCGGGGTGCGCGGTCGATCAGCACTTCTTCGCCCGCAAGCGAACGGCCGACATGACCGGCCTCATGAAGGAGTACCCGCAGTACCTCGGCATCGGGATCGACGAGGGCACCGCGATCGTCGTGACCGGCCGCGTCGCGGAGGTGATCGGCAAGAGCAAGGTCGCTTTCTACGACACCAAGAAGCAACCCGACGGCGACAAGGATTATGAGGAGGTGTTCCCCAACGAGAAGTACGACCTGAAGGAACGGAAGAAGGTGAAGTAGTCAGGGGACAGGGGACAGGAATCAGGAATCAGGAATCAGGAGTCAGGGGACAGGAATCAGGAGACAGAACCAGCGTCGTATTTCTGCCCTCTGTTCCCTGTCGCCTGCCCCCCTGATTCCTGATTCCTGTCCCCGGACTCCTGTGCCTGTCGGAATCTTCCGCATATCTCCGCAATTCGCATTTTTCGCCCGGTCCGGGCCGGCGCGGTTGCCGGGCGTGAACTAGGCTCCCATTATCCCGTAGTCTCGCGACTCGACGGTTCAGGGAGCGTCACGTCCATGCGTCTCACACAATTTGCCGGCCGATCCCCACGCCCGGGAACGGTTTTGCCGATGCTCGGCGTGTGCCTGATCGGCCTGTTCGGGTTCGTTGCCCTGGCGGTAGACCTGGGGATGCTTGCGGTCTCGCGAACCCAGTGCCAGAACGGGGCCGACGTGGCCGCGCTGGTGGGCACCCGGACCCTCAATAACAAGGACGGGGTGGCCTACAGCAACCTGCCGGCCGCGATGACCGCCCTGAAGAGTGCGGCGACCGTCAATCCGCACCTCAGCGCCAACCTGACCAACGCCCAGATCAGCAAAATTGAGGCCGGCCAGTACCTCTACGACCCGACCAGCCAGACGTTCCGGGTCACGACCTGGACGGACGTGACGAGCAACGGGTCGGTGTCGCCCGCGACCGGGTCGTGGACGGCGCTGCGGATCACGGTTTCCGTTGCCCAGCCGACGTACTTCTTGCGGGTGTTCGGGGTGACCACGATGCCCAGCGGGGCGCGGGCCACCGCGGTGTACCGCCCGCGCGACATCGCGTTCGTGCTCGACATGACCGGGTCGATGAAGTACAGCAGCACGTACAACTCGAGCAACACGACCTCGACCCGCAACTACCAGTCGATGAACCCGGACACCCTGGTGCCGGGGTTCGGACACTACTACACGACCACGACCCGGGGGGCGATCGTCGCCACCTCGAACCTGACCAACGGCAGCGGCGAGGCGATCCAGCGGAACAACTACACGATCGCGACCCCGGCCGGGCCGCCGATCATGCGCAACTTCTACTTCGACCCGACCAACGTCTCGACCCCGGCCACGGTCGCGTTCCCGCTGACGACCAAGGCCGACGGCAGCGCGAACCTGCTCAACGCGTTCCACCGGTGGAACCCGCCGGAGAGCGGCGGCAACTCGCTCACCTACACCGGCCCGACGTACAACTTCACCGGCTACGACGCGACGCACAACGGCACCGAGGGCAGCCCCAAGGGGCCGACCCCGGCCCCGGACACCTTCGGCGCGATGATCGACTCTGGCGGGATCACCTACGTCGGCGACCGGTATCGGCGCCGCGACGGGGCGATCGACAAGACCACCGCCGACTGGAGTACCGGGAACTACCGGGCCGCCTACCACGCCGCCGACCTGCTGGGGTACACCGGGGCGACCCCGCCGATCGGGATCACGCCGGCGTTCGTCACCACCTGGCTGGACTTCCGCGACCCGGTGTGGGAGAAGTGGGGGTACGACCTGGACGTTGTGAAGTACCGCAGCCAGCGCGGGACCGGGGCGCCGATGGACCCGAGCGTGTTCAAGGCCAACAACGGGAACAGCGACGCGAACATCCTGTTGCCGACCGCCGACCGGTTCGTCGGGTACTCGATGGGGCCGGGGTACTGGGGCAAGACGTTCTACATCTGGCCGCCCGACCCGCGGTTCGACACCAGCGCCAACGTGCTCAGCCCCGACCCCGCCAAGCCCGGGTTCGACACCAGCGGCAAGGAGATGTGCGACTGGCGGCGCCGGTTCTTCTTCGACCGGCAGGGCGGTAACCTCGACCCGCAAACGGACAACGACACCAGCGACGGCGACACCGACAACATCAACAAGGTGATCCTGAACACCGGCGGCAGCGGGCACATGATGGCCATGACCGCCGGCACCCAGGTGAACTACGCGGCGATCCTGAAGTGGCTCAAGACCGGCCCGCAGGTGCTGCCCCCGAACCTCCGGGCCGGGCGCGTGCTGTACTACTCGTCGATCCCGGACGACGTGAACACCGCCACCGGGACCACGCAGCAGCAGCTCGACAAGGGGTTCTGGAAGAACTACATCGACTTCGTTCTGGGGATCGGCAGCTACACCGGGTCGGCGAACCTGTACGGGGTCGCCGACAGTTGGAGCGACAGTTCGGCCTCGGTCACGACCTCGGACATGATGAACTACACGTTCGGTTGGGACGGCACCAACGCCAAACGGCCCTACATGCGGTACACCGACAGCCCGCGGCGCCCGCGGCTGCACATGTGGTTCGGGCCGCTGAGCATGGTCCACTTCCTCACCGCCGTCAACGGGACCGGCGACAACTGGCTGGCGGGCACCACCTACGAGGCCCACAGCTGGCAACTGAAGGCCGGGATGAACTCGGTGATCTCCGACGTGAAGAACAACCACCCCAACGACTACGCCGGGCTGGTGTACTTCTCCTCGGTTCACAACGGCGTCCGGATCGGGCTGAGCCAGGACTACACGCGACTGAAGAACGCGCTGTTCTACCCCCGGCTCGATAACACGGGCGCGGACCTGCTGACCAAGATCGGAACCGGGGACGTGACGACCGAATTGCGGCCGTACACGAACACGTCACTGGGCGGGTACACTGACACCAACATCCCCAACGCCGGCGGGGCTACCGACCCGAACACCGGGCTGATGTACGCGTTCAACGTGCTGTCCCCGTCCTCGCTCAGCGCGGCAACGGCCCTGGGCACCGGGGCCGGGCGCCGCGGGGCGCAGAAGATCATCATCTTCGAGACCGACGGCGTTCCGAACTCGTACCGGTCCGTGACGTTCAACCAGCGCGGGTACAACTCGTACTACGCCCCCGGCGGCTTCACCAGCGCCGGCAACGGCGACGCGACCTCGATGTCCACCGCGTACACGGTGATCCAGCAGATCGTCAAACAGATGGCCAACACCACCACCAGCGGGGTCGATAGCGGGCTGTCGCTGCCCAACGCCCCGGCCCGCGTGTACCCGATCGCCTTCGGCGACCTGTTCGACGTGGACCTGGCCCCCGGCGCGACGTTCCGCACGACCGCCCACCAGTTCCTCGCCAACTGCGCCTATTACGGCGGCACCGGCCCGTCCGGGGCGGCGACCCTGCCCGACTCGCAGGTCATCACCGGCCCGTACTCCCAGCGCATCACCCGGTTGCGGGACTGCCTGGAGCGGATCTTCCAGAGCGGTGCGTCCGTCGTGCTGGTCGAGTAACGTGAAGAAGTGAGCAGAAGGCAAAGGGTCGTCCGGGTGAAGCGAGTCCGCGAGCGCAACCCCGGGTAGACGTAGAAAAACCCACAAGCCCCGGAAGGGCGACGGAACCGACCGCGAAGGTTTCCGTCGCCCCTCCGGGGCGGCATCTTTTCACGCATCGGTCCCCGGGGTTGCGCTCGCCTTCGGCTCGCTCCACTCCGGGCGAACATCGGTCGCCGCTCCGCGGCTGAAGAGAGCGAGTGCCTGCCGTCCTTCGACTGTTTTCGACTGTTGCGGTCGCGGCTCGCGAATACACGCTACACCTTCACAGCAACAGCTCTGACCCGAAGGGCCGGTGGGGTCGTCAGCCGACGAGGCCGAGGAGTACGACGAGCAGCGCGATCGCGATCCCGCCGACCACGACCGAGTACAGGATGATGTGAACCCAGCCGAACGCCTTGCCGGTCTTGCGGTTGTACTGCTGCCCGCACTCCTTGCACGTCACCAGACTGAAGATCGACGGACCGACCACCCCGCCCCACCACGTGAACGACACCTTCCGCGACCGGCGGCTGCCGCAGTTCGGGCACGTGTCCGGTTCCGGTTCGCCCGGGCCGCCCGGGCCGCCGTACCCGTCGTCGTCATCGTCGTCATCGTCTCGCCGGCGGCCCCTCGCCGGGCGCCGCGGGGCGTCATCGTCATCGTCATCGTCGTAACGGTGGCGGGCCACGCACGTTCTCCTCGTTGACGGGAAGACTCGACACACTACCACGCCGCCCGTGGGCACGCAATTCACGCGGGCCGCTCGGCCGCACTTCACTTGTCCCCACTTCGCGCGGTGCTTAAACTTCCCGATAGGTCACAAACCGACTCAGGATACTTACCTAACGCGAAGGAATCCTCTCATGGCCAACGACACCTTCCGCGGGCACGTTTACGACGACATCACCCAGACGTTCGGCAACACGCCGTGTATCAAGCTCCGGCGCATCGCCGGCGACGCGCGGGCCACGCTCATCGGCAAACTGGAGAACTTCAACCCGCTGTGGTCGGTGAAGGACCGCATCGGGGTCGCGATGATCGACGCGGCGGAGAAGGCCGGCAAGATCACCGCGAACACCACGATCGTCGAGCCGACGAGCGGCAACACGGGGATCGGGCTGGCGTTCACCTGCGCCGCCCGCGGGTACAAGCTGACGGTGACGATGCCCGAAAGCATGTCGCTCGAACGCCAGCGGCTCTTGAAGGCGCTGGGGGCGAAACTGGTACTCACCCCGCGCGAGACCGGTATGAAGGGCGCCGTCGCGGAGGCG
>CAZBXY010000418.1:0-6289 GCA_964495365.1 uncultured Frigoriglobus sp. | reverse complement strand
GTGTGCCGTGGCTGTTCGTCTGTGTGAAGCGACGGCACACGGAGTGTGCCTATTACTCTAATTCACCACATTCCTTAACGCCTCACCCAATAGCGCCCGGCGAACCGCCTGTGCGCCTTTTGTCCGCATGTCGAGCAGCCCTTCTTCCGAATAGAACGCCGCGTGCGGGTTCAGAATCACCCGGTCGTGGCACGGGTCGGCCGGGTCGCGCCACGCGGCCACCAGCGGGTGAGTGTCCGGCGGCGGCTCGACCTCCAGCACGTCGATGCCGGCGCCCGCGAGCTTTCCGCTGCGGATCGCCGGCGGGATCGCGGTCGAATCGACGACCGCCCCGCGCGCGGTGTTCACCAGGTACGAGCGGTCCGGCATCAGCGCGATCCGGCGCGCGTCCACGATGTGCCGCGTCTCCTCGGTGAGCGGGCAGTGCGGGCTGAGCACGAACGCCTGCTTACATAGCTCGTCCACCGACTCGACGCGGCGGATGCCGAGTGCCTTGTCGATGCCGTCGTGTTCGTACGGGTCGTAGAACGCGACATCCATCCCCAGCGCCTTCGCCCGCAGCGCCGCGGCGGTGCCGATGCGGCCCAGGCCGATCACCCCGAAACAGCGCCCGCGGAGCCGCAGGAGCGGCGCGCCCTGCATGTAGCTCCACTCGCCGGCTTTTCGTTGCGTCCGGGAGTTGAAGAAATTGATCCCGCGCGTGAGGGCGAGCATGAGGCCAATCGCCGAATCCGCGACCTCTTCGGTGCCGTAGTCCGGCACGTTGGCGACCGGGATGCCGTGCTCGCGGGCGGCGCGCCAGTCCACGTTGTCGTACCCGACCCCGCAGCGGACGATCAGCTTACACGCCTTGAATTGTGCGATCGTGGGCCGGGTGATGGCGATGTTGTGGTAGAGCATCACCGCGTCCGCGCCCTCGATCTTCCCGTGCAGATCGGCCTCGGAGTGGGCGTTGAGGGCGACGATATCGGCGATGTCGCCGAGCAGCTCGCGCTCGGCGCGGAGGGCGTCGGTAATGAAGTCGGCGATGACGACACGGAACCGGGGCATCAGAAAGTCTCGGTGAGGAAAGCCGGCGGATGCCGAACGTTCTATCTCGCGCGCCCCGGAAAGCTACTAGCATGACAATGACCCGCACTCGATCCGTTGAATTGATTCGGCTACCTCGGTTTTCAGCCCGAAGGGCTGGGACAACGTAGCCTGGGGCAACGCCCCAGGAACGAGCGTCATTGTTTTTCCAGCCTGATGGGCTGGGACATCTTCGCTCGGTGTGTCGCAGCCCTTCAGGCTGCCCGCGCCAATCACAAGCGACCTGGGGCGTTGCCCCAGGCTACGTTGTCCCAGCCCTTCGGGCTGAAGAACAGGCCGAAACACAGGACGGATTTCGACCGACCAACCCGCACACCGAGACCGCCGTTTATGGCTCGTCGCTCTCGTGCCCGCGAAGTCACCCTCCAACTGCTGTTCCAGTGGGACCAGAACCCCACCGCGGTCCCGCGCGGCGCCGTCGAGCGGTTCGCCCGCGAGCGGCTCCTTCGCGACGACGAAATGGTCGCGTACTGCCTTGCGCTGCTCGACGGCGTGGTCGCGAACAAGGATTCGCTCGACGCGGCCATCACCGGGGCCGGGAGCAACTGGCGGCTGTCGCGGATGATGCCGGTGGACCGCAACGTCCTCCGATTGGGTGCCTACGAACTGCTGTTCGACCCGAACGGCCAGCCGCTGGAAGTGGTGATTAACGAGGCGATCGAACTCTCCCGCCGGTTCGGCTCCGCGGAATCGGCGGGGTTCGTCAACGGGGTGCTCGACAAGATCGCCAAAACGCGCCCCGCCCCCGCGGCGGAAATCCCAAAACCCGACTAACAAATCCCAAACGAAACCGAACGGGGCTTTCGGCCTTGTTTGTGATTTGTTGGTTGGGATTTGAGATTTGCTCGATGCCTCGCACCTCGGCTTACACACGCGCTCCCGGCCGGCTCGCTCAACTCGCGGCCCGGTCGCGCGCCGATTTGCACGTTCACACCATCGCCAGCGACGGGGAATATACACCGTCGCAAGTGGTTGCCGAAGCGCGACTGGCGCGGTTGTGTGCGGTTGCCGTTACGGACCACGACACGCTCGCTGGCGTCGGGGAAGCGCGGATCGCGGCCGAAGGGCACCTCGCGTTTGTTCCGGGGGTCGAGATCAGCGCGAGCTTCGCCGGCCGCGAGGTGCATTTGCTGGGGTATTTCGTTCGCCCCGACCACGCCGAACTGAACGCGACGCTCGCGATCGTCTGCGCGGCCCGCCGCGAGCGGTTCCGGCACTTCGTTTCGCTCCTGTGCGACCGCGGGCTGATGATCCCGGACGACCGCGTGCAGCTCGTGGAGGCTTCGACCGCGAGCCTCGGGCGCCGGCACGTCGCGGGGCTGCTCGTCGCCAGCGGGCACACGCGCAACCGGACCGACGCCTTCCACCGGCTGCTCGGCCGGCTCGGGGGCGTTGTGAAGCCGAAAACGCTCGTCCCGGTGGAGGAAGCCATTCGCCTGGTTCACGCGGCCGGCGGAGTCGCGTCGCTCGCGCACCCTGCGGCGGACCTCGCGGACGAGCGGTTCGGCGAACTCCGCGCGGCGGGGCTGGACGCGGTCGAAGCCGTCTATCCCTGGGGCCGGAACTCGCCGGCGAACCGGTTGCGCGCAGTCGCGGCGCGCTACGGGCTGGCGATCAGCGGCGGGAGCGACTGCCACGGCCCGGACCCGGCCCACCGGCGGATCGGGTCGCACGGGATCACGTCTGACGAGTTCGCCGCACTCCGCGACTGTGTCGCTTGTGCCGCCCGCTGAGGGCTGTTGCGCCGGTGCGCGTTGTTCGCGTCGCGCCTGCGCCGGGGGGCGATCGCGGAGCGAGAAATCGTCCGTTTCGCTGGCGTGCGAGCGGTTCGCGGGCAAAGGTGAAAGTGCCCGCAGCACGGACGGGGACGGGCCTCGGCCCGCCGCGGGTGTCACCGCAGGGACTCGCGCCGATGAGACGCCTCTTGCTTGCCGCCTTCCTGGCGGTGCCCTTCCTCCTGGCCGGTTCCGGCACGGCTCGAGCCAACCCACTTGGGGCCGAGTTCTTCGGCTGTCGCGGGTACGCCGGGCACTGCTTCAAGATGTTCCCGTTCATCCACCAGCACGGCCCGCTGTTCAACTACGGCCCGTACTACGGCTACTACCCGTTCTGCCCGTACGGCCCGTGGGACGCGTACCTGCGGTACGACCCGTCGTTCTACGGGGACCGGACCGCCGCCGGCGACATCTACGGCCTGAACCCGCGCCTGCGGCACTATCACAGCACGTTCAGCAGCCTGTTCCATCACGACTGGTTCCACCGCGGTGGGTCGTGCAGCTTCTTCCACGCGTCGTGGCTCCAGGGCGGCTGGTTCCGCGGGCACAAGTGGCTCGACGGGGGCCACGGGTGCGGGCACCAGCGCGGGTGTTCGTCGTGCGGTGGGGTCGCCGTTGCGACCCCACCGGCCCCGACCGGCGACCCGGCCGCGCGGTACTCCGGGATCGGCCACCCGGCGCAATCGGCCGCGTTCTACTCCGCCACCCCGACCCTCGACCCGACCCTGGAACTGGTCGGCGGGCGCACGAAATAACCCCCGCCCGTGAGGCGGGCAACGAAGCACTCGGTGCGCTCACACGGAAGTGCATCGAGACCCCGTGTCCGCGGCCCGGGCCGCGGGCACCCACCCCAAGGATGAGGACCACCGAGATGAAGCTGATCCGTTCGCTCGTGATCGCGTCGGCCGCCGGGCTGGCGCTGGCGGCCTTCGCCGGCCCCGCCGGCGCCAACGACTGGTGGCGGCTGCGGGGCCGTGGTTGCAACGACTGCGGTCACGGCGGGGGCCACGGCCACGCACACGCCCCGGCGCCGAACCCGAGTACGCTGTTCTCCGGGCTCGGCCACAAGAACCTGCCCGTGTTCCAGGCCGCCCCGTGGTACAACTACTGGCCCTACGACGGTCACTTCCTGACCCCGGCCCCGGTCAGCGGCCCGTTCTACGGCCCGCCGCTGACGGGGAATTTCCCGGTGAACCCGTACTTCCCCGGCCCGGCCGGCGCCGCGGGGTTCGGGCCGATTCCCGGCGGCCCGCCGCCGATGATGGGCGTTCCGGGCCGACCGGGGCTTCCGGGGATGCCGCCGGCCCCGGGCGGGCACCCCGTGCCCCCGCGCTAGCGGTTCGCGGGCCGATTCTGTTGTGCCGCCGTTCGCGCCGGATGTCCGGTGCGGGCGGCGGTTGTCGTTTGTTCCCGTGGAAAGTCCGCGCGCGTTCTCATTGGCATCGGTTCGATCACGAGTTACGATAATACAGGCGCGTCTCGAACTCGTGCCGCGTTATCGTCGTTCTCCTCTTTCGTGTTTTTGCGAGGCTGTCATGTCCGAGGGCCAATTCGGCGAACTTGTCCCGGTGGGCGGGGGCGATGCCATCCCGCTCGTGAGCGAGGTGATGACCATCGGCCGCCGCCCGTCGTGCGACATCCGCCTGAATTTTCAGAACATTTCGGGAACGCACTGCGAGCTGGCCCTGAAGAACGGCGTGTGGCACCTCCGCGACCTCAACAGCACCAACGGCGTGAAAGTGAACGGCGAGCGCACCCTGCGTCGCCCGTTGCGCCCCGGCGACGAGATCAGCATCGCGGGGCACAAGTACGTGGTTCAGTACCGGCTGATCGCCGGCGCCAAGTTGGAAGAAGTGTTCTCGGAGGAAGAGGACAACCCGTTCGGCCAGTCGCTCATGGAAAAGGCCGGGCTGGAGAAACCGAAGGCCGAGCGCAAGTCCGGGCGGAAGTGATTGGGCGAACGGTCGTTGTAAGCCGGCCGGTGGTCCGCTATGTCAACCACCGGCCGGCTTACACCGGCCGTTCGCCGGCGATAATCGCGGGTCGGGTCTCGACAACCCGGCCCGCGGCGGGTTACACTTCACTCACCGTTCGTGCCGCGACACCGCTGTTCGTTCGCGATACCCAATCCGGCGGTGGCGCGGCCTCTCCCGAGGTTCGCCAATGAACCACAGCGCCAAGAAGCAGCTCCACGAGAAGAACCGCAAGCGCCACAAGAACGAGATGTTGGCCCACGCCCGCGAGGCGGCCCGGCGCGGCCGGTCGAAGGTGCCACTGGTGTTCCTCATCCTCGGCATCGCGGTCATCATCGGGAGCGTGGCGATGATCTCGCTGCGCTGAGCTTTTCGGGTGGGTCGCTCTCTCCGAGAGCGACGCTCCCGGCTGCGCCGGGCGCCTGTTGGCTTGGCGCTGGGAGTTGCTCAAAAGAGCGTCGCTCGCTCCGCGAGCGACCCGGTTCTCGGAGAGAGCCGGCCACCCGAAATACCTACAGCCGCGCCTCCACCCACCGCACCACGTCCCCCAACCAGGGGTGGTCCGCGCGCTCGAATTCGAGCGTGTGGTGCGTCCCGGCGTACGTTTTCGTTTCCGTCGGGCCGGGGAACCGCCCGACGAACGCGGCCGTTCGTGCGTTGTCAATAATCCGGTCGTGTTCGGCCATCGCGAGGAACGTCGGCACGGTCACGCGCTTCGCGGCGCGCTTCAGGTAAATATCCAGCGAGAAACTGCTGAACAGGAACCGCGCCGTGGCCGCCCGCAACCCGTGCGGCTCGCGGTCGATGTACTGGCGCCACGCCGGCGACGCGGTGAACAGCTCCGGCTCGTTCAGCGGGATCGGGAAGAACTTCCAGGGCCGAAAGACGCGCGCGACCGCGATCCGCGCCCGCCGGGGGAAGGGTGGGGCCACCTTCGGCACCAGCCCCGGGCAGAGCAGCACGAGCCCGTCTACCAGATGGGGTTTGCGGTACGGCAGCCCGACCGCGAGCTTCCCGCCCCACGAGATCCCGCAGACGAACACCGGCAACCACGCGTGCTCGCCGCGGAGGTGTTGCACGAACTCCGCGACATCGTCGAGCAGCCGGCGGAAGTTAGGCGTGTCGCCGCGATGGGCGGTGTTGAGTCCGGCCCCGCGCCGGTCGAGGAAGTACACATCGAACCCGGCTTCGGCGAGTTGCGTGCAGGAGCGGGCGTACCACCCGCCGTGGCTGCGGATGCCGTGAACGAACACCAGTCGCGCGCGGGGCGCGCCGACCGCGGGGTAACGACGGAAGTAGAACCGGTAGCCGTCGGAAGAGGAGAACAAAGACAGACCGAACCCCCCGGCCCCCTTCCCTGAAAAGGAAGGGGGAGAAAAACCGCCGGAGTTCGTTATCGTTGAAGGTGACGCAGGAGGCGCGGCGCCGCCGTCACCCCCTTCCTTTTCAGGG
>CAZBXY010000417.1:0-6308 GCA_964495365.1 uncultured Frigoriglobus sp. | reverse complement strand
GTCCATGAGGAACTGGCCGAGCCGGAAGTGCGCCAGGTCGTTGTCCGGGTCTTCCTGCGCCATGTTGCGGAAGCGCGCGATCTGATCGGCCAAGTTGCTCATCGGGGTGGTCCGTGGGGGTCGCTTTTCGATGGAGTGTACGCGCGGCGGGTCGCGCCCGTCTCAAGTCGTGAGGTCGAAAGTCGTAAAGTCGAAGACCGAGACACCGGAGGTCTTCGACTTTACGACTTTCGACCTCACGACTTGACGACCTAATTCGCGGGGTTGATCGTGACCGGCAGCTTGTACACCGAGGTCTTCTTCGACACGCGGTCGGTGGCTTTCATTTCGACCGTGAACTTGCCCGGGCGGTTCATGAACAGTGGGAACTGCAAGGCGAACGCCCCGGCCTCATCTCTCACGGGGACCGCGGACTTGGCGTCCTGGATATGCTTGCGGGGGGTCGGCAGCGTGGTCGCGCCCTTGTCGTCGGTGATCTGGAACTCCAGTTCCACGTCCGGCTGCTTGGTCTTCGGGTCGCGCTCGAAACTGGCGATGCTGAACTGGATGAAGAGCGACTGCCCGACCTGCCCGGTCGTCGGGGCCGACACCTTGCCCTCCTCGTCGTAGGAGGTGTACACCATGACGATCCCGAAGTCCTTCTTGGCGACCTCGAACTTCATGTTGAGCGTGCCGGACGCCTTCGTCTTGAGGTCCGCGACGGTGACCTTGCAGTTGTAGACGCCCGGGGGCTGGTCGAGGCCGATGGTGATGAACGCGCGGGCCGGCATCTTGTTGCCGCGCAGGGGGACGAAGTCGCTGAGCTGCCGCGGTTCGGCCTTCTCGGTGGGCGGCGGCAGGATCCGCGCGCCGGCCGAGTTGGTCACTTCCATCAGCATCGAGTACTGGGCCATGCCGTTGCCGTCGATGGTCAGCCCCTCCACGTCGTAGGCGATGAACAGCACGTCGCCGGGCAACAGCGGGCCCGCGGCGCGGGCCGGCCCGAGTTCGCCGACGGTGGTTCGCACGTTGGTGAGCTTCAGTTCGGCCGGTTGGGCCGGGGTGCCGCCGAGGAGGGCGGACATCGCGAGCGCGGTGAGCATGGGTGAACCCTGCGTTTTCGAGTACGGGACCGGTCCTTCAGTTCCAACACCGTATTGTGTCCCGCGTTGACGCGCCTGACCAGCCCGCGCCGGGAAGTGTGCGCGGACCGCGCCGGTTGCGCCGCCCGCGGAGAGTGGGGAATTGTGAAGAACGGCTTCCGTCGGACACTGCCGGCGTGTATGATTCCGATGGCTCGACGGGTCGCGGGTCCGTGACGCGACGGACTAGAGGCCAACGGTATCACTGGTCGTGGTGCCCGCGGCGTGGCTTCGTTGAAAGGAGGTGGTCCTGTGCCTAGTGACCAATGTACGTGTACGAAGGGCCGGCTGTCTTAACGGCCAGCTTCACGGGTGGTCCGTAAGCCGGCCGCCCACTCGAACCCCCGGGCGTATCTACCGGGGGTTCACTTTTTGGCGAACCCCGGACGCAAGTCCGGGGGTGGTTGGGTCGAACGATCATCCCCGGACTTGCGTCCGGGGTTCGCCAAGTCACTTCTTCCCCTGTAGCGCCACCACGAGCACCTGAATCTTCGCCTCGATGCCGTAGCCGAGCGACAGTGGGACTTCGGTGAGCGTGTTCGCTTCCTTGATGGGGTTTTCGAGTTTCACCATCTCCGGTTCGACCTTCAGGTTCTTGCCCTTCAGCGTCTTGCTGATCTCCATCGGGCCGATGGAGCCGTAGAGGTGGCCCTCCTCGGTGGCGTTGGCCTCGATGGTGACCGCCGGGAGGCGGGTGAGCTGCTCCGCGAGTACCTTCAGGTCGGCGATCTTGGCCTCGCGGGCCTTCTCGACCTTGATCTTGTACTGGTCGAGCGTGCGCAGGTTCTCGGTCGTGGGGATGACCGCCTTGCCGTAGGGGATGAGGTAGTTGCGGGCGTAGCCCGGCTTCACCTCGACCACCTCGCCCTGCTTGCCGACGTGTGCGGTGTCGTCCACCAGGACGACGAGGGTGCCGCCGTGCGGCCCCTTCTTCACCTGATTGCGGACGCGCACCTTCTTTTGGGGGAGCTTCTTCGTCGCCGACTTTTCGCCGGCGGGCTTCTTCGCGGTCTTGGCCATGGTTCGATCCCGTCCCGTGCTTGTGTGAACCGCGCGGCCGCATGAACGACCGCGCGGAGAGTTACCAGTTTCACGCAGCGACGGGTTTGTAGGACGGGCCGCTGGCCTGTCGAACTCAGAACGGGATCGGGTCGTTGCCGCCCGAGCCGCCCCCGCCGCTGTCTTCGTCGTCGTGTGCGGGTGGCGGAGCGCTGCGCCCGCCGCCGGTTTGGCGCGAGCCGCCGCTTCCGCCACTCGACCCACCATAGTCGCGCCCGCCACCGCCCCCGCCGCTGTTGTCGCCGTCGCTGCGCCCGCCGAGGAACTCGATACTATCGACGACCAGCTTGTGCTTCGACCGCTTCCCGCCGCCGTTCTTGTCGTCCCACTCCTCGAAGACGAGCCGACCCTCGAGGTACATCATGTCGCCCTGCTTGGCGTACTTGGTGATGAGGTCGGCGAGGTTCCGTTTGCTGTCCGGGCGGCTGAACACCTCGCAGTCGATGTACAGTTGGTTGGGATCCTTGTCCCAGCCGCCCTGGTCGTTCTTCTTGCTCCGGCCGACCGCGAACCGGAACTTCACCACCGTGCTGCCGCTGTTGGGCAGAACCCGCGGCTCGTCGGGGTTCTTCGTCAGGCGCCCGATCAGCATCACCTTGTTCAGAGTCGCCATGATGCGACCTCCTCGCGAGCCGCCCCCGACAGGGATAGTTATGGCTGAAGGCCGGGGGCCGTACTCGTGAGGAATAGATTACGCCATCGAGAAATCCGAATGCAAGGTCGGTAGTTGAACCAGGAGTCAGGGAACAGGAGACAGAAGTCAAAAAAAACCCTGTCTCGTTGCTGATTCCTGTTTCCTGATTCCTGTCTCCTGGTGTTCACTCCGGTTTCTCGGCCATTTCGCGCCGCCGGCGGCCACCACCCTCGCGCGGGGGCGGTGGTGCGCCGTCGTCGCCGGGCATCCCCGGTTCGCCGCCGATCGCCGCCGGGTCGGTCTGCACGGCTTGCTCGTCCATCATCCCGCGCAGGGCGAACCCGTTGCTCCCGTCCTCGCGGGCCACCTTCAGGATCTCTTCCTTCCACTTCGGATCGAGTTTCGAGGTGAGCTGCCGCAGGATCAGCCCTTCCTGAAGGGCGAAGTCGCGTTCGAGTTCGGCCTGTTTGGTACTCTCAAGCGTGTAATAGATGATGTGGAAGCTGCCCTTTTTCGACTTCCCGATCGGGTAGGAGAGCTTGTGGTTGTAGTCCCACGGCCGGCTGATCTCGACGTGCCCGCCGTGGCGCTCGATGATGTGGTGGATCGTCGTCTTGACGCCCTCGGCGTCGGCCGACACCTTCGTCGGATCGAGCAAAAACAGTGTTTCGTAAGTTTGAATCGCCATTGCGTCCCTTGGGGTAATTCCGCGCGACTGTTAATGGAGTCGCGCGGTGGTCACCGTGGTTCGGTCGGGGCACATCGCCCCGCGACCCCGCCCGCACGTCGGACGGGGAGCGACCGTGCTTCAGTGGTCAGGAGACAGACATCAGGAATCGGTTTGCTTCTTGTCTTCTGATCCCTGTTTCCTGTCCCCTGCCTCCTGTTTCTTGCTTCCTGTTTCCTGTTTCCTGTCCCCGGATTCCTTCTTTCGAGGCTTGTCCTTGTCTTCCCCACCGTTGAACTTATTCATCGCGGCTTCGGCGCCCTGTCGTATCCACAGCAGGGCGGCCTGGGCGGCGGTGGCGATCGCGTCCTCGACCGCGGCCCGCTCGCCGGGCTTGAACTTCGTCAGCACGTGGTCCACCGCGTCGAAGCTCGGCGCGCCCACGCCGATGCGGAGCCGCGTGTAGGTGTCGGTGCCGAGCTGCTCCTGAACGCTCCGCAACCCGTTCTGCCCGCCGTGGCTGCCCTTCGTCCGAATTCGCAGCTTGCTCAGCGGGAGGTTGAAATCGTCGCAAACCACGAGCAGGTTTTCGATCGGCACCTTGTAGAAGTCCACGATCGCCCGCACCGCCCGCCCGCTCAGGTTCATAAACGTCAGCGGTTTGACGAGCAGAACCGTCTCGTCACCTTCCTTCATCTCCGCGACGAACGCCTCGAACTTCTCGCGAAACGCCGAACACCCGGGGCCGGCCGCGAGGTAATCGACCACATCGAACCCGACGTTGTGCCGCGTCCCCGCGTACTTCGGACCGGGGTTGCCTAGCCCGACGATGACCTTCATGGCGACCCAGGGGTCAGGAAACAGGAATCAGGAGTCAGAACCTCAACATAACAGACGCGGAAGCGGAGTCTCGGTTCGTCCGACTCCTGATTCCTGTCTCCTGATTCCTGTTTCCTGGCTATTTCTTCCCTTCCTCCGCGTCCTCCTCGACCTTCTTCTCCTTCTTGATGACTTCGGGGCCGGCGCCCGGTTCGGTCGGGACGGCCGGCGCGACCGGCTCGATGCCCGGCAGCTTCAGTTGCACGACGACCGCTTCCGGCGCCTCCAGCACCTTCACCTTCTCCGGCAGTGTCAGTTCCTTGACGTGGATCGGCGCGCCGAGCGTCAGGTTGGTGAGGTCGATGCGGATCGCTTCGGGGATGTCGCCCAGCGGGCACTCGACGTGCAGCGTGTGCAGCGGCTGGTCGAGCACGCCGCCGCCGGTGGCCTTCGGGGCGTTCCGCAGTTCGACCGGCACCGTGACGCGAACGAGTTCCGCCCGGTCCTTCCGCTCGAAGTCCACGTGGATCATCTGCTTGCCCAGATAATCCCACTGGAGCTCGCGGATGAGGACCGTTTCTTTCTTGCCGTTCACTTCGAGGTCGAGCACCCGCGCGTGTTGGATGCGGATGGCGCGGTCGAGCTCCTCGGCGCTCACCGAGACCTGCACGTTGTCCTGCTTGTGCCCGTAGACGATCGCGGGAACCAGCCCTTGCTTGCGGAGCTTGGTGGCGGCGGCGGAGCCGCTGTTGGCGCGCGGTTGGGCTTTGAGGGTAACGGAAATCGACATGCTTCGACCTCGCGGGGAGGCTACTCTCGCAGCGGTCGAACCGCCGCTACCCTCGCCAGCCCGCACGAACTACTAACGGAAGGAAGCGACCCTCGTTCAGGGCCGCTTCGGTAGGTTGCGGTTCATTATGGCGGCCGAACGGCCGACGACAAGAGCGGGAATTGGTCTTTCCTGGGACTGCGGGCGTCCCGCCCGCTGCTTCGCGCGTCGGATTGCTTTCGGGGGAACCGCGGAGCGATTCGGTGGGCCGACGGGCGGGACGCCCGCGATCCCAGGTCAGATCAGAGCCGGCGCATTCCCTCGGTGATTTCCTTGATCAGATCCTCGGCCTTTCGCTCGGTCGCGTTGTACCGCTTGTAACCGGGAGCGTCGCCCGTCTGGTCGGGTTTGAGCGGAGTGGCGAACCCGCCCTGAAACACGTAACCGGTGAACTTCACGGTCTTGAAACCGGCCGCATCGGCCGCCTTGAGGGCCGCCGACGGACCGCCGCCCAGCACCGTCTGCGGCTGAGCGATGACGCGCACGTCCTTCGGCGCGGTCGGGTCGCTCTTGGCCCGCGCCAAGAGTTTAGCAAGCATTTGCGGGTCGCGGGTGGTAACCGGGCCGTACACCGGCACCGAACCACCCTTGTTGATGTCGTGCACGGGAACTTCGCGGAGGACGAACTCGAACTCACCCGCCTTCCCGCTGATCGTCAGTTCGATGTAGCCGCCGGGGTCGAGCTTGGCCGCGCCCGCCCCGCGCTTCATCAGTTCTTCTTTCAGTCGTTGCAATTCGGCGGCTTGCTCGCGGAGTAGGGCCGCTCTCACTGCGGTCTCCTTCGCTCGGTCCTGGGCGATCGCGGCTTCGGCTTCCAAAATGGCGAGGTTCGCTTTCAGCCGCTCCAGTTCGGCGTCGAGCTTCGCCAGGTCGGCATTCGCCGGCGGTTGGGGCTGCTTCGCCGTTTTCAGCTTCGCGAGGTGCTCCTTTGCCTCCTTCAGTTTGGCCGTCGCGTCGTCCTGGTTCTGCTGGAAACGTTGCAGCGTCTTCATCGCGTCTTGCAAATCCTTGTCATCGGGCTGCGCTCGTCGTTTCAGGGCTTCGTACCGCTTGTTCGCCTCCGCGGCGCCTTCGGCCGCATACTTTTGCGCGAGTTCGCACGCCGCGATCACCTGTTCCAGTCCGGCGATTTCCTTGTCGATGTCGGCCGGGCTTGGTCCCTCGGTTTTCGTCTTCGGG
>CAZBXY010000416.1:0-6350 GCA_964495365.1 uncultured Frigoriglobus sp. | reverse complement strand
GGACCAACTGCGGCACTACAAGGAGCTGCTCGCGGTGGTGCGCGAGGAGTACGAGGACGTCGTGAAGAACGAGGTTCAGCGCGCCATCGCCGCGGACGAAGAGGCGCTGACGCGGCTGTGCGGCAACTACATCGACAACGTGAAGGCGTACACGCAGCGGGAGAAGGTGCGCAACCGCTACACCGGCAACTACGAGGAACCGGACGAGCGGCTCATGCGCTCGGTGGAAGAGAAGATCGACATCCCGGAGGGCCGCAAGGACGACTTCCGCCGCGAGATCATGAACTACATCGGCGCGCTCGCCATCGACGGCAAGAAGTTCGACTACAAGACCAACGAGCGGCTCCAGAAGGCGCTCGAACTGAAGCTGTTCGAGGACCAAAAGGACAGCATCAAGCTGAGCAGCCTCGTGTCGAACGTGGTGGACAAGGCGACCCAAGAGAAAATCGACGTGGTGAAGTCTCGCCTGATCCGCAACTACGGCTATAACGAGGCGAGTGCAACGGACGTGCTGAACTTCGTCGCGAGCATCTTCGCGCGGGGGCAGACCAAGAAGTGACAAAGGAAAAAGGAAAAGGGCAAAATTGAAGGCGAGAACCACGAGCGCGCGGTCCCATTCATTTTGAACTTTTCCTTTTTCACTTTGAACTGATACCGCCACCGGGGTTTGGAGGGGTGGGGGCCTGACCGACCTGAAGGTGTGAACCTGGTCAGGGCGGAAGCAGCAGCCATAAGCATTGGAGGGTGCGGCTCAGGGCACCCCCATCCTTTCACTCCCCGGCGGCGCGACACACCGAACCCCGGCCATTTGGCCGGGGTTCGCGGCTTTCCGGCTGACGTTTTGTCCGTCGGCAACACCGACCGTTCGCGCCACCTCTCATCAGACACCCTGTTTGGCTTCTCTCGCACCCCGCTTCTCTGGTAACATTCCAGTATCACCCGCGTGTGCGGGGCGCACCCCGTGCGCGCCGAACCACCAACACCCGAGGCACGAGCCGTGGGACAAAAAATCGAACAGGATCTCCAGCGGTTCCGCAAGCTGGTTCGCGGAAAGGTGAAGAGCAACCTGTCCAAGTACATCAGCCGCGGCGAGATGATCGGCAAGAAGGGGAACGACTATGTGTCGATCCCGATTCCGTCGATCAACCCGCCGCAGTTCCGCTACGGGAAGAAGAACTCCGGGGGCGTGGGCGTCGGCCCCGGCCAGCCCGGTCAGCCTCTCACACAACCGCAGGACGGCGAGGGCGAGCCGCAGGCCGGCGACTCGCCCGGCGGGCACATTCTCGAAGTCGATCTGACGATGGAGGAACTCGCGGAGATTTTGGGTGAGGAACTGGCACTCCCCCGAATCGAGCCGCGGGGCAAGAAGAACATCGTCACCGAGAAGGACAAATACACCAGCATTCGGAGTGTGGGGCCGGAGAGCCTACGGCACTTCAAGCGGACCTTCAAGCGGGCGCTCAAGCGGCAGATTTCGGCCGGAACGTATAACCCGGTCGAACCGGTCGTCGTGCCGGTGCGCGAGGACAAACAGTACCGCGCGTGGAAGGAAGTTCCCAAGCCCGACGCGGTCGCGTGTGTCATTTACATGATGGACGTGTCCGGGTCGATGACCGACGAGCAGAAGGAAATCGTGCGGATCGAATCGTTCTGGATCGACACCTGGATCAAGAAGCACTACCAGGGCGTCGAAACGGTTTACATCATCCACGACGCGATCGCGCAGGAGGTGAACGAGCACACGTTCTACCACACCCGCGAGAGCGGCGGCACGAAGATCAGTTCGGCCTACGAGCTGTGCAACAAGATCGTAGACGCCCGGTACTCCCCGGACCAGTGGAACGTCTATGCCTTCCACTTCTCCGACGGCGACAACTGGGGCGACGACGTGCCCAAATGCACGGAACTGCTGTCGAACACGCTGTTGCCGAAGCTGAACCTGTTCGGCTACGGGCAAGTGGAATCGCCCTACGGCAGCGGGGAGTTTTTCGACCACGTCCACGAGCTGGTGGACGACCACGAGAACGTGGTGGTGAGCCGCATCCCGGACCGCGAAGCGATCCTGGGCAGCATTAAAGAGTTCCTCAAAACCGGGCGTTGACTTGCGAACCTGAAATCAGGTTGCGGAAGGCGTTTGTCGGGGTGGTGAAACAGGCATACACAGGGTTCCCAATATCCCGTGATATTAACGGCCTGGGACAGTCGGGCGAGGTGATCCCCGGGGGACGGGTGGCAGTTTGACCTATACCCCCACTGCAGGTTCGAATCCTGCCCATCCCATCTGTAGGAGTTGCCATGTCATCCGCGATGAACGACGAGCGGACGCGCGAACCGGACGACGAGCAGGCCGAACGGTCACACCTTCCGCCGTCCCAGTTGGTTCACCTGCTCGATCTCCGCCTCCGCATCCTCACCGAGCGAGAGGCGGCGCGCGACGAGGAGACGAACCGTCTCCACGCCGAGAACTCGGATCTGCGGCGGGAATTACAGGATGTGCGGCTGGAAACGGCGATCATGAAACAGCAACTCGAAAGTCACGTCAGGTGGGCGAAACTCTCGGACGGTCGGTTGTGGACGCTGATTTGTATGACCATCGTGGCGTTCTGCCTTCTCCCGCTGTGGCTTGCTCTTTTCACCTGATTTCGAACGCAGGACCGCCCGCAAGTAACCGTCCCGATCGCGTATGATGCAGTAGGCCATTCCGAGGACCGGACATGAACCTGGGCTTCTACAACACGAACCTCCCGCCACACCTGCGCGTCCTCAAAGACGAGATCGAGGGGTACGCGCGCGAGTTCGGGCTCGACTTCTACGAGACCATCTTCGAGGTCGTGGACGCCGACGACCTCAACGAGATCGCGGCCTACGGCGGGTTCCCCACCCGCTATCCGCACTGGTCGTTCGGGATGCAGTACGAGGAGCTCAAGAAGGGCTACGAGTACGGCCTCTCGAAGATCTACGAGATGGTCATCAACAACGACCCGTGCTACGCGTACCTGATGCGGTGCAACCACACCGTCGATCAGAAGCTCGTGATGGCCCACGTCTACGGCCACTGCGACTTCTTCAAGAACAACGCGTACTTCGGGCACACGACGCGGAAGATGATGGACGAGATCGCCAACCACGCGGCCAAGATCCGGCACTACGTGTCGCGGTTCGGCGAGGACGAGGTCGAGGCGTTCATGGACAAGTGCATGTCCATCGACGACCTGATCGACATCCACTCGGTCGCGATCAAGCGCCGCGACGACCACACCAAAGACGTGTTCGCCACCGGGGCGAGCGCCGACGACCCCGGCGCCGAGACCGCCGCGCAAAGGTTCAAGGCCAAGCCGTACATGGCCGACTACATCAACCCGCCCGGCGCGATCAAGGCGGAGGACGAGGAACAGAAGAAACAGGCCACGCAGCGCGCCGCGAAGTTCCCCGACCACCCCGAAAAGGACGTGCTGCTGTTCCTCATCGAGAACGCCCCGATGAAGAACTGGCAGCGCGACATGCTCAGCATCGTCCGCGACGAAGCCTATTATTTTTATCCTCAAGCGCAGACTAAAATATTAAATGAGGGGTGGGCCAGCTTCTGGCACAGCACCATCATGACGCAGAAGGTGCTCGACCCCTCCGAGGTCATCGACTACGCGGACCACCACTCCGGGACGATGGCGACCAGTTCGCGCCGGCTCAACCCGTACAAGGTCGGGATCGAGCTATTGCGCGACATCGAGCGCCGGTGGAACATGGGGCAGTTCGGACCCGAGTGGGAAAACTGCGAGGACATGGACAAGAAGCGGACCTGGGACAAGAAACTCGGCCTGGGCCGGCAGAAAATCTTCGAGGTTCGCAAGATTCACAACGATATTACCTTCATCGACACGTTCCTCACCCCGGAGTTCTGCAAGGAATACGGTCTGTTCTCGTTCAACTACCAGGATCAGACGAAGAACTATGTGATCGAGAGCCGCGAGTTCCAGAAAATCAAGCAGCGGCTACTGTTCAGCCTGACGAACTTCGGCAAGCCGTGGATCTACGTGATCGACGGGAACCACCGCAACCGCGGCGAACTGCTGTTGCGGCACGAACATCATGGGGTAGATTTGAAGGTAGACGAGGCCCGCGACGTGCTGGCGAACATCCAGCACATGTGGTCGCGGCCGGTCCACCTGGAGACGATCGCGGACGGTCACCCGACCGTCCTGAGCTTCGACGGCACCGAACACACCCAACAAGTAATCGGAGGGACCGATGACGCTAACCGAAAGTCTGCTCCCAAAGCTAAGTGAGTGGAAGCCCGCCGGAGACGGGCGGCACTCGCTGGCGGTCGCGCTCCCCGAAGCCGGGTGGACGGCCCACCTGACCGCCGACAAGACCGATTCGCTCTCGGCCCTTGTGTGGGAGCTGACCCTCGCCCGCACCGGCTCCGCACCCGACGGCTTCACGCTGAAGGCGTGGGCCGAGGGGGTGGCGAAGCGGGCCACGGGGCTGCTCGAACCGCTCCGCGTCCTCGAAGTGGACGAGGCCCGCGGCGAGGCGCTCCTGCGGAGCGACGCGCCCGCCAAGAAGGGCGAGCGGGTCGCGTATTATGAAGTGCGGCTGCACGGCACCGCCCGCGCGGCCGTGCGGCGCTTTGCCGCGAGCCGCACCGAGAGCGGGCGCGAGCAGGTCGCCTTCGCGCTGACCCACGAGGTTCTTGCGAAGCTCGCCGGCGACATCGCCGGGTAACGCTGGCACCGGCCGCTCCCGCGCGTACAACACCGAACGCCGGACCCGCACTTGTGCGGGCCCGGCGTTCGCCCGTTCATGGAGTGACATCATGATTCGGAGCCTGGTTGCAATGGCCGCCCTCACCCTCACTGCCGGGGCGTCGCAGGCCGCGGTCACTACCAAAGTGGTCGAGTACGAGTTCGACGGGATCAAACTCAAGGGGTTCCTCGCTTACGACGACGCGGTGAAGGAGAAACGCCCCGGCATCCTGGTCGTTCACGAGTGGTGGGGCCTCAACGAGTACGCCAAGGACCGGTGCAAGAAGCTCGCCGAACTCGGGTACGTCGCGTTCGCGGTGGACATGTACGGCGACGGCAAGACGACCGAACACCCCGACGACGCGCGGAAGATGGCCACGATGGTCCGCGAGAACGTGAAAGTGTGGCGCGGGCGGGCCGAAGCCGGCCTCAAGCAGCTCAAGGCGCAACCGAACGTGGACGCTGACAAGATCGCCGCGATCGGCTACTGCTTCGGCGGCAGCACCTGCCTGCAACTGGCGTACAGCGGGGCCGACCTGAAGGCGGTGGCGACGTTCCACGCGGCGCTGCCCAAGCCGACGGAGGCCGAGGCCAAGGCGATCAAGGCCCGGATCCTCGTGTGCCACGGTGACGCCGATTTCTTCATCCCGCCGGAGGCGATCAAGGCGTTCCGCGAGGCGCTCGACGGCGCGAAGGTGAACTACGAGTTCAAGGGCTACCCGGACGTGGTCCACAGCTTCACCGTGCCGGAAGCCGACAAGGTGAACATCAAGGGCATGAAGTACGACAAGGCCGCCGACGAGGACTCGTGGAAGCGGATGCGCGCGCTGTTCAGGGACACGCTGGGACGATAGCGGCCAGAGGACAGAGCCACGGAGGGCAGAAATCAAAAGACAGGGGATTCAGGAGCAAGAGCAAGACCACGAGTAGGACTATGAGTAGGAGCCGGAGCAAGAGTCGGATGAGGACAGCGGCGCGCCTGTCCTCATCCGACTCTTGCTCCGGCTCCTACTCCTCTTCCAGGGTCATTGCTTGTTTCATCTTGTGGAGTTGAGTTTGGTTGTGGGAGTGGGCGCAGCGGCAGGTGAAGACGGCGTGGGTGTTAGATCAGGTGGAGAAGTTGTGCACTCGGGCCAGAGAGTATGGAGAGGCGTACCGGCATCCGGGAGGTCACCGGACGAGCAACATGCTGGACCGGGTGATGCGGTGGCTGAACCGGTACTTCGAGGACGGCCAGCACTTGCACGGGGGCGTGGAGGCGGGCGAGCGCCACTGCCGGGCGTGGGCGCTGCTGTTCAACTTCCGGCCGTGGAACCCGGCGACCGCACGGGTCAACGAGGGTTGGCCGAGTCCGGCCGAGCGGGTGAACAAGTACCGGTACCACGACAACTGGCTACACAACCTCCTCGTGTCCGCGTCTCTCGCCGGGTTTCGCAGATGAAATCCCACCCCATAATCCGGGACGGTCTGAAAAGCCCAATCCACCCCGACAGCCTCATGAGCCGAGGACATTTCTATCGGGGGCAAATTGCGGACATTTCTATCGGGGCCTGAGCTCGACTGATGCCAATTCTGGGTAGCCGCCCGTGGCGGGGTAGCATGAGGGTT
>CAZBXY010000415.1:0-6365 GCA_964495365.1 uncultured Frigoriglobus sp. | reverse complement strand
GGACTACTGCGTCGATCCGCGGTGATACATGCCCGCGGCCCCGCCGCAAACCGGACTCTTCTGCCCCGCGTCGCTCCAAGTTGCGTCGCTCCCGGAAACGGCCGCCGCGTACCTCTCCGGCTCCCGCGACGGGTGGCTCGACCCGCATTACGAAGTCGCGAAACGGTGTCGCGCGCTGACGGGCGGGGCGATCCGGTTCGCGCGCCGGCTGGCCGAACACACGCGCCGGGCCTGTGCCGAGCGCGCCGCGGCCGTTGCGGCGCTGGCCCCGCTCGGCTGGCTCGCGGTCGCCGCGGTTGATCACGGGCTCGCCGGCGAGGCGCTCCACGACCCGCACGTTCCGCCGGGCGCGTCGATCCAGGCCGAGGTGTGGGGCCTCGACCAGAACGCGATCGCCCGCCGGCTCGCCAACCGGTGGCGGCTCCCGGACTGGATCGGCTCCGCGCTCGGCAACCTCAACCTGCCGCTCTCCGCCGCGCGGTCGGTTGTTGCCGACGCGGACCTGTTCGCGGTCGCGCAACTGGCGGTGATCGAGGGCGAGCGCAGAACGCACACACTCGGCCTGACCGTCGAATCGCACCGGGCCGACGTTCTGTCGGCGCTGAAACTGGACGCCGCGACGGTTGATGAACTGTGGTCGAGCGCGCCGCCCGAGGCCCCGCCACAAGCGGCGCTCGATCAAAACCCGCACAACGTTCCGCTCGTTGCCAATCTCTTGAAGATGGCCGGGGAGAGCCGGCGGCGCAACGGCGCGGCGCTCGTAGTGCGGCTCGAAGACCGGATGGACGACCTGCACCGTGCGGTCGCGCGGGTCGGGACCGAGTGCGACACGCGGGCGCGTGACGCGAAGCTCGCGGCCCTGGCCGAGGTCGCCGCGGGGGCGGGCCACGAGATCAACAATCCCCTGGCGGTCATCAGCGGGCACGCGCAGCGGTTGTTCCGCACCGAACCGGACACCGATCGCGGCGAGGCGCTGCAAACGATCGTCCGGCAGTCGCAGCGGATCGCCGGGATCGTTCGCGACCTGATGCAGTTCGCCCGCCCGCCGCAGCCGAAGCCGCGCCGCTTTGCCGCGGCCGAACTGATGGCGACCGTTCGCGACGAACTCGCGCCACTTGGGGCGGAGAAGGGCGTGCGGGTCGAGCTCGGGTCCGTACCCGCCGGCGCGTTCGCCCGGTGCGACTTCGCCCAGATCAAACACGCGCTCGCGGCGGTCGTGCGCAACGGGATCGAGGCCGCGGGCGCCGGCGGGATCGTACGGATCGCGTGTTCGGACGCGCACGAGGAACTGGTCGAGTTTGCCGTCGAGGACAGCGGCCCGGGACTAAGCGCCGCGGCCCGGGAGCATTGCTTCGACCCGTTCTATTGCGGCCGGCAGGCCGGGCGCGGGCGCGGGCTGGGCCTTCCGACCGCGTGGCGGTTCGCGCGCCAGAACGGCGGCGACCTGCGCCACGAGCCGACCGCCGGGCCGACGCGCTTTGTGCTCAGCGTCCCCCGCTCGGTGACGCTGGAGTTCCTCGACCGCCAGTCGGCCTAATTCGTGCGAGTTATTGTCGTCGGGCTTCGCTTCGGTTACGCTCAAATCTGTCTCAATCCAATCTCGGTCTTCATCATCGCCAGAAGGATGCTGGTCATGCGACGGCTCGTCGCCGAGTTCACGCACAACCTCTCCCGCCTGCTTTACCCGAACTCCTGCCTGATTTGCGACGCGCGTGAGGCCGACCCGGCCGAATTCCGGCACGGGGTGTGCAACTCGTGCTTCCGTTCGGTGACCGCCGACCCGTTCGACACGTGTCCGTGGTGTGCGCAAACGGTCGGGCCGCACACGGACACGACGAAAGGATGCCCGGAGTGCCGCGGAACGCCCCTCGGCTTCGATCGGGCCATTCGGCTCGGCCCTTACGATGGGCAACTGCGCGAGGCGGTGTTGCGCACGAAGGTTCTCGCCGGCGAGGGACTGGCCGATATGTTCGGCCGCATCTTTGCGGAGGTTCGCGGCGAAGACATTCGCACCGCGAAGGTCGATCTGGTCGCCCCGGTTCCACTTCACTGGTGGCGCAAATGGCAACGCGGGTACAACCAATCGGAAGCCGTGGCCCGCGAACTAGCGGCGGCGCTGGACGTGCCGTTCGTGCCGAAGCTGCTCCGCCGGGTGAAGTGGACGCCACAACAGGCACAACCGACACGCGCGGCGCGCCAGGAGAACGTGAAGGGCGCGTTTCGGACGAACAGGAGCGCAAGAATCGCCGGCGCGACGGTACTGCTCGTGGATGACGTGATGACCACGGGTAGCACGCTCGGCGAGGCTGCTCGTGTGCTGCGGGCTGGCGGTGCGGGTTGGGTGATCGCGGCCGTGTTGGCACGGAGGTAGGAGTCCGACACAAGGAAGCAGGCGCGCCAGGACGGGCGCTGATAACGGGAGGGGTGGTCGCACCGGGCGCGGCACCCGGTTCTTCCCGGCGGGGTGAAGATCGGGTGTGGTTTGCTGCGGAAACACCCGGACAACGTGTGATACCAAATAGGTTAGTGGCGGTGTCGCTCCGGGGGGTGCGGCGCGGCCCAATATGGGGGAGACGCGGCGATGACCCGATACGTGTTGGGGATTGTCGGCGTGCTGGCTTTCGGCAACTTCGCGGTGGCCGGGCCGGCGGCGGACATGTTCGACGAGAAGGAAAAAGACTTCGGCGTCAGCCCGAAGGGCACCGTGTTGGTTCACTACTTCCGGTTCACCAACAACACCAAGAACACCGTCACGCTCGGTCAGCCGCGGGTGTCGTGCGGGTGCGTGACGCCCTCGCTCTCCAGGAATACCCTCGCGCCGGGCGAAACGGCCGCGGTGATCGCGTACATGGACACCCGGCGCATCCCGCACGCGGGCATCACCAAAACGGTGATCGTGTTCGTTCCGTTCCACGGCCCGACGTTCGAGGAAGTGTCGCTGAAGGTGACGACCGTCACCCGCGACGACCTGCTCATGTCGCCGGACACGCTGGCGTTCGGCACGGTGCCGAAGGGGAGGGGGGCCACCGTTTCGACAAAGGTCACCTTCACCAGCGACGCGAAGTGGGAGGTGAAGAAGGCGACGAGTACCGGGGCGTTTGTGAAGCCGGAGTTCAAACTCGCAGCGCGTAACGGCACGACCGTCACTTACGACGTGACCGCGACACTCGATAAGGACTGCCCCGCGGGCAACTGGACCTCCGACATCTACCTCGAAACCTCGAACGCGGCGGTCGCGAAACTCCGCATCCCGGTGACCGTGAACGTGACCGTCCCCGTTTCCGCCAAGCCGGAAATCGTGTCGTTCGGCGACGTGAAGATGGGTAGCACCCCGGAACAGACGGTGACCATCCAGAGCGCGACGCCGTTCAAGATTGTGTCGGTGAAGGGGGCCGACGATCAACTGACGGTGAAAGTGAACAAGGAGGCGGCGCAAGCGGTTCACACGGTCACGATCGCGGCCAACCCGAAGGCCGCCGGCGGGTTTACCCGCACCGTTGAAATCGTTACCGACAACAAGGACCAGCCGACGGTGCTGGTGCCGGTCACCGCGAAGGTGGTCGAGAAGTAGGATTCGCTGTGATCCGCACGCGAACCGCCCGGGTCCGGACCCGGGCGGTTCG
Organism: uncultured Frigoriglobus sp.; assembly: GCA_964495365.1. GTDB lineage: Bacteria > Planctomycetota > Planctomycetia > Gemmatales > Gemmataceae > Gemmata. Next base: position 2,742 of record CAZBXY010000415.1, on the reverse strand, counting down.
CTTTTGGGGGCAGCGGTACGCGGGTTGCATTTCCTCCCGGTACGAGTTCTCGTGGAGGAACCACACGATGATGAACGCGATCCTGACGGCCGTGGTCCGGTTCTGGGAAACTGTTGTGAACTATTCACTCGCCGCGCTTCTGATCGCTCTGGTCGTGGGTGGAGCGGTGGCCCTGTACCGCTGGCTCGTTTCCGAGCGCGGGTTCGGCGGCCCGGTGACGGCGCTGCGGCGGGGGTCGAGTTCGCCCGCGCTGGTCGCGGTACTCGTGGTCGCCCTCGCGGTCGTCCTGGCCGGCATCGGCTTGGGGGCGCGGTAACCGAGCCGACCACCGTACCTCGGGAAGTGCTAACGAAAACGTCGAACCGCTCGCCAGGCCACTCTCGGCAGTTGGGCTTTCTCGTTGGTAGCACGTCGTGCTGTTCCCTATCACATCACCGACGCATCCCCTCGCGCGTGAGGTTCGCTGTTCATGCCGGACAAACGGTCCCGCCCGTTTCAGAAGCTGCTCGTCGCCAACCGCAGTGAGATCGCCATTCGGGTGTTCCGGTCGGCGCACGAGCTCGGCATCCGCACGGTCGCGATCTACTCGCACGAGGACCGGTTCGCCCTCCACCGGTTCAAGGCCGACGAGGCCTATCAGGTCGGCAAACCCGGCGAGCCGATCCGCGCGTATCTCGACATTCCGAACATTGTGCGACTCGCGAAAGAGGTCGGCGTCGATGCGATCCACCCCGGGTACGGGTTCCTGTCCGAGAACGCGCAGTTCGCCCGCGCGTGCGCTGAAGCCGGTATCACGTTCGTTGGCCCGCGGCCGGAGGTGCTGGAGCAACTCGGCGACAAGGTAACCGCCCGCGCGATCGCGAAGAAAGCCGCTGTACCGGTGCTGTCCGGAGGCGACCACCCGCTCGCTTCCATTGACGAGGCGAAGCAACTCGCCGACAAACTCGGCTACCCGGTCATCGTGAAGGCGTCGATGGGCGGCGGCGGGCGCGGGATGCGCGTCGTTCAAACCGCGGACAAACTTCAAGATGCGGTCGAATCCGCCCAGCGCGAAGCGGGCACCGCGTTCGGCGTGCCCGATGTGTTCCTCGAAAAGTTCGTCGTCCGCGCGAAGCACATCGAGGTGCAACTCATCGGCGACCGGCACGGCGGGCTCATTCACCTCTTCGAGCGCGATTGCTCCATTCAACGCCGGCACCAGAAAGTCGTGGAACTCGCGCCGGCGCCGAGCCTCCCCGATGACGTGCGTAAGGGCATCCTCGACGCGGCGCTCGCGGTGGGCAACGCCTGCGGGATCGACAACGCGAGCACGGTCGAGTTCCTCTATGACACCGACGCGAAGACGTTCTATTTCATCGAGGTCAACCCCCGCATTCAGGTCGAACACACCGTCACCGAACAGGTCACGGGGGTCGATATCGTCCGGTCGCAAATCCTGATCGCGTCCGGGCTGCCGTTGAACCACCCGCGTGTGGGCCTCGAACAGGGCGCGATCACGACACGCGGGTTCGCGATCCAGTGCCGCGTGACGACCGAAGACCCCGCAAACGGCTTCGTGCCCGATTACGGCCGCCTCAGCGCGTATCGGTCCAGTGGTGGACCGGGCATCCGGCTCGACGCCGGCACCGCGTTCGGCGGCGCGGTCATTACCCCGTTCTACGACTCGCTCCTCGTAAAAGTGACCGTCAGCGGCCTCACCTTCGAGAGCTGCGCGACGCGGATGGAACGCTGTCTCCAGGAGTTCCGCGTTCGCGGGGTGAAGACGAACATTCCGTTCCTGTTGAACCTCATCAACCACCCGCAGTTCCTCGCTGGCGATGTCACAACACGCTTTCTCGACGAAACGCCGCAGTTGTTCCAGTTCACCGCGCGCCGGGACCGCGCCACGAAGTTGCTCAGCTACCTCGCGGAGATCATCGTCAACGGGCACCCGGAGGTGCGCGAGAAGGCGAAGGCGCCAGCCGCGCTCTCGCCCGCGCCCGTTCCGCACGCGAAGCCGCAAGCGGCGCTGCCGAAGGGCACGCGCGACACGTTCAAGGAACTCGGCGCGGCGAAGTTCGCGCAGTGGACCCGCGAGCAACCGCGCCTGCGCGTCACCGATACGACCATGCGCGACGCGCATCAATCCCTGTTCGCTACCAGGATGCGCACCTTCGACATGCTCGCGATCGCGGACCGCTACGCGCGCGAACACGCCGACCTGTTCTCACTCGAAATGTGGGGCGGGGCCACGTTCGACACCGCGATGCGGTTCCTGAAAGAGTCTCCCTGGGAGCGCCTCGCCCGGCTCCGCGAGCGCGTCCCGAACATCCTCTTTCAGATGCTCGTGCGAGCCGCGAGCGCCGTCGGGTACACGAACTATCCCGACAACGTCGTTTACGAGTTCATTCGGCTCTCCGCCGAAGCCGGGATGGACATCTTCCGCATCTTCGACGCGAACAACTGGCTCCCGAACATCAAGCTGGGCATCGACGCCGTTCTGAAAACGAACGCGATCTGCGAAGCCGCGATCTGTTACACCGGCGATATTCTCGATCCGAAGCGCGACAAGTACACGCTCAACTACTTCGTGAACCTCGCGAAGGAGTTGGAGAAGCTCGGCACGCACTTCCTCGCGATCAAGGACATGGCCGGGTTGCTGAAACCGTATGCCGCGAAAAAGCTCGTGAAAGCGCTGCGCGAAGCGGTCGGCGTGCCGATCCACTTCCACACACACGACTCCGCCGGCGGGCAGATCGCCTC
>CAZBXY010000414.1:0-6365 GCA_964495365.1 uncultured Frigoriglobus sp. | reverse complement strand
CCCGACGCCAAAACGCGCGAAGCGCTCCTGAAACCGCGCTCGCGCCGCCCCCGGCTCGCGTGGGCGCTGGCGGCGCTCGTGCTTGTGTGCGCCACGGTTCTCCTGATCGTGTCGCGCCCCGCACCGGCGGAGCCTGTGCCGGAACTTCCGTTGGCGGTCACGCCGGAACCGGTCGTGCGCCCCGCGAAGCTGGTCACGCTCGACGGGCACAAGGCGATGGTGAACGACCTCGTGTTCTCGCCGGACGGAACTCGGCTCGGGTCGATCGACACCGCGGGCCGGCTCGTCATCTGGGACGCGCGCACCGGGCGCCAGTTACACGCCCCGCCGCGGGCGACCCCGAATGCCCGCTGCTGGGTCTGCGCGAGCGGCCCCAACGGCCTCATCTTCACCGGCGGCGGCAACCAGCCGGTGATCGCCTACGACTGGGAAACGGGACAGAAGGTGCGCGAGTACGCGCCGCATGCGGACACCGTGACCGGGCTGGCCGCTTCCCCGGACGGCAAGCGCCTACTCGTTGGCGCGGCCCACGGCGATGTTGCGGAATTCGACCTCGCGACCGGCAACGAACTCCGGCGGTTCGCGACCCGAACGGGACTTGTCTGGCCGGTCGCCTACTCCCCGGACGGCTCGAAGATCGCCATCGGCACGAGCGGCAGCGGAACTCCTGCGGACGATCGCGCGGTGATCGTGTGGAGCGCGGCCGACGGCCAGGAACTCCGGCGGTTCGCCGGGCACACCAACGACGTGCGGACGGTCGCGTTCCGCCCCGACGGCCGGGTGCTGGCGTCCGCGGGGTTCGACGGGACCGTGCGCCTCTGGGATCTCGAAACCGGCAAGTCGGTTCGCGAGTTCACCGCGCACGACGGCTACGTCGAGCGGGTGTTCTTCCTCGCGGGGGGCAAACAGCTTCTGACCTGCGGCGGCCCGGGACCGGGGCAGGAGGCCAACGACGAGGGTGGGGCCGTGAAGATCTGGGACGCCGAGACCGGGCGTGAGCTGCGCGCCTGGCGCGGCCCGAGTTGGTCCGAACTGGTCAGCTTGTACCCCTCGAAAGACGGGCAACTCTTCGCCGCCGGCGGGCGCAACACGCTCATCCGCCTGTGGCCCGTTCACCTCGAACCGTGACTGAGGTAAATCTCAGAACCCAAATAACCAATCCCAAACAAAGTGGCGATCGGCTGTTTGGGATTGGTTATTTGGGTTCTGAGATTTGTGCGTAACGGAAGTCGCAGTGCGACGCGCCGTCCATGATGGTCCGCGTGCGTGTGAAGGCGATATCGGGGTTGAACCCGTCGATCAACGCGGCGTCGCGGGCGCACGACAGCAACCCGCCGAGTTCGCGCAGACCCAATCGCTCGTACATCTCGGCGAACCGGCACCGCGTCACATCAAACTCGAACGCCTCCGCGTCGTCGCGCAGAACGGTCAGTTCCAGCGCCCCGCCCTCGGTCCACGTCTCGACGGCGCGCTTGAGGTGCGCCAGGTCGTTGCCGCCGGCTGCCGCCGCGCACCCGGCCTGCCGGGCGAGGTCGCGAATCACCCCGGCGACGATCGCGCGGGCGCGGTCCTCACCCACTTCCGCGGCAAATGCGCGGAACAGCGGCGCGATCACGCCGGCCTCGATCTCGCGCCGCTGAAGGAGGGGAAGGGGGATCACGCCGGCGGCTCCTCCGTGGCTTCCGGCGCCGGAGGGTTCTTCACATAAAAGCACAGTATGTTGCGGCCGTAGGTGCGCACGTCCCAGGCGCCGAAGTCCGGCAACCGCGTGGTCGGGAAGCCCTCTTCGGCCTGGATCGTCAGCACCGACTCGTTCGGCGCCTTTTCCCACAGCAGGCGTACCAGCGCCAGGAACTCGTCGAGCCGGTCGGTCAGGTCCGGGAACGGCGGGCTGAGGAACAGGTTCACCGCGTCCTTCGGGGGCAGCCACCGTTCCGCCCAGCGGTACACGTCCGCTTTCAGGACTTGCACTTGCGCCGCGATCCCGAACTGGTCGGCGTACTTCTGAATGTCCGCGGCCTGCCGCCCGTCCTTCTCGATCAGTCGCGCGGAGGCGGCGCCGCGACTGACCGCTTCCAGCCCGACGACCCCACTTCCGGCGAACACATCATAAAAAACGCGATCGGGCACCGCGTTACCGAGGATGCTGAACAGCGCCTCGCGCACCATCTGCGGTGTCGGGCGCATCCCCTCGTGAACCACCACGGTGAGCTTCCGCCCGCGGAGCGCTCCGGCGACGATCCGAACTTGGACTTTTTCGAGCATGTTTGATTGACACGACGGCCGGCGACGGGTTCGCCAATTCCCCTCTCTTCACTATCCGACCCCGACCGCGACGGTACAAGCCCACCGGGACGCCGGGCTTCCCACTTCTCGCCGGTTGCGGATCCGCCGCGTTCGCCCCCGGTGGTCCGAGTTGGCCATCTTGGGTCCAAGGCGGCCAAGTGGCCGCCTTGCGAAAAGTGCGTTTTCCTAGGGCTTTTTGCTCAAGGCGGCCAAGGCGGCCAAGGCGGCCAACACCCCACGGGCCGCCCCGGATTCACCCTATTAATGTACGAAAGCTCATATAAATGGGCCGATTTCGTGGTCGATTCGGTGACGCTGCGGGCGCGCAATCGGAACGAGCCGGACATCCGCTCCAACCGGCACCGCAAGTCCCGACCGGACACCGACCGGGCTTTTCTGGATTCACGGGGCGAGCTATAAGGCGTTAGCGGTTCGATCCGCCCGGCCCGTTCCCGATGGAGGTTTTGCGTATGCGATTCGCCGGCTTCACCCTGGCCGCGCTGCTCGTCGCCGCGACGGTCGGGCTGGCGCAGCCGCCCGCCAAGCCCGCCGACCCCAAGCTCGACGAGCATCTCGTCGCGTGGGAAAAGAAGATGACCTCCGTGGTCAACTTGCGGACCGAGATCGCGCTGAAGCGCACCGACGCGATATTCAAGAAGGAAACCAACTTCGGCGGCCCGTCGTCGGTGGTGCTGTGCATGAAGCCGAACTTCGCGGTGCTGCGGCTGGACAACATGGCCGACAAGGAAGATTACGAGGCGTACATCTGCGACGGCAAATCCCTCTACCTCTACGACGGCAAGGGGAAGACGATCACCCAGATCGACATCCCGCAGAACCAGCCCGGGGTGGACCACCTGATGCTCGACTTCATGGCCGGGATGAAGGCGAAGGACGTGAAGGCCCGGTTCGACATCAACCTGTTCAAGACCGACGAACACTACATTTACATGGACATCAAACCGCTCCGGCCGAACGACCAGCGGGAGTTCGCGCACCTGCGGCTGGCGCTGTACGGCCCGGCCACCAAGTTCGCGTACCTGCCGGCCCAGGTGTACATGCTCAAGCCCAACGGCGACTCGGAGCTGTGGAAGTTCACCAACCCGCAAGTGGACATTCCCGGAGTGGCCCCGGCGAACTTCAAGTTCGTGCCGATCCCGAAATGGGAGGTGAAGAAGGCGCCTCCGGCGCCGATGGGCGCGGCCCCGGGCGGGCCGGTGCCCGCCGGCGGCGCGGTGCGCCCCGGCAAGCCGTGACTTTTTCTTCGCGGTCCCTGTTCGCTCACCGAAGCCCGCGGCGCGCCGCGGGCTTCGGCATTTTCGACTTTCTCATTCCCTTTTCACCCTCCCGGCGTAACGATGTGGGCAGCCGACCGGTCGCGTCGGGCGGTCGCGCGGGGTCCGACTCAATTCTCTCCCATGAGGGGAACGTCATGCGAGGCATTCGGTGTGCAGTGGCGGCCGTTCTGGCTGCGGGGATCGTGACGGTGGTCGCCGCCCAGCCGGGCGGAGGGTTCGGCGGCGGGTTCGGCGGGCAAGACATCAACACCCTGGTGCTGACCAACACGGCGCTCCAGGAGGAACTGAAGATCACCGCCGACCAGAAGACGAAGCTCAAGCCGGCCGCCGACAAGCAGGCCGAACTGGCCAAGAAGCAGCGCGAACTGTTCGGCGGCGGCAAGAAGGGCGAGTTCGACAAGGAGAAGTTCACCGCGATCCAGGAAGAAGGCAAGAAGGTCGCCGAGGAGGTCAAGAAGGCCGTTGACGAGACGCTGACCGACGCGCAGAAGAAGCGGATCAAGCAGATCAGCGTCCAGCGGATGGGCGTCAACGTGTTCGCCGAGCCGACGGAAGAAGGCAAGGGCGGTAAGGGCGGCAAGGGTGGCGGGTTCGGTGGTGGGTTCCAAACCGAGGCCCAGAAGGCGACGATGAAGGAGGTCGCGGATGCGCTGAAACTGTCCGACGGGCAGAAGAGCAAGGTCAAGGACATCCTCTCCGAACACGGCAAGGACCTGCGCGCGATCCGAACAGACATCTTCGGCGACGCCAAGGGCGGCGGATTCGGTAAGGCTCCCGACCCGGAGAAGACGAAGGACTTCACCGCCAAGTCCACCAAGCTCTCGTCCGAGACGATGGGCAAGATCGCCGAGGTTCTGGACGACGCCCAGAAGAAGACGTGGAAGGAACTGGTCGGCGAGCCGTTTGACCTCGCCAAACTGCAGCCGATGATTCCGAAGAAGGATTGACCGCCCGCTCGCGGGGAAAAGGAATAAGAAGACGCGAGGCCCGTCCGGTTCGCCGGGCGGGCCGCGTTTTTCCCTCTGCTCGCGCCCCGCACCGGAGCTGTAATGGCCGAACCTCCAGCGCCCGACGAACCCGACCGCCCGTGGGACAAGAACCGGCCGCGCGACGATCGCGGCGAGCGCCGCCGGCGAGAGGACGACGAAGACCAGGAAGAGGACCGGCCGCGCCGGCGGCGGCGCGATGACGACGAAGACGATTGGGACGACGACCGGCCGCGCCGGCGGCGGCGCCGCTACGACGAACCGGAACCCGACCCGGCGATGAAGTTCGTGGTGCCGATGAACACGTCGGCGCTGGCGATCCTCGCGGGCTACGTCGGGCTGGTGTCGGTGCTGTGCGTCCCGGCCCCGTTCGCTCTCTTGCTCGGCATCCTGGCCCTTCAGCACCTCAAGAAGAACCCGAAGCTCGACGGCAAGGGCCGGGCGATCTTCGCCATCGTGATGGGCGCCCTGTTCTCGATCCCGCTCGTCATCGGGCTGGTTTCGATCGTCATCGGCGGGATGAAGTGACGGTCACCGGCCCGCGACCGGCAGCAGCGGGCCGGTGTCGAACTTCGCGTGCTTGAGCAACCCGCTCGTTCCGGCGAGCGGGCCGAGCAGCCCGATCAGCGTATCGCGAACCCAACACGACACCCGCCCTTCCATCTGGCCCATCCGCCCGAACTTCCACGACTCGCGATTAACCCCGGACGTGCGCGGGAACCGCTCCGCGGTGAACGCCTCCAGCGCCCGCGCCGGGTCGGGGTTCGTCGCCAGGTGCCGCGCCAACACCACCGAATCTTCGATCGCGATGCACCCACCCTGACCGAGGTTCGGGGTGGTGGAGTGCGCCGCGTCGCCGATCAGTCCGGCGCGGCCCTTCGACCACGGCCGGTTCGGGGCGCGGTCGATAATGTCGTTGCGGAAGATGTGATCGGCGGGTGTCGTGGCGAAGATGGTCGGCCCCGGTTCGGCCCACCCGGCGAAAATGCTCTGGAGGTACGCGCGCTCGTCCGGCGCGCGGCCGTTGGGCGGGGCGTTTAGGGTCGCGAACCAGTACACGCGGTCTCCGGGGATGGTGGTGACGCCGAGCCGCTGCCCGCGGCCCCACCACTCGCCGACGTAACCCGCCTCGAGGCCCGCCGGGCGCGGGCAGATGCCGCGCCAGCAGGTATAACCCGAGTACCGCGGCTCGTCCGGGCCGAGGACCGCGGCCCGCACCGCGGATTTGATCCCGTCGGCCCCGATCACCACATCCGCTTCGTCCGAGTGGCCGTTTTGGAACCGCACCGCGGCGCCCGTGTCGCGCAGCTCCACGCCGACGCACTCGTGGCCGTAGCGGGCGGTGCCGGGCGGCAGAAGGGCCGCGAGCGCCCCCACGAGGTCGGCCCGGTGGACCATGCGGACCACTTCCGGCAGTCCGTACTGCCGCTCCAGTGCGCCGGCGTCGTAACCGAGCAGCACCTTGAACCCGCGTTTGGCGCGGATTTCCGAGCGCGTCATCTTGAGCGAGACACCGCGCACCGCGTCACCGGCGCCGATGTAATCGAGCGTGCGAAGAGCGTTGGCCCACAGGCTGATCCCGGCCCCGACCTCGCGCAGTTCCGGCGCGCGCTCGTACACGGTGACGTCGATGCCCACCTTGCGGAGTGCGATCGCCGCCGACAGCCCCGCGATCCCGGAACCGATGATGATGACGCGCATGAGACTCCTGGCGAACGGTCGGGGGGTTCTGGCGAGCCGCGACCCCCCCGGAGGGGGCGGTGGCCGGGAGGGGAGCAACGCGGGTGCGCCGGGC
>CAZBXY010000413.1:0-6384 GCA_964495365.1 uncultured Frigoriglobus sp. | reverse complement strand
GCAACCAACTCCTGACGGAGTACCAGGCGGACGCGGTGCGGGAGGGGAACGCCGAGGGGTTGGTGCTGGGCCACTACCGCCTGCTGGAGCCGATCGGCCAGGGCGGCATGGGCACCGTGTACCGGGCCGAGCACCTGCACCTGCGGCGCCAGGTCGCGGTGAAGGTGATGACGCGGACCGCCGGCACCAACCCGCGGCTGCTGCACCGGTTCTACGGCGAGGCCCGCGCGGTCGCCAAGCTCCAGCACCCCAACATCGTCGGGTGCCTCGACGCCGGCCGCCACACGCCGCCCGACGGCAGCCCGCCGCGCGACTACTACGTGATGGAGCTGATCCCCGGGGACGACCTCCAATCGACCGTGAGCGCTCACGGGCCGCTCCCGCCGAACCGCGCGTGCGACCTGTTCCGCCAACTGGCCGAGGCGCTCGCGGAGGCGCACCGGTACGGCCTCGTTCACCGCGACATCAAGCCCGGGAACATCCTCGTCACGCCCGACGGGCAGGCGAAGCTGCTCGACTTCGGGCTGGCGCTGCGGCCGGAGAACCGCGTCTCCGAGCCGGGGCTGGTGCTGGGCACGATCGGCTACATGGCCCCGGAGCAGGCCCAGGAAGCGCACTCGGTCGATGCGCGGGCCGACCTGTTCAGTCTCGGGGCGACGATGTACTGGGCGCTCACCGGGCGTGAGCCGTTCCCCGAAACCGGGCACCTCCTGCGCGACCTCACCGTCCGGCTGAACGCCCCGGCGCTGAACCCGCGCCGGGTGCGGCCCGAACTGCCGGAGGAACTCGGCGCGCTGATCGTGAAGCTCACCGACCGCGACCCCGAACGGAGGTACCAGTCGGCCCGGGCGCTGGCCGCGACGCTGGCCGGGTTCGGCCGGTGGGTGTCGCTGCGCGCGGCCGACGACCGCCCGGCCGTGCCGCGGGTGCTCGTGGTCGAGGACGACCCGCGGTTGCGCCGGCTCATGGTCGGACTGTTGCGCGACTGCACGTGTGTCGAGGCCGGCGACGGGAAGGCCGCGTGGGCCGAACTGGAGAAGGCGCCGTTCGATCTGCTCGTACTCGACGTGAACCTCCCCGAAATGAGCGGGCCGGAGCTGCTGGCGCGGGTGCGGGCCGACGACAAGCTGCGCGAGCGCACCCGCACGCTGATGGTGTCCGGCGACCTGCCGTCGGAGTCGCTCGGCGGCTACCTGATGACCGGGGCCGACGACTACCTGGAGAAGCCGTTCCTGCCCCCGGCGTTCCAGGCCCGCGCGCGGGCGCTGCTCGGGCGCCGGTCGAGTACGATGCTCCCGGCCGCGCAACCGGCGGTTGCGCCGCCCCCGACCCGCGCGGCGGAAATCACCGCGCCGAAAGTGACCCCGACCGAACCGTTCGCGTTCGGCATCACGCGATTACTCGAAGAGATCGGGGTGATCCTGCGCGGCTATCACGACCGGTGCGGGCGGTACGTCCGCGAGCTGGCCGCGGCGGCCCCCGAGCAGGGCGAATACGCCCGACTGCGCGACCCCGCGTTCATCGAGATGCTGGTTCGGGCGGCCCCGCTGCACGACGCCGGGATGCTGGTGCTGCCGAGTTCGATCCTGCTAAAACCGGCCGCCCTGGAAACCGAGGAACAGGCGATCGTTCAGCAGCACACGGTCATCGGCGGGCAGATGGTCACCGACACCGCGAACCGGTGGCCGATCGCGATCCCGGAATTGGGGCTGGCGGCAGAAATTGTTCGCAGTCACCACGAGAAGTGGGACGGGTCCGGCTACCCGGACGGCCTGTCCGGCGAGCAGATCCCGCTCGCGGCGCGTGTGGTGGCGATCACGGCCGTGTACGAGATGCTGCGGACCAAGCGCCCGCACCGCCCCGCTTTGAGCCACAATCAGGTGGTCCGGCTGCTCACGACCGACTCGCCGGGCGAGTTCGACCCGACGCTGGCGAGCGCGTTCGCGACCGTCGCGCGCTCGTTCGACGAGATCTTCCTGTCGGGGAAGTGTTATGGGCGCCGGCGCGGGGTACGCCCGCCGATAAACCAATACCGTCCGTTTGGGTATTGGTTTCTCGGCGGGCTTACGCCGCGCCGTTCGCCATACTCACTGAATGAGTGCGGTGGTGGCCTGGAGGACTTCGTTCTCGATCTGGATCGCCTGCGAGTTGAACGAGAACGTCCGCTGCGCGATGAGCAGGTTGACCAGTTCCGTCGTGAGATCGACGTTCGACTGCTCCAGGAAGCCCTGGCTGAGCGTGCCGAGTCCGTTCGTGCCGGGCGCGCCGGTTGTCGGGGTGCCGGAGTTGGGGCTGGCAACGAAGGTCGTGCGGCCGATCCGCGTCAGCCCGGCGGGGTTCGGAAACTGTGTCAGCGTGATCGTGCCGACCTGTTGAACGCCGGCCGCGGTCGTCGCGCTCACCACGCCCGCCGGCGAGATCGAAATCGCGGTCGTGCCCGGCGGAAGAACGATGTTGTCCGCGAGGCGGAAGCCGTCGGGGGTGACGAGTTGCCCGGTCACGTCGGCCGTGAGGTTTCCGGCCCGCGTGTAACCCGTTGTGCCGTCCGGGAGCGTCACCGCGAGGAACCCCGGCCCGGTGATGGCGACATCGAGCGGTACGCCGGTCTGTGTCAACCCGCCCTGCGTGAACAGCCCGGTGGTGGCATCGACGGCGACGCCGGAGCCGAGCTGTTGACCGCCCGGCGGCGTGATGCCCGGCGTCGCGCCGGCGCCCGGCTTCTGCCCGGTGTAGAGCAGATCCTGGAACGTCGTCTGGAGCGTTTTGAAGCCGGGCGTGTTGGAGTTCGCGACGTTGTTGCTGACCACGTCGAGGAACGTGGCCGCGGCCTGTAGCCCGGTATTGGAAGCGAGTAGCGCGCTGATGAGCATGGGTGTGCGTCGTGCGGGAGCGTCCTGGGGATGACTCCATTGTCGGTTCGGCCGGCGCCGGAACGCAACCGATTTATAGAACACGCGGGCAGGCGCGGGGGGTGAAAGTCCCCAGCCACTGCAACCGTTATTTCACGCACCGAAAACCGGTGTGGTTGGCGCTACTGTCGGTCGGGTTCTTGTCGCGGGCCGACGGCACGTACCGCCGACAGTAGTTCTCGTCGCACAGGAACGAGCCGCCGCGGCGCACCTTCTGCGCTTGTGGCGGCCCGTCCTCGACGATCAGCGGTCCGGTCTCCGGTCCCTTCGGGTTGTCCATTGGCTTGTCCTTCGGCGCCCCCGCGTAGTAGTTCGGATCGTACCAGTCGGAACACCACTCCCAGGCGTTGCCGCTCATGTCGTAGAGGCCGTAGCCGTTGGGCGGGAAGCTCCGCACCGGCGCGAGGCCGGCGAACCCGTCCGCTCCGGTGTCGTGCGCGGGGAACTTCCCCTGATAGGCGTTCGCGTACCACTTGCCGCCTTCGCCCTGGGCCGCGTCGCCCCAGCAATACGGCCTGCGGTCCAGCCCGCCGCGAGCGGCCCATTCCCACTCCGCTTCGGTCGGGAGGCGCTTCCCGGCCCACTTCGCGTAGGCGTCGGCGTCTTCCCACGCGATCTGCACCGCGGGGTAGTTCTTCTTGCCCCGCACGTTACTTTTCGGCCCTTCGGGGTGGCGCCAGTTCGCGCCGACCACGTACTTCCACCACGCCCCGCGACTCTCCCGCGTGTCCACGTCCTTCGGCACAAACACCGCCGAGCCGGGGTAGCGGAACTCCGGCGCGGCGGTGGGGTACCGCTTCTCGTCGAACTGGCGCTCCGCGACCGTGACGTATCCGGTCGCCTTCACGAACTGCGCGAACTGTCCGACGGTGACTTCCGTGGCGTCCATCTGAAACGGCCCCACGGTCACCTGATGCGCGGGGCGCTCTTCGACGGGGCCGTCGTCGCGGCCCATCCAGAACGTCCCGCCGGGGATCGACACCATTTCTGCCGGCGTGTCGTCGGCCTCGCGCAGCGCGTCGTAGTCGAACGTCCATCCGACGGCGATTAGCCCGATGACCAGACCCGCCACGAGCGCGATCGGGAGGAAGAACCAGAGCCGCCGCGCACTCGCCGCCGGCGGCTTCACGAGCGCATGTCGATTGGCCTTCTTCCCCATGAGAAACTCTTTCCGCGCCGGAATTATGACAAAGTGAATGACCGAACTTGCCAAACTCGACCGATTCGCCAAAACGAGAGCAATGGCCCAGGCGAATCCGCGAGTGCTGCCCGGCTACCGGTTGAGCATCAGTTTCACGCTGATCTACCTGAGCGTGCTGGTGATTATACCGCTCGGGGCGTGCGTGTTCACCGCGACGCAGCTCAGTTGGGAGCAGTTCCGCGCCGCGGTGTGGACCGAGCGCGCCCGGGCCGCGTATGCCCTCACCTTCGGGGCCGCGTTCATCGCCGCAAGCATCAGCGCCGTCATCGGGCTGCTCATCGCGTGGGTACTGGTACGGTACGAGTTCCCCGGCAAGCGCGTCGTGGATTCGCTCGTCGATCTGCCATTCGCGCTGCCGACCGCCGTCGCGGGGCTGGTGTTCTCCAATCTGTACGTCGCCAACGGCTGGCTCGGCCGGTTCCTCGTGCCGCTCGGAATCGAAGGTTCGTATTCGCGACTCGCGGTCGTGCTCGTGTTGGTGTTCATCGGGTTCCCGTTCGTCGTCCGCACGCTGCAACCGGTGCTGGAAGCGCTCGACGCCGAGGCGGAAGAGGCCGCGGCGCTATTAGGCGCGTCGCGGTGGCAGACATTCCGCCGGATCACGCTCCCGGCGCTCCTGCCGGGGTTGCTCACCGGCTTCGCTCTCGCCTTCGCCCGCGGGTTGGGCGAATACGGCAGTGTGGTGTTCGTCTCCGGCAACATGCCGTTCAAGACGGAGATCGCGGCGTTCCTGATCGTCAGCCGGCTCGAGGAGGGCCGCCCGAACTCCTACCGCGAAGCGACCGCGATCGCCACCGTGCTGCTGTGCGCCTCCTTCCTGATGTTGGTGGTTATCAACCGGCTCGAAGCCCGGTCCCGGAAATGGAGCGAGTGACGCATGATGCGCCCATCCAGAACGACGGATCCCGCCTGGGTTCGGTTCGGGCTGACCGCGCTCGCGCTGCTGGCGATGACCGTGCTGGTCGTGATTCCGGTCGTGAGCGTCTTCTACGAAGCCCTCGCAGAGGGCTTCGGCGCGTACTGGCGGAACCTCACCGCCGACCCGGACACGCGGCACTCCGTTCTGCTGACTCTCACGGTCGCGCCGCTCGCGGTGCTGTGCAACCTGGTGTTCGGGATCGCGGCGGCGTGGGCGATTACGCGGTTCCGGTTCCACGGGCGCACGCTGCTCGTCACGCTCATCGACGTGCCGTTCAGCGTCTCGCCGGTGGTCGCGGGCTTGATGTTCGTACTGTTGTTCGGGTTGCAAGGAGCGCTCGGGCCGTGGCTCCGGGCGAACGGGTTTCAGGTGCTGTTCACCGTGCCGGGTCTCGTACTCGCCACGACGTTCGTGACGCTCCCATTCGTCGCCCGCGAACTCATCCCGGTCATGGAAGCGATCGGACCGGACGAGGAACTCGCGGCCCTCAGTCTCGGCGCGAACGGCCGCCAGATCTTCTGGCGGATCACGCTCCCGAACATCAAGTGGGGCTTGCTATACGGCATCATTCTGTGCAACGCCCGCGCGATGGGCGAGTTCGGCGCGGTGTACGTCGTCAGCGGGCGCATCGCCGGCGAGACCTGCACCATGCCGCTGCAAGTGGAAGTGCTGTTCCAGGACTTCAACAGCCCGGCCGCGTTCGCGCTGGCCTCGGTACTGACGATGCTCGCCGTCGTCACGCTGCTGCTGAAGGTGTGGGTCGAGGGCCGCGTTAAGAGGCAGAAGAACAGCCGCACGATCAACGCAGAGAAAGACACGATCCAGACACAAGACTGAGTTAAATTCAATCTGTCTCCTGCCTTGATCGTGTCTTTATCTGCGTTGATCGTGCGGCTCTCTTCGTCTTTGTCTTCTGGTTTCTACTTATGTCGATAACAGCACAAAACGTAACCAAGCGGTTCGGCGACTTCGTCGCGCTCGACGACGTCAGCGTCGAGTGCCCGGCGGGGGCACTGGTGGCCCTGCTCGGGCCGTCCGGGAGCGGCAAAACGACCCTGCTCCGCATCATCGCGGGACTGGAGGTACCCGACAGCGGTACGGTGCTGTTCCGCGCCGACGACATCTCTAAACAGTCCGCGCGCGACCGCAACGTCGGGTTCGTGTTCCAGCACTACGCGCTGTTCCGGCACATGACCGTGTTCGAGAACGTCGCGTTCGGGCTGCGCGTGCGGAAGTGGTCCGAGCAGCGGATCCAGGAGCGCGTGCGGGAACTACTCCACCTCGTGCGGCTCGAAGAAAAGGCATCGCAGAGCCGCTTCGATCAGCGGCACAAAGCGACTTTGATACTCGTAGAG
>CAZBXY010000412.1:0-6402 GCA_964495365.1 uncultured Frigoriglobus sp. | reverse complement strand
CGCGGACGCACTGGAGGTAGTTCTCCCACAGGAAGTAGGTGGCGTCCCCCTTCTTGTCGCTCTCGTAGGTGTGGACCGGCTTCTCCTCGCCCATCGCGCCCTTCGGCTTGGCCGGGCCGCCGGCGATGTTCTGCCCGTACACCTCGAACCCCTTCATGATGTCGCCGCCGCCGGTGAACTTGATCGTCGCCAGGTGGCCGCGGATCATCTCGCCGAACTGCACGTCGTTGCACATCGTCGCGCCGACGATGAACTGGCAGCCCTCCTCGTAGTCGGCGACCACCATCGCCACGTCCGGCACGTCGCGGCCGTCGTATTCGAGGTACAGCCCGCCGGCGCCCACCACGCGGGCCGGGAACCTGAGGCCCATCGCCGCGATCATGTGCGTCGTCTGGTGAACGAACAGGTCGGTGTACATGCCGCCGCCGAACGGCCAGTAGCACCGCCACTGCGCCCACACCGCCCGGTCGAACGGCTGCTCCTTCGGGGTCGGCCCCAGGGGCGAGCCGTCCACGGTCTGGAACTTGTGACCCAGCCACATGTCCCAGTCCACCGTCTTGGGCGACATTTCCTTCGTCAGCGGGTAGTACCGCCACTGGCCCACGGAACTGTTGCGGAAGTAGCTGGTCTGGCCCTGCATCACCTTGCCGATGTTGCCGGCGGCGATGTACTCGTGCGCGGCCCGCCACGTCGGGTCGGCCATGCTCTGCACGCCGACGGTCACCACCTTGTTCGTCTTCTGGGCCACATCGACGACCGCGATCGCCTCGGCGATCGTCTTGGTCATCGGCTTCTCCATGTACACGTCCTTGCCCGCGTTCATGGCGTCGATCGCCATGCGCGCGTGCCAGTGGTCCGGGGTGGCGATGCACACCAGGTCCACGTCCTTCTGGTCGAGGATCTTGCGGTAGTCCTTGGTGACGTGTTCCTTGTCGTCCTTGTTCAGCCCGCACTTCTCGGCGCTGGGGTAGAGTCCGCGGCCCCGGATCAGGTTGGGCACCACCTGCCCGTCCCACACGTCGCACACCGCGACCGGCTGGACCGCCTTACCTTCCTTTTGCATCTTGAGGATGACATCGATGTGCTGCTGGCACCGGCCGCCGACGCCGAGGAACCCGACACGGAGTTTCTCGTTGGCGGCCTTGATGCGGGCGTAACTGGCCGCGGGCAGGCTCATCGCGGCCCCGACGGCCGCGGTGCCGCCGGCGATGAACGACCGACGGTTGACTTCAGGCTTCGACATGGGAGGGTTCTCCGTGGGTTAGGCGAACGGCCGGTGTCAGCCGGCCGGTGAGAGCGACGCAAACAGGACGGCGATCGGAGGGTGAGCGCGGCGCGCGCCGCAAACGTCTCACCGGCCGGCTGACACCGGCCGTTCGCCAAATCACTTCTTCGACTGCCTCAGCAGCCAGGCGTACAGTTGGTTGGTGTTGTAAGCCGGGTCCCACGAGTCGTGGCCGACCCACTTGTACTCGGTGAACCGCGGCTTGCCGCCGGCCTTCTCCAGCGCCTCGATCATCGCCTTCATGCCGGTTACGAGGCGCTCGCCGTCCTCGGTGCCGAGGAACCCCCAGCACGGGATGTCCTTGATCTTCTCGGCGGTCTTCGGGTCGCCCGGGCCGCAGATGGGCGCGATCGCCGCCCAGCGGTCCGGGTGCGCCGCGGCGATGCTCCAGGTGCCCATCCCGCCCATCGACAGCCCGGTGAGGTACTGGCGCTTGGCGTCGGTCTTGTACTCCTTCTGCACCTCGTCGAGCATGGCGAGCGCCCGCTTGGCGTTGGCCGTGTCGGCGCCCCACCCGAACCCCTCGGCCCGCGGGATGACGACGATGAACGGGAACGTCTTCTCGCGGGCCTTGATCGCCGGGCCGATGCCGACCTCGACCGGCATCTTCCCTTCCTTGGTGGCCTTGGGGTTCTTGGTCTCGCCGGCGCCGTGCAAGAACAGGATCGTGGGGAACTCCTTGGTGCCGTCGTAGCCGTGGGGGACGAACACGACGTAGGGCGAAGTGGTGCCGTCGGCGTTCTTGAACGTTCGGTCGAGGAAGCCGGTTTTGGGCTTGTCGTCGGCGCGGGCGGGCAACAGCCCCGCGGCGCAGACGAGCAACCCGGCGGCGAGCAGGTGCGTGAGTCGCATGGAGAGGCTCCGGGAGGGGCGGTGTGGTAAAGGGTATCAAACGTCGCACGCGCCCGCCACAGCCTCGCGGACGGAAAGTGGAAAGGCCGGTTGAGCTTGGCCCGCAACCTTCCGCCAAGTTACCGAAAGGCCGTAAACTGACGCGCATGAGTACCGCCGAAACTCCCCCCGTGTCGCCCAGTGTTCTTTATGAGGATCACCATCTCCTGATCGTCAACAAGCCGGCGCCGTTGCTCACGCAGGCGCCGCCGGGGGTGCCGAGCCTCGAAGCCGCCGCGAAGGCGTACATCAAGGCGAAATACGCCAAGCCCGCCGGCGTGTACCTGGGCATCCCGCACCGGCTCGACCGACCCGTCAGCGGGGTCGTCTGCTTCGCGCGCAACACGAAGGCCGCGCAGCGCGTTCACGCGCAGTTCGCCGACCACAAGGTTCGCAAGGTGTACTGGGCGCTCGTGGAAGGAGCCGTGGCCCCGGCCGCGGACGTGTGGTCCGACTGGGTGCGGAAGCTGGCCGAAGAGTCGCGCGTCGAGCGGGCGACCGAGGGCGAGCCGGGCGCGAAGCTCGCGATGCTCGAATACCGCGTGTTGCGCTCCCTTCCCGATTGCACCCTGGTGGAACTTTCGCCGCTCACGGGCCGGATGCACCAGTTGCGCGTGCAGGCCGCCTGGCGCAATCACCCGGTCCTCGGCGACGCTCAGTACGGCAGCACGCGGGCCTTCGGGCCACCCGCCGAGCAGCCCCGCGATCGCGTGATCGCGCTTCACGCGCGCCGGCTGACGCTCACGCACCCGTTCACGAAGCAGGAACTGACGATCGAGGCGCCGCTACCGGAATACTGGCCGGAAGAGTAGTAGGCACACTCCGTGTGCCGTCGCTGCACACAACACCAATTGCAACGGCACACGGAGTGTGCCTACTACTTTCAGGAGACCGTAGCCTGAGTGCCGGCGCGCGGTTAGCATGTCACTGCGCTTCGCCCCAACACCCCGACGAGAACTCCCATGCTGACCCGCCGCGACCTCCTCCGCTCCGCGACCGCCGGCGCCGCGACGCTCGCCATCCCGCCGATCCTCCGCGCCGCCGACCCCGGCTTCACGCTGGCGAAACTCCCGTACGCCTTCGACGCGCTCGAACCGCACATCGACGCCAAGACGATGGAGATCCACCACGACAAGCACCACCAGGCCTACGTCGATAACCTGAACAAGGCGCTCGCCAAGCACCCGGACTGGCTCGCCAAGCCGATCGTCGAGGTCGTTCGCGACTACAAGAAGTTGCCGATGGAACTTCAGACGGCGGTGCGGAACAACGGCGGCGGGCACCTGAACCACACGTGGTTCTGGCAGATGATGAGCGGCAAGCCGACCCCGATGAGCGGCGGTTTGGGGAAGGCCATCAACGACAGCTTCGGGAGCATGGACGGGTTCAAGAAGGAGTTCACGGCCGCCGCGACGAGCCAGTTCGGCAGCGGGTGGGCGTGGCTGGTGAAGGGCAAGGACAAGCCGCTGGCGATCGTGAAGACCGCCAACCAGGACAACCCGGTGACCGACGGGCACGCGGTGCTGCTCGGGTGCGACGTGTGGGAACACGCCTACTACCTGAAGTACCAGAACAAGCGCGCCGACTATGTCGCCGCGTGGTTCAACGTCATCAACTGGAGCTTCGTCACGCAACTGTTCGAGGCGAAGTGATCGGGCAGTGGGCAGCAGGCAGCAGGCAGCAGGCAGAGCAGGGCAGTAAAGGCAGAAGACCAGAACCGTAATCTACTCTCGTCTTCTGTCTTTACTGCCCACTGCCCACTGAGAACTGCCCACTATTCAAGCCCCGGCACCTTCAGGATCAGCCCGTAGCCGTTGACGCACAGCAAAAGCCCGACGCCGGCGAGAACGAGGCTCGCGTAGAACGCTTCCTTGCGGCCGGAGAGCATCGCCACCGACGCCAGCACGATCGCGATCTGCAGCAGCACCTCCGCGTAGTCGAAGTACGGGTCGCGCCGCGCCGCGGTGTCGCGCTCCGCTTCGAGGTCTCGCGCCTCCTTCATGATCTCTTCCTTGTCCTTCTTGTACTCTGCGGCTTTCGCGAGGAACTTGGCCCGCACGGCCTCGATCCGCTGCTTGTCGGCGTCCGGCAGCGCGGCCCCGCGAACGGACAGTTCCAGTTCGAGTTTCTCGGCTTCGAGCAGGTACATGTTCTCGCGCATCACCTTCGCCTGGTAATACGCCCACTGGTTGCTGGCCTTCTGCTGGGCCATCACCATGTCCTTGCCGGCGTTGCTCCCGCCCAGCGCGGTGACCGCCAGCGCCACCGCGTACACGGCCACGAGTAGCGCCACGGTTTTGGTAAACGGGTCGGCAGCCTTCTCCTCGGCCTCGTTGGGATCGGGAACTTCGATGTCGGCCATGTTTACCTCGCTTGGCAAACGGCGCGGCGTAAGCCCGCCGAGTTCTGTCTGTTGTACGAGGTGGCGAACGGTGCGGCGTAAGCCCGCCGAGGCCGCGCAGACGACTCGGCGGGCTTACGCCGCGCCGTTCGCCATCCGGGCCACGCGCAACTTGGCCGAGCGCGACCGCGGGTTCGCCTTCCGCTCCTCGAACGTCGGCCGGATCGGGTCTTCGCTCACCGCTTGGTACACGCCGGCCCGCAGCCCGGCGCGGAACGCGGCCTTCACGAGCCGGTCCTCGCCGCTGTGGAAGCTGATGATCGCCGCGATCCCACCCGGCTTCAGAATCTGCGGAATCACGCGCAGCAGTTGCTGGAGGTTGGCGAGTTCGCGGTTGGTGAGGATGCGGAGCGCCTGGAAGACGCGCGTCGCGGGGCCGAGCAGTTGCTTCCGCTCCGGTGGGGCACCGGGCGCGCGGTCCACGCGCACCGGGGCCGCGCGGTCGATCAGTTCGCGCAACTCCTTCGTCCGCTCGATCCGTTTCGCTGTTCGCGCCGCAACGATCGCCGCCGCAATGACTTCCGCCTGCGGCTCGTCGCCGAGATCGCGGAAGCAGGCGATCAACTCGTCTTCGGGGAGCGAATTCAGAAGCTCCGCGGCGGTGCGCCCGCGGGTGCGGTCCATCCGCATATCGAGCGGGCCGTCGCGCATGAACGAGAACCCGCGGTCGCGGTCGTCCACCTGCATACTCGACATGCCGAGGTCCGCGAGCAGCCCATCGACCTGCGTGACGCCTTCGGCCGCGAGTACGCCCGGCAGCCCCGCGAAGTTCGTGTGGTGCAGCGCGAATAGCCCGCCGACCGCTTCGAGGCGTGTTCGGGCCAGCTCGATGTTGCCCTCGTCGAGGTCGGTCGCGATCAAAAGCCCGTCGGGCGAAACGCGCGTGAGCAATTCGGCCGAGTGCCCCGCGAAGCCGAGGGTGGAATCAACGAGGGTTTGCCCCGGCCGCGGGTCGAGCGCGGCGAGCACTTCGGCGAGCAGAACGGGCGTGTGTTCGCCGCCGGCGGTGGAGCGCCGAACGCGCTTCCGCCAGAACGGCCGCCGCTTCTTCTTGGGGGTTTCGTCCATTTGAATAGTCACAAGTCGTAAGGTCGAAGGTCGTAAAGTCGAAGACCGGAACCACTGAAATCCCGACTTTACGACCTTCGACCTTACGACTTTACGACTCCAAAGGGAGCGCCTTGCCCTTCGCGACGAGGAGGCGGCCGAGGTGGTCGGCGCTCAGCCGCGGGTCGTCGGTCAACAGCGAGCCGAGTTCGGTTAGCACGAAGCCTTCCAGGTCGTCGCCGGTCCAGCCGTCGGCGACCAGCTTCCCGCCGATGTGTTCGAGCGCGCGGTCGCGGAGCTTGTCGGTGCGCCGCGTCAGCGTGCCCTCGTTCAGGTTGAACAGCTTCGCGGCCTCGCGCTGACTCAGGCGGTAGCGCCAGCGGAGGCCGAGCAAGAGGCGCTCGTCGTCGTCGATGGAGCCGAGCCACTCGCGGGCCGCGGACACGAACGTCTCGTGCCACCGCCCGGCGCCGTTGGCCTTCGGGGCGTCCATCGGCAGTGCGATTTCGTCGTCCGGGAGGGCCGTGACGCCGCTCGACTGCCGCAATTTCGACAGGTGCCAGTTCTGGAACACGCGGATGAGCCACGGCGCCAGCGGGCGCTGGCCGTCGTACCGCGCGAGGACCGGGAGCGAATCGGCGCTCTCGGGCGCGATCAGGTTGCTCCAGAACTCGGTGACCGCGGTGTCCTGGCGTTCCTCGTCCCGCGGGTAGAGCCGCACGGCGCGGGCGCGGAGCGCGTCCACCAGGAGGCAGTCGCTGCGCCCGGTGCGGGCGTT
>CAZBXY010000411.1:0-6433 GCA_964495365.1 uncultured Frigoriglobus sp. | reverse complement strand
TCTTCCACATCCTCGACGACGACGAGTTGCTGTTCCCGTTCAGCGGGATGACGAAGTTCGAGGGGCTGGAGGAGATGCCGCACCTCTTGTGCGACCCGCGGGCGCTCCGCGAGGGCTACCTCGAAGAGCTGGAGCTGTACCTGACGGAAGTGCGCCGCGGGTGTACCCGCATCGGGATCGACTACACGCTGCTCCGCACCAGCGACTACATGGACGCGGTGCTGTCGAAGTTCCTGTTCCAGCGCATGAGTACACGGGCCAACCCCGCGCGGCGCTGACTCGCCTGTGTTCGTAGTGACCCGCTTCAGCGGGTCTGCCTTCCTTCTTGTGGCACAGGCTTTCCAGCCCGTGTCCGAATAGCTCCCGGCACACAGGCTCGAAAGCCTGTGCCACGAAAACTATGGGCCGCTGCGCGGCCCGACCCGCTGAAGCGGGTCACTACAAACACGAAGACCGCCGAGACCCGCACCGATGCTTTCCGCGTTCCTCAACCCGTGGACGTTCCTGGCCGGCGCGGCCCTCGTCAGCACGCCCATCATCATCCACCTCATCAACCGCATCCGGTTCCGGCGGGTGAAGTGGGCGGCGATGGAGTTCTTGCTCAAGGCGCAGAAGAAGATGCGCCGCAAGAAGATCCTCGAACAACTGCTGCTGTTGTTCCTGCGGTGTATGCTGGTGTTCCTCATCGGGGTACTGTTCGCGCGGTTCATCGGCGGGTGCGGGGCGAACAAGGGCAAGGAGGCGCGGCCCACTACGCACCTCGTCATCCTCGACGACACGCCCAGCATGGCCGACGCGGTGCTCCGCGAGGACGGGCAGAAGTCCGACGCCTACACCGAGGCCAAGCGGCTCGTCTACGAGCGCATCATGCCGGCCGCAGCCGAGGCGACCACCGCCCAGACGCTTCACGTGTTGCGGCTCTCCGAACTCGACAAGCCGTACCCGGAGGGGACGAAGGTCGTGGACGGCAAGACCCGCGACCGGTCGGCCGACGAGATCCGCGACGAGGCCCGCGTCAACGGCGCGTACATCACCCGGATGGAGGAGTTCCTGCGCCCCAAACAGGTCTCGACCGTGCACCGGAGCCTCGCCGAGGGCTTGCGGAAGGGCAAGGAGCTGCTCGCGCTTCGTGCCGGCGATAACACCGTGCAGGTGCTGCACGTCGTCTCGGACCTGCGCGCCGCCGACTGGGCCGCCGACGGCCCGGCCGTTGCGGACGTGCTCAAGGAGCTAAAAGACGCCGGCGTCACGGTCCACCTCATCGACGTGGCCAACCCGGCGCGCAAGCCGGACCGCAAGTCGCCCCCGTTCAACGACAACGTCGGGATCGTCGGGCTGACCCCGCGGAGCCGCGTCGTCTCGATCAACCAGCCCACGCTGCTGGAAGTGCGCGTCAAGAACTTCGGCGGCACCGACCTCCGGGACGTGCCGCTGTCGTTCTACATCAACGGCCAGGGCAACGTGATCTCCTCGGCCCGGATCGACCACCTGCCGGCGAACCAGGAGCGGAGCGTTTCGACCGTCGTCCGGGCCAACGAACTGACGCAGGACGAGAAGACGAAGCTCGGCCCGCTCGGCCGGTTCCGACTCATCACCGCGACGCTCGGCAACCCCGAACCCGGCGGGCTGGCGATCGACAACGCCCGGCACGTCGTCATCGAGGTGCGAGAGACGCTCAAGGTGCTCGTCGTGGACGGGCGCACGCTCGAGGGCGGCACCGACTACCGCACCATCCCCGCGGGCGACAGTTGGTTCCTCCGCACGTTCCTCACCACGCAAAAAGAGTCGGACGAGGAGTACCTCGGCCGGATCGTGATCGAGAACGGCGACTTCACGAAGCTCGCCACCACCGACCTGCGTCCGTACTCGGCCGTTTACCTGATGAACGTGCCGACGCTCAACGAAAACGCGGTGAAGAACCTGGAGCGCTACGTGGGCGGCGGCGGCGGGGTCGGGGTGTTCCTCGGGCCGAACGTGAAACCCGACGATTACAACAAGCTGATGCACAAGGGCGGGACCGGGTTCTTCCCGGTGCCGCTCCAGCCGGAGTTCAGCAAGGAACTCACTCCGGACCAGAAGTTCCTCCGCGGGCTGGTCCTCAACCCGCGGCTCATGCTCCGCGACCCGGCGCTGCGCACGCACTCGGCGATCCGCGGTGTCTACACCGACGCCCGCGACCAGTTGAGCCGCGACAACAAAGTGGAGCAGCAGTTTCGGCTCCCGATCTTCGACCACTACTGGCCGGTCAACCGCGGTGGCAACTGGCGCGACGACAAGGCCGTTCAGGAACTGTACTGCCTGCCGAACGAGACCCCGATCGGCGAGTTCGAGCCGCGGGCCGTCGATCTCGTGGCCGAGATCAAGAAGCGGTACAACGAGCCGAAGTTCGAGAAGGCCCGCAAGTACCTCGACCCGCTGCTCGACAAGATCCGCAAGACCCCGGCGGACACCAAACCATTGTCCGAACTGGCCCGGCTCCTGGACGAATTGCTGTGCGACCAGGTCAGCATCGGCGACGAGAGCGAACCGGTGCTGCGCGAGTTCTGGCAGCAGCCGGAGATGGCCGAAACCCGCAACCAGGCGACGCGCTTGCGCGACGCGACCAAGTACGGCGACCCACTGTACGTGGTGAAGCAGTTCGGCCGCGGGCGGGTCGCGGTGATGATGACCGACGCGAGCGGGACGCACACCGGCAAGAAGCAGTGGAACGACTGGGCGAGCGGGCAGGGGGCCACCGGCTGGACGATCCTCGTGGCCCAGATGCAGAAGTACCTCGCCGGCGGCGGCGAGGACATGAACCGCTCGGTCGGCGACCGGTTCTTCGCCGAGTTCGACGTGAGCCGATTCGAGCCGACCGCGACGGCCCACCTCCTGACGACGGGCGACCCGTCGAAGCCGAGTGGCGATCGGAAGTTGCCGCTCGACCTGAAGCCGCTGGGCAAGCTCGTGATGGACGCCCCGGCGCACCCGTCCGGCACCCCGGCCGACGCGCCGCCGCGCCCGTACCAGTTGGGGTACTCCGACACCACCGCACCCGGCGCGTACCTGTTCACCCTGACGCGGAAGAAGGAGGCTGGCGGCCCGGTCGAGGCCGCGCCGGGCGGCGTCACGCCCGACCCGCTCGGCGACCAGGATTACGTCGGGGCCGCGTTCAACGTGGACGCGCTCGCCGAGGGCGACCTGCGCCGGGCCAACACCGACGACCTCGCGACCCAGACGAACAAGGTGCCGCTGCACAACACCGAGGATCTCGCCTGGATCGACGAGTTCAAGCAGAAGCCGTCGGACCTGTCGAGCGGGCGGTGGCTGTACCTGCTGCTCATGCTCGTGCTGATCGCGGAGCAGATGTGGGCGGTGCGGATCAGTTACCACACGAAGCCGGAAGACCTGGAGGAACTGGCGCCGTCGGCCGCCGCGGCCTTCGCGCACCACACGACCCTGGCGCCGGCTTCCCCGGGCGAACCGGCCGAGGTGCCGGCGCGGATCGGGTGAGCGCGGCTGGATTTGTTTCTCTTGTAAGGGCTGTTTAGAAGTGCTGGTTGGTGTTGGTTTTCGGCCTGAAGGGCCGGGACAACATAGCCCGGGGCAACGCCCCGGGTAGACGAGTGTATTTGGTATTGAGGCCTGAAGGGCCGAGACAAGAAGCTCGGCGTATCGCAGCCCTTCAGGCTGCCAAACAAACACGCTGGCTTCCCGGGGCGTTGCCCCGGGCTACGTTGTCCCGGCCCTTCAGGCCGAAGAACGCAAGCGGCCCATAGGCCAGCGGATTTCGCTCAGCCCCGCGTGGGAGCGGGGCAAAAGACACAGGAACCCGTGCGGCGACCGCACCCGGCCCGGATCGAACTCACGACCACGACACACGAAACGGCGATGAACGAGACCACAACGACCAAACGCACCGAGTTCGTGTTCCGCCGGCTGGGCGACTCGTTCGACCAGTTCGTCGGCGACCTCACGGGCACGGTGTTCGGCAATCCGCTGTCGCTCGTGCTGCTCGCGCTCCTGCTCGCCGTGGTCGTCGCCCGGGTGGTTCACCGGTACGCGCACCCGGACGGCCGCGCCCTGAACACCCGTGACGCCACCGCGATGGGCGTCGTGTGGGGCGGGGCCGTGTGGGTGGTCCCGCTGCTCGGGTTTCTGTGCGCCCGGTTCGGGTACGACCTCGTTCAGCAGATGAGCGCCGGCTGGGCGTGGTACTGGCGCGCGGGCACGATCGTCGGCGTGGTTCTCCTCGCGCTCGTCTCGCTGGCGTGCAGCCTCTTCCCCCTCGCGGTGCTCGGGTTCGGGGCGGTGCGGGCGGTCAAGTACCTGGGCAAGCCGGCGCGCCCGGCGGGCGAGGCCACCGCGCTTTCGCTGGCGTGGGGCATCGGGCTGACCTTCGCGACGGCGGTCGCGTGGTGCATGTTCGTTTACTACTTCCGCGACACCGACCCGGCCCGCGGCGCCGGCGAGACCGTCACCGCCATCGACGGGAGCAACGCGATCAAGTGGTTCACGTTCGTGATCGGCCTGTACGCGCTCGGGTGCGTCTTCATCGTGCTCATGTACATCAAGGACACGAAGACGGTCCGGTGGTACTGGGCGATCCCGCTCGCGGCGCTCCGAATGGTCGTCTACGCGATCATCTGCTTCGTGTTCCTGCTCCCTGCCGAGCAGACCTGGGAAGAAACCAACAAGCAGTCCCGCGTCGTGATCCTTCTCGACATTTCGCCGAGCGTGACGACGGTAACCGACGAAACCGGCACGCGCGCCGGGCGCAAGCCGAAGACGCGGATGGAAGTCATCATCGAGTTCCTCACCGACGACCGGATCGCGTTCCTGAAGAACCTCTTGGAGAAGAACCCGGTTTCCATCTACTCGTTCGGCACCCGCCTCGACGAATCGCCGGCGACGATCGCGAAGGGCGATGCCCCCTGGGCCCGGGCCGACTGGGAGGCGTTCGCGCGCTACGACTTCAAGCCGTTTATCCTCCGCGGGCTGTCCCCGGAGGCCCAGGCGGACCTGAAGCGGCAGGACTTCTGGCGCGGGGACGAACCCGGGACCGCGGACTGGGCCGCAGCCGTCAACGCGGCGTTCAAGGCCGACCTGGCGAAGGAACCCGGCGCCCGGACGCTCGTCAAGGAGGGGGCCGACGACGAGAAGACTCTGCTGCGGAACCTGGAACTGCTCGAACGGCGCATCGAGGTGGCCCGCACGATCATGCTGGGCACCAACGTGGCCGACTCGGTCACGGCCGCGGTCAACCGCGAATCGGCCAACATGGTGCGGGGCATCGTCGTGTTCTCCGACGGGCGCAGCAACCTCGGCACCGACGCCGGGTTTCGCGAGCTGCGCGAGCGCGCGACCCGGGAGAAGATCCCGATCTTCACCGTCGCGGTGGGCGAGGATCGGCAAACGGCTTCCATCGTTATCAGCGAGGTACAGGCGCCCAGCGAGGCGCCGATCGACGAGGCGTGGAAGATCATCGTCGAGGCCGACGGGATCAACATGGCGAACAAGGAGGTCGAGGTGTTCCTCGACCTGTTCGCCCCCGAAGCCGGGACCGGCGCGCCGAAGGACATGAAGACCGCGGCGCCGGACCTCACGCTGAGCGCCAAGCTCACGTTCGCGCCGGGCGATCCGCCGCACGGACAGGCCGAGTTCGTCATCGACCCGGCGAAGTTGCCGGAAACGCTCACGGTCGAGTCGAAGGACGCGGCCATCAAGAAGCGGGTGCTGCCGGCGGGCAAGTGGGGCGCGCGGGCGCGGATCGCGAAAGACCCGATGGAGGCGTTCGCCGACGCCGAGCACGTGCGCGAGCGCCCGGGGATCAACGTCGTCCAGCAGAAGCTCCGGATCCTGCTCATCGCCGGCGCGCCGTCGCGCGAGTTCACGTTCCTCCGCACGCTCCTGGTCCGCGAGGTGATGGACAAGCGGGCCACGCTCACGACGTTCGTGCAGAACGAGGCCGGCACGACCGGCAAGCTGACCCCGGAACAGGACGAGACGATCCTCTTGCGGTTCCCGAACCGGTTCGACCTGTCGAACAAGAAACTCGACGAGGCGGAGAAGGGCTACAACCTCAACGATTACGACGTGATCCTCGCGTTCGACCCGGACTGGACCGAGCTGAACGCGCAGCAGGCCGACGACCTGGCGCGCTGGGTCCGCGAGGGCGGCGGCGGGCTGATCTACATCGCCGGGCCGATCAACACGTTCCAGCTTGCCCGCGTCGAGAAGGGCGGCCCGCTCAGCCCGCTCTTGGAGGTGCTGCCGGTGGTCCCGGCCGACATCGTGGCCCAGCGGATCAAGCCGATTCCGAAGACCCCGCGCCGGCTGTACCTGCACCCCGAGCGGATCGTCGGCTCGGACCTGTTGAAGCTCGACGACGCGGTGGCCGACGACCCGATCGCCGGCTGGGAGCGGTTCTTCACCGACCGCGACAAGTACGCCC
>CAZBXY010000410.1:0-6475 GCA_964495365.1 uncultured Frigoriglobus sp. | reverse complement strand
GAGTGTGAGGAAAGACTAAGACAGTGAAAAGGCAGAAGACCAGAGCCAAGAACGGTTCTGGTCTTCTGCCTTTTCACTTCTTCACTCTGCATTCAGCCTTTCCTCACACTCACACCCGCACTCACACTTCCCCACGGCAACCGGCCTTTCCCTTGCGTGCGGCATCGGCGACAATCTCGGCATGGACGCACGCAAGATCCTCGGCCCCGACGGGCTGATCGCCAAGAAGTTCCCCGGGTTCGAGTCGCGCCCGCAGCAGCTCGACATGGCCGATGCCGTCGCCGCGGCGCTGTTTCAGCGAAAACAACTGCTCGTCGAAGCCGGAACGGGTGTGGGGAAGAGCTTTGCGTATCTGGTTCCGGCGATTCAGGCCGTCAGCGCGCAGAAAGACTTCAAGGTCGTCATTTCGACACACACGATCAGCCTGCAAGAGCAACTCATCCGCAAGGATTTGCCATTCCTGCAATCGGTCCTGCCGGGCGACTACCGGCCGGTGCTGGTGAAGGGGCGCGGTAACTACCTCAGCATTCGCCGATTGCGCACGGCGCAGACGAAGGCGAGTTCGCTGCTGGACACGCCCGGGGCGATCGACCAGCTCATTCAGATCGGGCGCTGGTCGCGCTCGACCACCGACGGGAGCAAGTCTGACCTGCCGGTTCAGCCCTACGAGCCGGTGTGGGATCTCGTGCAGAGCGATAGCGGCAATTGCCTCGGCCGAAAGTGCCCGCACAACGCGGACTGTTTTTACTTCCAGGCCCGCAAGAAGGTGTTCGGGGCCAACATCCTCGTTGTCAACCATGCTCTGTTCTTCGCCGATCTTGCGATCCGGCGCGCCGGCGGCGGGATTCTGCCCGAATACAGCGCGGTCATCTTCGACGAAGCTCACACGCTCGAAGACGTGGCCGCCGACCACCTCGGTATTGGGCTGTCGCAGGGCGGGGTCGAGTATCTCCTCAACCAACTCCTCGCCCCGCGAACCCACAAGGGCATCCTCGCGACGCTCGGCGATGGCGACGCGATCGCACAGCTCGACACCGTGCGCCAAGCGACCGAAAAGTTCTTCATGTCGGTGTACCAGTGGCAACAGGCTCAGCCGAAGGGCAACGGCCCGAACGCGGCGAGTAGCGGGCGCGTGCGGGAGCCGAATCCGGTACCGGATGCGCTCAGTAGCGACCTGTCGGCGCTCGGCGACACGCTCCACGAACTCGCGAAGGGCCGCGAAACCGACGAGGAGCGGCTCGAACTCACCAGTCGCGGCGACCGGCTGTATGTGATGGCGAAAAGCGTCAAGGAATGGCTGAAGCAAGAGCTTCCGGGGCAAGTGTACTGGGTGGAGGTGAAGCCGGGGCGCGTGCCGCGCGTGTCGCTCGCGAGCGCCCCGATCGAGGTCGGCCCGGCGCTCAAGCAGCAGCTTTACGACCACGTGCCGAGCGTCATCCTCGCCAGCGCAACGCTTTCCGTCGGCGGGGAAGTCGGCTTCAAGCACTTCCAGAAGCGGCTCGGTCTCGACTCCAGCGATACGCGACTACTGGGAAGCCCGTTCGATTACCAGAAGCAGGCGGAACTGCACCTGTTCCGCAATATGCCCGACCCCAGTGCGATGGCCGCGAAGTACGAGGACGAGGTGCTGAAACGCATCCCGGAGTATGTCGAGCGGACGAAGGGTCGGGCGTTCGTGCTGTTCACGAGCTACGGCTTCCTGAACCGCGCCGCGACGCAGTTGGGGCCGTGGTTCGCCAAAAACGGCTACGCGCTGCTCGTGCAGGGCAGTGGGCTACCGACGCCGAAACTCCTGGAGCAGTTCCGTGATGCGAAGAAAGCGGTGCTGTTCGGGGTCGATAGCTTCTGGCAGGGCGTCGATGTGCGCGGGGAGGCGCTGTCGAACGTCATCATCACGAAGTTGCCGTTCGCGGTGCCGGACCGTCCGCTCACCGAAGCCCGACTCGAAGCGATCCAGGCGGACGGCGGCAACCCGTTCATGGACTACCAGGTTCCGCAGGCCGCGATCAAGCTGAAGCAGGGCTTCGGCCGGCTGATCCGCACGCAGAGCGACACCGGGATGGTGGTGCTGTTCGACCCGCGCGTGCTGACGAAGCCCTACGGGAAGGTGTTCCTGGAGGCCCTCCCGGACGCAAAACGCTTCATCGACGGCGAAGAAGCGCCCGCCGACGAAGGAAAGGCGATCAAGCGCAAAGCGAAGGCGAAGTAAGCGATGAGTGAAGCGAAGCCGGACGACTCGAAACGGTGCCCGGAGTGCAAGAGCACGAACCTCCGACACATCAACACGCGCGAGATCCGCACTCCGGGAAGCGGACCGGACGGTCCCGTTCTCGCGAAGACGATTCACATCCGGTGCGGGCGGTGCAAGGCGTCGTGGAGCGTAACCCGCCCCAAAATCGCCTCGTAGCGGCGGGTCCGCGGCGGCCGTCATTCGATCGGCGTGATCTTGTACGCGATGGTGGCTTCGTCGTCCGCGTTCGCGTTCCAGAGCAAGAGGTAGCGCTTGCCATTTCCTCCCGGCATCTCGAACTCGCCCTCGTGCGACCGGACGTACGGAACCCAATCGATGTCCACGTCGTCGCCCGTATCGCTCGCCTCGAAATCCTTGAGCTGTTGCTCGTTGACGATGGCGAAATCGATCTCGCGGTCCGCAGCCACTTCCAGGAAAATGCGCTTGAACTTGGCGCTCAGCGGAACCTTTCGCGAGTCGGTCGAGTCGATGTCAGCCGCGATCTGGATCATGGGGCTTCTCCTCCGGTTGGGGTGGTGTTGTCGGTGCGTCGCCCGGCCGGGTCTCGGGCGCGAGGGCCTTCCGCTTCTTCTTTTTCCCCACCACTTCCGCCGGCGGGGTTGCGGCGGGCGCCGGCGTCCTCGGCTTTGTACCCGTCCGCCGCTTCCTCCCACCGCCCGGTTGCGCCGGGGGCGTCGGCGGTGATCCGAACTGGGCCCAATGAAGTGGCGTGGCGGAGGGCGGGTAGAGGTGTTCGGGGACCAGAGCGACGAGGAAGGTGAACGAGAGCAACACGAGTACCGGAAAGATCGCCAGGAACCACACGATCGGCGTCAGCAGTTCCGGTTTCGTGCTGAAAATCCCGGCCCCGACCACGAGCGCCGCCACGGCATAAACGAGCACCAGGAACAGCGCGATGATCCCCAGCGGCCCCTTCGATAATTCCCGCGCGGTTCGCGAGAAACGATCGAGCCCGTCGTTCTGTTGGGGCGGATCCATCGGGCGACCCTTTGGGCCGAGTGGTGTAATCATCGTAACCGATTTCCCGGGTCGAGCAACCCGGCTTCGGCTCTCGGCGTGAGCGCGGATCATCACGAACGAAGCCTCCGGGTCAGTACCCAGAGGCTTCGCGCGCTTCGACCGGAGCGCGGGGCCGTCATGGCTTCGCGGCCCGGGTCTTCTCGGTGCCCGTCGTCTTCACGTTCAGCGTCAGCGTCCCGACGGTCGGGATCTCGGAGACGATGTCCATCGTCAGGTCGATCTTGCCGTCCTCGTAGGGCACGGTCGCGTCGATGCACGCGTCGATCGTCGCCTTCAGCACGAACTTGCTGTTGGCCGAGGTTTTCACCATCTGCCCACCGAGGTCGATGTCGGTCACGAACACCGTGATCGTCACCTCCATCACCCCGAACTGCGCGCCGTCCTTCTTGTACGCCTTCAACAACTTCCCGGTGATCGACGACTTCTTCGCGTCGTACTTCATCTTGTCCTCGCCCCCGAGCGTTTTGAACATCCGCTCGCTCAGGTCGGCGGGGATCTTCCACGTTCCGCCCACCTTGACCGGATCGGTCGGCAAGAGGTCCTGGTCCTGGGGCTCGTCGTCCTTCTTGTCGTTGAACTTCTTGAACAGGTCCGGCGCGTCCGCCTCCTTGAGCGGCTGGCCCTTGATGCTGAACTCGTACTTGGCCCCCGACTTCTGGATCAGCACAGGCTGGCCGACGTACTTGGCCTTCGTGGTCTCGTCCTTTTCGGTCTTCTCGGACACGGAGTACGTCCGCAGCAGCTTCGTGGCCCGCTTGTCGCCGGCGGCCTTCTCCAGGATCTCGTCGGTGTAGGCTTCCTTCTTGCCGCTCGCGATCTCGTCCTTCTTCTCCATGCCCGCGCCAACGAAGTGGACCTTGGTCTTGGTGGTTTCGGTCATCTCGTGTTCGGTCTTGTCGCCCTTCTTGCTCTTGTAGAGCTTGAGGGTGTAAGCGTCGTCGGCCCGCGCCGGGGCGCCGGCCAGGAGGCCGAGCGCGGCGAGGGCGTAAACAGCGGTGCGGATCATGGGCACAACCCTTTGAGGAGCGGAGAACCAACCGGGTCACGCGGATCAATGTACCCCGGCGCGGGGCGGTCCGGCAAAGGGGCCCATCGGGAAATCACCGAACTCCCGCCCGCGACCGGTCGTCTACTTCGGCGGACCTGCCGGCGCCTTGGCGGGCGGGGCCGTTTCCACGGTCGGGTCGGCGGCCTTCGGGCGCGCGCCGAACGGGCCGCGGTCGTCGGGATCGGCCGTCACCTCGCCGCCGTTGATCGTGACGAACTTCCAGAACTGCTCCGCCGGCATGTTGGTCGGGAACATCAACACGCTGCCGTCGAACCGCAGCGCCGGGGTGCGGTCCCACCCCTTTTCGCCCAGTTGCGGCACCGCTCCGCCAAACGGCAGGTCGTCCGGCTTCGACCAGATCGCGCCGCGCCCCGCCTCGATCACCGCCAGCGTGTTCGACGTGCCGTCGTGAATGTCGGCCATGCGGGTGCCGTTCTTGTCGCCCTCGCGGAGCCACGGGCCGCCGAAGAAGCCCTTCCCCGGCGGGAGCGGCTTGCGCGGGTCGGGGCCGATGAAGCCCTGGTAATACGTCACCCCCTTCGGCGCGTCGCGGTCCGGCGCCTGATACACCTTCGGCATCTTCTCGACGAGTGCCTTGTTGTTCGGCCCGTCCCACGCCTCGTCCATCTTGAACTGCCTGTACAGGTTGTCTTCTTCGAGGTACGGCAAGAGGTGAACGCGCCAGCTCAGAAGCAGTTCGCCCTTCGGTCCGTAGACGTTCGTCGGGAACTTGCCGTTCACGTCGTGGTACATGTGCAGCGCCAGCCCGATCTGCTTCAGGTTGTTCATCCGCGCTTCGGCCTTCTTGCGACTCTGCACCGCTTGCAACAGTTCGCCGACCGCCTTCGCCGCGACCGGCCCGGCGTCTACTTCCGTCGTGGCGAGTACCGCGGGGCCGTCGGCCTTCACCTGTGCCTTTTTCAGCGCCCCGGCGAACGCGCTCAACAGCGGGGCCGCGGCCTTATCGAACGGGCGCTGGTTCCCGTTCAGTTCGTTAGCCAGCTCGCCGAGCTTCGCGGCGACGGTCGCGATGCCCTCTTCCAGCACCGGGGCCGCCCGACGCGCGGCGGTCGCGTCGTCGAACTTGAGCGTCAGATTGAGTTGTGCGCCCTTTTGAAGGTCGCCGGTGATGACCGCGGTGCGGGCCGCGAACAGGGCCGTGTACGGAACCAGCTCCCGCGGCATCCCGCGATCGAATTCCTTGAACACCGGTGCGAGGTTCACCCCTGCGGCGAACGTGTGCCGCCCCGCGGCGCTGATCGCATCGGCCAGCGGTCCGGTGGCGTTCTTCTTGAGGGTCGCGGCCAGGAGCGCCAGACCCGAGGTTTCGCCGGCGAACCGGCCGCTGGGCAAGAACACGAGGGTCCGCTCATCGACCAACAACAGCGCCTCGAACGCCCCGCGTTCAAGCTCATAGAACAGCGGGTCGCTCGGCCCGCCGTCGCCCGCGGCCCCGCCGCACAGCTCGGGCGCGTCTTCCGGCTTCGGGGGCGGCGGAAGCAGAGGCGCTTTCGGTTCAGGCCCCTTCAACGGAGGCGGCGCGGACAGCGGAGGCGGTTCGGGGAACGGTGGCGGTTTGATGTCCTTGAAGTCCGGCGCAACGATTTTCGGGGCCGCGGCGCCGGCGCCGAACTTGTCGTGCCGGCCGCCCCGGCCGTGATCGTCGTCGAACACCGGCTGGGCGCGGAGCGCCTTCAGTACGCGGGCCTCGTTGAACGGCTCGCGCGTCGTGACGACCAGCACCGGATCGCCCGGCCCGGCCGCCAGCGACCGCGGCCAGAACAGCGTGACGCGATCGATTTCGAGCGGGGACAGGCCGATCGCCTCGGTGATCCCGGCGAGCGCGTCGGGTTGCTTGAGGAGCTGCGCCAGCACCGGCTTGAGGTCCGGGTGGTCCGCGATAGCGGACACCTTGAGGGTGACGAACGCCCCGGCCGATTTCGGCACGACCGGGAGCGTGTGGTCCGGCCCTGGGCCGCCACCGGGGCCGCCTGGGCCGCCGGGCGCCCGGGGCGGCCCGCCGGGTTGCGCGAACACGCTCGCGGACAGCAGGAGTGCGCCGGCCCGTGCCGGCGCGCGCCACCGACGGGCGCGGGTCATGGGGCAAACCGGGTGGGGAGGGAGAAAGTAGTAGGCCCCCGCCGTGTGCCGGTGGG
>CAZBXY010000409.1:0-6546 GCA_964495365.1 uncultured Frigoriglobus sp. | reverse complement strand
CGGTCCCGGTGCTCGCAAATGAGATGTGTAGAACAACGAGGGCAACGCCCCGGGTTTGATCAGCCAGAAGATTGCAGCCTGAAGGGCTCCGACAGAAGATGTCCCAGGCCTTCAGCCTGGAAGACCAATACAACCGCGACCTGGGGCGTTGCCCCAGGCTATGTTGTCCCAGCCCTTCAGGCTGAAAACCGAAGACACGGACCACAACCCTTGAAACGACCAAGCCGCGCGGCGCTGCGGCATCTCAATCATCATCCTTGTTCTTCTTCTTCGCCGGCACCCACAGCGGCTTCATCTGCTCGGCGCTCCACTTGTCCCACTCGGCCCGCAGTTCTTTTGCCTTCTCCGGCATCTTCTCCGTCAGGTCGGTGGTCTCGCCGATGTCGTCCTTCAGGTTGTAGAGCTTCACGTTCCGCACGCCGTCCACGGCGCTGGCGACGAGCTTGAAGTCGCCCTTGCGGATCGCGAACTGCTCGCCGAACCGCCAGTACAGCACCGGGTGCGGCGCTTCCTTCACCTTGCCCGTCAGGTGCGGGATCAGGTCCACGCCGTCGAGCTTCCACGCCGGGTCGAGCTTCCCGCCGGCGGCGACGATCGATGTGGCGAAGATGTCGAGCTGAATCATGGGGTGATCGAACGTCGAGCCGGCCGGGATCACGCCCTTCCACTGCGCGCAGAACGGAACGCGAATCCCGCCTTCGAGCGTCGTGGCCTTGCGCCCGCGCAAGGGGTCGTTCTTCGAGGTGGTCTGCATCGTCGGGCCGCCGTTGTCGCTGAAGAAGAAGATCAGCGTGTTCTCCTCCTGCCCCATCTCTCGCACCTTTGCGAGCACTTTGCCCACCGCGTCGTCCATCGCGCTCATCATCGCGGCGAAGATCTTGCGGTTCTCGTCCTTGATGTCCGGGAACCGGTCGAGGTATTTCTTCGGCGCTTGCAGCGGGGCGTGCTGCGCGTTGAACGGCAGGTACAGGAAGTACGGCTTGTCTTTTTGCTTGCCGATCCAATCGACCGCGCGCTCGGCGTAGGCGTCGGTGGTGTAGAAGTTGTCGTCCTTCACCGGCGTCACCTCCGACGACTTGCGCGTGTCGATGAAGTTGGGCGGGTTGAAGAACGGGGTGTTGGCGACGGTGCCGTAGAACTCGTCGAACCCGCGGGCGGTGGCGATGAACTTCGGCCCGCGGCCCAGGTGCCACTTCCCGACGCACGCGGTCGCGTAGCCCAGCTCCTTCAGGCGGTCCGCAATCGTCTTCTGCTCGACCGGCAGCCCGAACGGCACATTCGGGTCGGCCAGCACCCCTTCGTTCCACTCGTGCCCGAACCGCGTCGGGTAGCGGCCGGTCAAGAGGCCGGCGCGGCACGGCGAGCAGTACGTCGCGGCGACGTAGCCCTGCTGGAACCGCACGCCGGTCTTGGCGATCGAATCGATGTTCGGCGTCGGGATCTCCTTGTTGCCCTGGAACCCGTACTCGCCGTACCCGACGTCGTCGGACAGGATCACGATGACGTTGGGTTTCTTCGCGTCGGCCGCTTGGGCCGGCCCCGCGGTACACAGCACGACCGCGGCGAGGGAGAGGACAAATCGCATCGCAGAACCTCCGGGTGTGGGAATTTGATGGCGGATGTGCGGCGAAACTCGCGTGTTATTCCTCCGCGTCCCAATCGACGTACTGCGGCGGGCTCGCGCCCACCCGCTTCGCGACCCGCGGGTACTTCCCCTTCGCCGGGCCCTCGGCGATGTTCACCACGTTAATTTGGTGGTGCCAGTCGTCGCCGAAGTCGAACCAGTACCCGAACGCCTTGCCTACCTTCAGTTCCAGGTCGTCGATCGTCGTCTCGTCGGTCAGTCCGGCGACCGGCGGGCCGGCGCCGTCGTCCCCGGCTTCGGGCATCACGTACCGCGGTCCCTCCGGGTCCATCGGCCCCTTGCCGAACTGGAACTCGTACATGTGCGGGTCGTCGCGGTCGAAGGCGTCGAAAATGGCCCGGTGCAGGTCTTCGAGCGTCTGGTCGCCGCGGATCTCGATCGTGCGCACCACTGAGCGATTCTTCTTGGCGAACGCTTTCGTGATCGGCCCGCTGCTGAGGCCCACGTCGAGCGTATAGACACGCGGCGGCCCGGCGGGCGGCGCCTTCGTGCCCTTCGCCTTCCCCTTCGTCGCGGGTGCGGTGCGGGTCGGGTCGGTGGGCGGCCCGTCGGCGGGGATGTAGGGAATCAGTCCCTTGCGGAACGCCTCCTCCTGCGCCCCGCGCGGGGCGGTGCGGATGTCCATCAGTAAGCCGTTGACCGACAGGATCCAGGTGAGCGGGTTGTCGTCGTTCATCCGCCGGGTGCAGTACCGCGGGTCGAACCGGTCGATCTGGAGCTTGTCGCGGATCGCCTTCGCCTTGTTGTGCATCGTCGCCGGCGAAACGCCGACCCACTTCGCCAGATCGTCGGGCGACATGTGGAACGGCTGGTTCGGGTCACTGGTGAGGAAGTTCGCGTATGCGACCGAGTACAGCACGCCGGCGGCCCATCCGGCGGGCTTGCCGCTCGTGACCGCAACTTTGGCCGCGCAGGCGTCGGCGGCGCACGCCCGGCACAGGTCGCGGTACTCGTCGTTGAGGCGCGCCGAACAGAATTTGTCGGTCAGGGCGACGATCGCGCCGAACCGGTCGTGCAACTTCTTGGATACGCGCGCGAGTAGTTCGTCCATTGGTCACCTCCGGGCGGAGCGGGCAGCGTATCTTACTTCGGGTCGCCTTCTTTCACCCACGCCTCGTTGAACCGGGCGTGCTTCATGCTCTTGCCGTCGGCCACGAAGTAGCTGTACACGGCGTGAATGCTGCCGTCCTTGCCCTGGATGATCGCCGGGTAGTGGTACGAGCCGCTCTCGTGCTTCTCCAGGTGCCGGGTCCACTTCCAGGTTTTGCCCTCGTCGTCGGAAAGCGAGACTGCGAGGCTTGCACGCCCGCGAACGGTGTCGTTGTGGATGAGCAGCCAGTTCCCGCTCGCCAGGCGCACCGCGTCCAGGCCGCTCCCGGGGTTGGGCAGCGAGCTGGAGTACACCGTGCCCCAGCTCTCGCCTTTATCCTTCGACTCCGCGACGCGAACCTTCTTGAACACGCCGTTTTCGCGCATGTAGGCGACGAGCGTCCCGTCCCTGCGTTCGAGTACCGCGGGCTGGATGCTGCCGAACCCGGCGAGCGGTTCGGACGCGGTCCAGGTTTGGCCGCCGTCGTCGGAAATCGCCATGATCCCGGCGCTGTACGTGTCCGAGTACAGCGGCAGGAGGACGCGGCCGTCGGCGAGTACCGTCGGCTTGCACCGCGGTTGCCAGCCGAGCCGCGACAGCAGTTTGTCGCCGACCTTCTTCTTCACGGCCTCATCACCGAGCGAAACCGGAACCTTCGTCACGTCTTCGATCTGCTTCTTCCATAGCCCGAACTCGCGGAGCATCACGGTCTCGAAGTTCTTGGGCCGCAGCGGAATGTTCCCCTGCCACTTCCACGCCGGCGGGCCGTCCTTCTGGTAGTCGCTGGAGTAGCGGTAGTGGGTGAGGCACGATTCCCACGAGTTGGCGAGGATGACCGGCCAGAACAGCCACAGCTTGCCGTCCTTGTCGATCCACATCGTGGTGTTGCAGTCCGGAAACCCCGGCGTGTCGGCCATCTGGAACGCATCGCTCCACTTGTCGCTCCCGGCTCGCTTGCGGGCGCCATAAACCGCGACATCATCGGCCGAGCGCTCGCCGCTGCCGCGATACCACGACACCAACAGGTCGCCGTTGGGGCACTCGACGATGCCGGGCGCGTGGTTGTGCTGCTTGTGCAGCGGGAAGACGAGTGAGGAGGAGAAGGAAGAACCTAACCCCCCGGCCCCCTTCCCTAAGAAGGAAGGGGGAGTCAGCACTGGGAGAAGTTGCGGCTCGGCGCGCAGGGATACCGGAATAGGGTCTGCAGGACTTTCGCCCCCTTCCTTTTCAGGGAAGGGGGCCGGGGGGTTAGGTTTCTTCGCCTCTGGCAGTCGCCCCGGTTCGCGCGTGGCCTTTCCTGTGCGCTTGGTGAGCGAATCGCCCATGTCCGCTCGCGCCTTCTCGGCGAGCGCCAGAAGTTGCTTCACCACTTCGGGGTTCGCCTCCGCGACGTTCTTCGTCTCGCCGGGGTCTTGCGAGACGTGGTACAGCTCCGGCTTCTCGATCTTCACCTGCCGGTAGCGCCCCGGGGTGCCGTCCTTGCCCTGCGGTTGCCCTTCCATTGTGCGGTAGGTGTGCGGCAGGATCAGCTTCCAGCTGCGCGTCCGCACCGCTTGCAGTTCGTTCTGCGCGAAGTAGTGAAAGTACGCCTCATGAACCATGTCGGCGTCCGGGGCGCATTCGAGCAGCGGGAAGATGTTCTTGCCGTCGATCGGGCGCTTGGGAAGCTCGGCGCCGATGATCTTCGCGACGGTCGGCAAGATGTCGATCGTCATCGCCGGGATGTGACACTCGCTGTCGGCGACGATCTTCCCCGGCCAGCGGGCGATGAACGGCACGCGCACACCGCCCTCCCACACAGTTCCCTTGCCCTCGCGGAGCTTACCCGCGGTGCCGGCGTGGTTCCCGTAGCTCAGCCACGGGCCGTTGTCGGTCGTGAAGATGACGAGTGTGTTCTTCGCGAGCTTGTGGTCGTCGAGCGCCTTGAGAATCTGGCCGACGGACCAGTCGATTTCCTGAATCACGTCGCCGTAAAGCCCCTGCTTCGACTTGCCGCGAAACGCTTCGCCCGCGAACAGCGGCACGTGCGGCATCGAGTGCGCGACGTACAGGAAGAATGGCTTCGCCTTGTTTTCGCCGATGAACTTCACCGCGCGCTCGGTGTATTGAGCGGTGAGGCGCGCCTGATCTTCGGGGCCGACATCCGCGTTCACCACCTTCTCGCCATCGAACAGCGGAAGCGTTGGATAAGTGCCCTTCTTCGCCTCCGGGTGGTGCGGCCACATGTCGTTGGAGTACGGCAGCCCGAGGTACGAATCGAACCCGTGCCGCGTGGGCAGAAACTGCGGGTGGTGGCCGAGGTGCCACTTCCCGACCATCCCGGTCGCGTAACCTCGGCTCTTGCACACCTCCGCGATGGTCGTTTCGTCGGCGTGGATGCCGTGTCGGGCGTTCGGCCCGAGCGCGCCGTGAAGGCCGAGCCGGTTCGCGTAACAACCCGTCAAGAGCGAAGTGCGGCTCGCGGAACACACCGGCTGCGAGACGTGGAAGTCGGTGAGCTTCACGCCCTCCTTCGCGAGCCGGTCGAGGTTCGGCGTGGCGAAGTCTTTCGCGCCGAAGCAACCGACATCGCCGTAGCCCTGATCGTCCGTGAAAATGAGGATGATGTTTGGTGTGTCAGCGATCGCGGGCGACGCGACGAGGAGCGCGACCGCGACGGAGAGGAGTGTTGTCTTCATGGCGGACACAATACACCTGCCGCGTGTCAATCGCCAGCGCCGAGTTGTAAGCCGCGCCCGCGGTCGCGGTATCATTCCCACAGGCATTTTCCATTCCTCCCTCGGGACTTCGCATGACCCGTATCTCCTTGTTCGCGCTAACCGCGATCACCCTCTCGGCTCCGCTCGCTCGAGCGGACGACTGGCCGCAGTGGATGGGACCGAACCGTGATGGCGTGTGGGCCGAAACCGGTGTCGCCCGCACGTTTCCGAAGAACGGGCCGAAAGAGCTGTGGCGCAAACCCCTCGCCGGCGGCTACGCCGGGCCGGCCGTCGCGGACGGAAAGGTGTACGTCACCGATCGCGTCCTCGCGAAGGGCGCGATGAACCCCGAAGACCCGTTCGACACCAAGCAGAAGGTGAACAGCACGGAGCGGGTGCTGTGCCTCGACGCCAGGACCGGCAAGGAGATCTGGAAGCACGAGTACGAGTGCCCCTACCAGATCAGCTACCCGGCCGGGCCGCGCTGCACACCCACCGTTCACGACGGCAAGGTCTACGCCCTCGGCGCGATGGGCGACCTGTTCTGCCTCGACGCCAAGACCGGCGCGAAGGTGTGGGCGAAGAACTTCCCGAAGGATTTCGGAGCGAAGGTGCCGGTGTGGGGCTTCTGCGGGCACCCGCTCGTCTACAAGGATCTGCTCATCTGCCTCGCCGGCGGCGAGAACGCGGTCGCAGTGGCGTTCGATAAGGCCACGGGGGCCGTAAAGTGGAAGGCGCTCTCGGCCCGCGACACCGGGTACAGCCCGCCGACACTGATCCGCGCCGGCGGGGTCGATCAGGTGGTGATCTGGCACGGGCAGGCGATCAACGGCCTCGACCCGCTGACCGGCAAGACGTACTGGACCGTTCCGCTCGAACCGATGTACGGGATGTCGATCATGGCCCCGCGGCAGCACGGCGACC
This sequence comes from uncultured Frigoriglobus sp., assembly GCA_964495365.1. Lineage (GTDB taxonomy): Bacteria > Planctomycetota > Planctomycetia > Gemmatales > Gemmataceae > Gemmata. Next base: position 188 of record CAZBXY010000409.1, on the reverse strand, counting down.
ACCTGTTCGCGGCGGGCATCGGCGGCGCCGGGGTCGTGCTGAAACTCGACAAGGACAAGCCGCCCGCGGTGGTGTGGCAGGAAGTGGTGGACAAGAGCGCCGGGATGAAGCCGAAGGACCGCGGGCTGTACCCGGTGAACATGACGCCGTTCATCGACGGCGGCGTGATCTACGGCGTCGATCAGCCC
>CAZBXY010000408.1:0-6557 GCA_964495365.1 uncultured Frigoriglobus sp. | reverse complement strand
CTTCAAGCTCGGTGAGCGGAACGAGGTCGAGATCGTGACCGACGCGAAGCAGGCGTACCCGTTCGCACTCAGTTACACCTACACGACTCTCACGCCGCTGAGTTCGGCCCAGTGCGCGGTGAAGATCGGGACGCGGCTCGGCAAGACCGAAGCGGCCGAGGGCGACACGGTTCCCTTGCACGTGACGTTCGAGAACAAGGTCGATAAGGGTCACGGGATGGCGGTGGCGATCATCGGCATTCCGGCCGGGATGAAGGTGCCCACCGACATGAAGCAACTCACCGACCTGCGCGAGAAGGGAACGATCGCCTACTTCGAGACGCGGGGCCGCGAGCTGGTTCTGTACTGGCGCGAGCTGGCCCCGAACCAGAAGATCGAATTGACGGTCGAATTGGTGTGCGACGTGCCAGGCACGTACCGCGGTCCGGCCAGCCGCGGCTATCTGTACTACGACGCCGATCACAAGCACTGGGTCGAGCCGCTCGCGGTGAAGATCGCGCCGATGACCGAAGCGAGGTGAGCGCACCGCCGGCGATCATCCCCGCAGGCCGCGCTCGACGGCGTCGAGGAAGGTGTTCAGTTCCGTGGACTGGGTGAACACGTGCGTCGCGACCCGGACCCGGTCCGGGCCGCCGGCCACCCGGACGTTGCGGGCCGCCAGCTCCGACAGTATGCCCTTCAGGTCGCCCTTGACCGGCTCGAAACTGACCATCCCGGCGTAGAATGCCTCGGCGCTCGCGTTGGCCAGTCGGAGTTGGGGGAACCCCTTGAGCTTGTCGCGGAGCCGCTTCGCCAACTCGTGGATGCGAGCGTAGACCCGGTCCGGGCCGATGGCGCGGTGGAAGTCGAGCGCTGACTTCAGCCCCACCATGACCGACAGGTTCGACGTCCCGAAGCTGGAGAACCGGTAGGCCTTCAACCCGCGGTCCTGCCACCCGGCCGAGGCGACGGTCACCCACAGCCGATCGAGCAGTTCCTCGCGGGCGAAGAGGGTGCCGGTCCCCTTGGGGGCCAGGAGCCACTTGTGCGGGCTGGTCGCGTAGAAGTCGCACCCCATCGCGTGAAGGTCGAGCGGGATCTGGCCGATCGCGTGCGCCCCGTCCACGTGCGACAGTGCCCCCCGGTCGCGGGCCAGCCTGCACAATTCCTTGGCCGGCAGCACCAGCCCGGTCGGACTTGTGATGTGGCTGAAGAACACCACCCGGGTTCGCGGCGTGATCGCCTTCGCGAACCGATCGACGATATCCTCCACCGAGGCCGGGGGCCGCGGCAGTGTGACGGTGGCGAGCTTGATGCCGTAGCGGGCCGCCTTCTGTTCCCAGCAGCACCGGCCGCCCGGGTGCTCCTGGTCGGTCAAGAGGACCTCGTCGCCGGCCTTCAGGTCCAGGCCGTTGCACACCACGTTGTTTGCCTCGGTCGCGTTGCGGACCAGGGCCAGTTCGTCCCGCTTGCAGTGGAGGAAGGCGGCCAGGGCGTCCCGCAGCTCTCGGAGGCGGGGGTTCTCCTCGTACCCGAACCAGGGGTAGGCCGACTCCCGAAACGCCTCGGCGGAGAGCAGGTGATCGATCACCGCGTTGAGGACCGGCAGCGGGGAACAGCCGACCGACCCGCAGTTCAGGTTAACGTGGTCCGGGGCGAGCACCCACTGGCGGCGGAGTTCGGCCCAGTACCGCTCCGGGTCGGTGTCGAAGAGGGCGGGCGGGGGCAGCCGCGGGGCCTCCGCGGCAAACGCGCGCTCGGCCCGGTCCGGGGTCAGGCCGAAGAGCGCTGACCCGAAGGCGGCACGCCGGAACAACTCGCGACGGCTCGGCATGGCCGACCTCCCAGGTGCCGGGGGCTCCGCGGGCACGCGCTCAGGGGCTGCGGGCTTTGATTCTCGCTCCCGGCGCGGGGGCGTGCAAGCAAGCGAATGGTCGAAGCGATCAGGATCTGTGCAGAGGTGGGACGAGTGCCATTTCGGCAGGATTTCCCCAACTTCCCACCTCTTCGGCCTCAGGAGGCAAATCCGTTCGGACGGGTTTTCACTTCTTCTTCTCGGCCAGGTGCTTCTCGAACCAGTCGGTGACGGCCGGGGCGATGACCTCCGCGCCCTGCTTCGGGGTGAACGAGTGCCCGGCGCCTTCGACCACCACCAGTTTGACGGGCACCTGCGCCTTCTCCAACACCGGCACCATGTTCCGGCTGTGTTCGATCGGCACCAACTCGTCCTTGTCGCCGTGAATCAGCAGCGTCGGGGCCGACTTGTTTGTGACCTTCAGCAGCGGTGACACGTCCGCCTCGAGCTTCGCGTCGAACGTCAGCGGCGGCTTGAGAGTGGGGAACTTCTTGATCGCCTCCGGTGGGTCGGTCGTCCACCCGCGCAGGTCGGTCGGCGGGCACAGCGCCGCCACCGCGGCCACCCGGCTCGGCTGCCGGAGCACCTCGTCGGTGGCCGCCGGGTCGCCGTCGCCTCCGGTGGTCCCCATCATCAAGGACAGGTGCCCGCCGGCGCTCATGCCCATGATCCCGAGCCGCTCCGGGTCGATCCCGTGTCCCTTGGCGTGGAGCCGGATCGCCCGGACGCACCGGCGGACGTCGGCCACGGCCTCCGGGACGGTGTATTTCGGCGCGCTGCCGTGCCGGATGATAATGACGGTGTAGCCCTTGTCCAGAAACCCCTTGTTCGCGTTGGTGAGGGTCTTCGGATCGACGTAGGTCGAATACCACCCGCCGCTCTGGACCCACAGGATCGCGGCCCCGGATTGCCGCGCGGGCTTGAGAACGTCGTAGGTGAGCGCCAGCCCGTCCTTGTGCCCGTACACGACGTCCGGGATGACCCGCGGGTCGTCCGCGGCACGCGCGGTGAACGGGACGGCGAGCAGGCCGACAACGACCAGCATCAGCCGGGCGGATCTCATGGGGGTCTCCGGTGCGGGGAGCGAGGCGGTCATTACAGCCGCAAGCCGAAACGCACCTTCGCCGTTTGTCAGGCGAAGACTTCTCGAATCGGCTCGCCGTCGGGGACGAGCACAAGGGGCCGGTTGAGCGGATCGGTGAGCGTCAAGTCCGGGCTAATTCCCAGTGCGTGATAAATAGTGGCGATGATGTCGCTGGCGGTGACCGGATTCTGGCTGGGGTACGCACCGTGCTTGTCGCTGGCCCCGTGGACGAACCCGCCTTTCATTCCGCCGCCGGCGAAGAGAACGGTGTAGCAGAACTCCCAGTGGTCGCGGCCCGCCCCGGCGTTGATCTTCGGCGTGCGGCCGATCTCGCCCATGACGACCACCAACGTACGCTCCAACAGGCCGCGATCGGTCAGGTCGGTGAGCAGCCGAGAGAATCCCAGGTCGAAGGGCGGCAGCAATTCGTTCTTGAGCTTGGCGAAGTTCTGGCCGTGCGTGTCCCAGGTGGCGTTCGCGTCCGGTGCCCACGAGATACAGGCGAGGCGCGTCCCGGCCTCGACCAGACGCCGCGCGAGGAGCAGACTCTGACCGTAAATGTTCCGGCCGTAGGAGTCCCGGACCTTCGCAGGCTCCTGGTCCAGCCGAAAGGCTCGCTGCGCGATCGAGGATGTGAGCAGGTCGCAAGCTCGCGCCTGAAGGCGCTCCAGTTCCGCAGCCTGACTGGTACCTGCGGCACCTCCCGCCCGGTTTACCCCGGCCAACAACTGGCCACGGTCACGCACGCGTTCCGCGGTCATCCCCGCTTCGGGAGTCAGCGCCGGCAGGTTGAAGCCGTCTGGGTCTTTTCCGCCTTTGAGTACGAGGAACGGGTCGTGCGTCTTCCCCAACCAGCCGCCCAGGAAACCCGGTTGTGGCGGCCCGCCCGCGCCTTCTGCCGTCAGGTAGGGCATCAGAACGTAGGGCATCACCTGGGACGTTGTCGGACGAAATCGGCCGACAACGGAGCCGACGGCGGGGTGGTCGGTGGGCTTCGCACCGAGAATACCGGCGCGAACGCCGCTGGGGATCCCGGTGAGCGCGGTGTACACGGCCGGGGCGTGCGCTACCTCCTTGTGGTGGACGGACCGCACGAGGGTGCAGCGGTCCATCAGCCGCGCCAGTCGCGGCAGGTGTTCGCAGACCTGTACTCCGGGCACCGACGTGGCGACGGGTCGGAACTCGCTGCGCATCTCCTTCGGCAGTTCCGGCTTCATGTCCCACATATCGAGGTGACTGGGGCCGCCGTTGAGGAACACGAGGATGCAGGAGTCCGCCGCGGTCGCGGTGCCGCTTTGCGAGCGGCGCTCACCGGCCGCCAACACGCCAGGCAGGGTCAGGTTCAGGGCGCCAATGGCCCCGATCTGAAGCATGTTCCGGCGGGTCAGCCCTACCGGGCCGGGGCAGTTCGCGTGCGGTCGCATCGGAGTCGTTACCTCGATCGCCTGGTTTGAAGCCTCGACAGAGTGGTTATCAGCGGAGTCTCAGGCGGGTGAATCGAGCTTACCAACTACCGAGGCGGAGTGCGACTCGAAAGCGGCCGAACACCGGGTCGTCGGTGCTCGTGATCACCTGAATCCGTTGGTGAATCGGGGGCTTGTCCATAGATTTGGGCTCAACCGGCACTCCGTCAGACCTTTTCTCTCCCGACATCCCCGAGTTCCGACATGCCTGCCACCGCGACCGAAATCCGCGCCCTGACCGCGTCCGCCTTCACCGCGCCGGCAAAGTTCCGCGACTTCTGCCGCAACGGGGGCAAGCCGCTCGGCGGCATCATCGACGGCGAACCGTCGGCCGGTTCGATGAACGCGACCTTCCAGACGATCGACCCCGGCTCGCAGGAGGTGCTGGCCACCGTGTCGGAGATGGGAGAAGCAGAAGTCGCGCGGGCCGTTGCCGCGGGTCAACGCGCGTTCCAGAGCGGGTGGAAGGACGCGGACGTCGAGAAGCGGATCGCGCTGGTCATGCGCCTCGTCGAACTCTGCGAACGCGATCGCGACGTGCTGCTGGCCTGCGAGATCCTCGACGGTGGCAAGGTGTCCGAGCTGGCCGAAGGGGACTTCACCCAGATTCGGGCGTGCGCCGAGTACTTCTGCGGAGTGGCCCGGCGGATCGCGATGGGCGACGGACCCGCGATGCCCGTCTCCGCCGGCGTCAGGGGATTCACCTACCGGGAGCCGTGGGGCGTCGTCGCCGGAATCATCCCGTGGAACTATCCGATCGTACTGACCTCGTGGTTCATGTTCCCGGCGCTCCTGGCGGGCAACTCCGTCCTCATCAAACCGGCCGAAGACACACCGCTCTCCGCGCTCTACATCGGCAAGTTGGCCGAGGAAGCCGGCTTCCCCCGCGGAGTCGTCAACGTGCTGCCCGGCCGCGGCGAGATTACAGGACGCGCCATCGCCGAACATCCCGGCATCCGGTTCATCTCGTTCACGGGTTCGCCCGGCGTCGGACAGGAGATTCTGCGCACCTGCGACAAGCACGGCACCCGGATGAAGCGCGAAATGGGCGGCAACGGTGCGGCGATCGTCCTCGCGGACGCCGATCCCCAACTGGTCGCGCGCCAGATCGGGCGCTACACGAACCAGCACTACGGTCAGACGTGCTGCACGATTCATCGGGTCTACGTTGATCGCAAGATCGCGGACGACTTTATCGACGCACAGTGCGCGTTCTTCAAGGGGCTGAAGATCGGGCACCAGGCGGAAGCGGGCACGCAACTCGGCGCTGTCATCAACCCGACGCAGCGCCGCCGCATCCTGCGCGCCCAGCAAGAAACCGTGGCTCGCGGCGGCACGCCGGTTCTCCCGGGCGGTGAAGCGACGGTCGCCGGCAAGAACGGGTTCTACCTCAAGCCGGCGCTGTTCCGCACCGAGCCGGGCCTCAACGTCAACCCGCTCGAAGTGTTCCACACGTTCGCGACCGTCTGCCCCGTGGCGTCGGCGGAGGAAGCCCTCCAACTGGCGAACAGTTCCCCGTACGGACTCGGGGCCAGTGTCTGGACAAAAGACATCAAACGCGGAGTGGCGCTCGCGAAGCAGTTTCGAGATGGAACGTGCCAGGTCAACTGCCACAACTCGATCGCCTACGGCCTGCCGTACGGCGGGCAGGGCATCTCCGGCGGTCCCGGCGGCGGGGTGAACTGCGAGGAGACGTTCCTCGACTACACGCAGGTGAAGGCGGTCTACGTGGCCGAGTACCCGTCCGCGTGAATATCGCAACCCCGCCGGTTGACGCCGGCGGGGTTGTTACCGACAATCATGCCGCTCACCCCGGGGATGCAAACGGGCGGGGTGGCACATGGGCGAGTTGGCCGCCTTGGCCGCCTTGAGCAAAAAGGCCTGGAAAATCGCACTTTTCGCAAGGCGGCCAGTTGGCCGCCTTGGACCCAAGGTGGCCAACTCGGATCGGCACGCGCCGCCGGGTAGTCCACACAGCCGAATTACGGCTTGGCGCGCCGCGGGAACGGCGGCACCTCGTCCTTCTTCGGCGGGTTCTTCTTCAGCGCCTCCAGCGCCAGCTCGATCGCCTTGTCCAACTGCGGATCCTTGCCGGCCGCGTAGTCCTTCGGGGTGATCTCGACGTCGTGGTCCGGCGGCACGCCGACGTTCTCGACGCCGTAGCCCTCCTTCGCCG
>CAZBXY010000407.1:0-6591 GCA_964495365.1 uncultured Frigoriglobus sp. | reverse complement strand
TACGCCGCGCCGTTCGCCATACGGGCCATAAGATACCCGCGAACTTGTGGGGGACTCGTCGATGCGGAAGGTCGTGTTCGTTCAGGGCGGCGGGCTGGGTGAAGACCAGGAACGCGCCGTGCGACGGCTGTTTGAAGCGGCTCAAGTGCCGATCGAGTTCGAGATGCACGTCGCGGGGCGGGCGGCGCTGGAGCAGAACATGGACGCGCTGCCCGCCGAGACGCTCGACGCGGTGCACGAGTGCGGGATCGCACTGAAGACCAAATTGCTCCAGCCGAAGGGCGTCGGGATGCCCACCGCGCACGGCCCCAGCAACGTGCCGACGAACTTCAACGTCGCGTTCCGGCGCAAACTCGGGCTGTTCGCGTCGGTGCGGCCCGTTCACAACCTCGCGGGCATCCCGAGCCGTTTCACCGGCGTCGATTTCCTGCTCGTGCGCGAGATCACCGAAGACCTCTACACCGCGAGCGAGCACGAGATCGTTCCGGGCGTGGTGCAGAGCTTCAAGATCGTCACCGAGAACGCCTGTCTGCGGTTCTTCAAGCTCACGTTCGAGCTGGCCCGCAAGTACGGCCGCAAATCGGTTCACTGCATCCACAAGGCGAACATCCTGAAGATGGCCGACGGGCTGTTCCTCGACTGCTTCCGCCGGGTCGCGAAGGACTACCCCGAAATCACCCCCAAAGACCTCATCGTCGATAACGCGTGCAACCAGATGGTGAGCCGGCCGCAGCAGTTCGAGGTGGTCGCCGCGGGGAACCTGTACGGCGACCTGCTCTCCGACCTCGGCGCCGGCCTCGTGGGCGGCGTCAGCACCACGGCCGCGATCAATCGCGGTGCGAACGTGACCGTGTACGAGGCCGTTTACGGCGCCAGCCACGAATCGGTTCCGCCGGACTCGGCCAACCCGCTGCCGCTGATCCTCCCGGCAATCGAACTCTTGAAGGACATCGGCGAGCCCGCGACGGCCGACCGCATCCGCAAGGCGGTGGAGGCGGTGCTGACGGAGGGCGCGGTCCGCACGCGCGACATCGGCGGCAAGGCGACCACCACGGCGTTTACGGATGCGATCGTCGCGAAGATGTGAGGGCGGCGAGCGGTCCGAGTTGGCCGCCTTGGGTCGAAGGCGGCCAACTGGCCGCCTTGCGAAAAGTGCGATTTTCAAGGCGTTTTTGAGCAAGGCGGCCAAGGCGGCCAAGGCGGCCAAGTCCCCACGCCTCGTCTGATTCCCGTTTGAGGGTGTCGGAGAATCGGACCACGCGGATTGGGTCTTTCTTGTGGTGCGGGCGACGCACCTGCATCGCCTGTCACGCCGAGCGGCATTGGCGGAGATGGAATGACCTCGCGAGCCGCGACCGCCCGGGAGCGGGCGACACAGCGCGGAACCGGACACGTTTCTTCGGTTGTATCGCCCGCTCCCGGGCGGTCGCGGCTCGCGAGCAGATCTGTTTGTGGTGTGGGCCTCTGGCCTGCATCGCCTGAACCGTGCGGGACGATTCGCGGCGCATCCTCACGCGCCTGCGCGATGCAGGCCGGAGGCGCACACCACAACAAGCCTGACAACGGCCCCCTACAGAACAGACGCACCAACTCCCACTCCGTCACGCGAAGTATACAAAATTCCACAATTTTTCTTGTCAAGCTCCGTAGCGATCGTTACGCCTTCCCCAAGAGCAAATCCACCACCCAGCACCCGCGCACATGCGCGAGCTGCGTGTCGCGGCAGTGGTTCAGCACGTCGTCGTTGTCGCAGCCGGCGTCTTGAAGTGCGTCGGCGAGGATCGGCATCCGGTCGAACGCCTTCTCCTCGTAAATGCCGCCGGCGAGGGCGAGAACGTCGGATGTGAGCCATGCGGGATCGCGTGCGACCGGACGGAACGGGTTCCCGAAGATGTCGCGGATGCGGTTCAGTTGAATGCGGAGGGGTTCTTTGAAATAACTTCCGTCGATTGAGGTTCCCGTTGGCCAAGATCCGTCAAGCGCTCGGCTCACATATCGGAACATGACCTCGTGAACCCGACCCAGAACGCCGCGCGAAGCCTCCTGGCGCTCGTAGGCGAGTATCGTGGCTGTCCAATCAGCGACCAACCGCGCACGCTCGGACGCGCCATCTTGTGGTTCCTTCAATCCGACGATTGGTCTGCCATCTTGTGTCCCGATGAGGTACTCGTCATCCGTCATCAATGCGAGAACAGGCACCAGCCAGCGCAGAACGTAGGGCACCGCATAACCACATGGCAGTCCGTGCCGTGAAAGTTCCACTGTTGAGCCTTCCATCGCATTCACGAGAGAACAGAGGCACTCCGTACGGCCTATCTCGTCCGCTCGCCCGTCGGCGTATTGTTCCGCGAGTGCGATCGCTTGCACTTCCGGCTCGGTCAGCATCTTCTCGACATCGCGGCAGCAAGCGCAGGTAAACAGGCGCAACTTGCGATGGCTTCTCACGCCGCGCAACATGCGCGACAGTGGATTACCCAAGAAGTAATCGTTGGGGAGTGCGCCGAGCCAAAGCTCTTCTTCCGTCACACCATCACCCCAGGATCTGCTTCACCGGTTCGCCGCGATACACCGCCAGCGGGCGGCCCAGGCTGTCGTGAATCTCGGCGTCGCGCGGGATGCCGAGGCAGTGGTAGATCGTCGCGTGGAGGTCTTGCGGAGTCACGCGACCGTCTTTGGGGTACGCGGCGAGCTTGTCACTCGCGCCGTGGACCGCGCCGCCCTTCACCCCGCCGCCGGCCAGCGCGACGGAGAACACCGGACCCCAGTGGTCGCGACCGCCGGCACCGTTGATCTTCGGTGTGCGCCCGAACTCCGCCATCCACACCACCAGCGTATCGTCGAGCATCCCGCGGTCGGAAAGGTCTTCCAATAGGGCCGTGTACGCGGTGTCGAGCGTCGGCATCATCTTCCGCATCGCCTCGGTGTTCTTCTGGTGCGTGTCCCAGTGTCCGTTGTTCGGGCAGTTCGGCAAGCGGGTCCAGTTCACGCGCACCAGCGGCACACCGGCTTCGACCAAGCGGCGGGCGAGCAAACACGATTGCCCGAACCGCGAGCGCCCGTAGCGGTCGCGCACGTGGGCGCCCTCCGTGTCAAGGTCGAAGGCTTTGCGCGCCACGGGCGAGCTAATCATCTCGAACGCGCGGCTGACGTGCGAGCCGGTGCCCGCTCCCTCCCGGTCGCGGCTCAAATTGTCGAGCGCGGCGAGCAACCCCTTGCGACCGTCGAACCGCGGCGCGGGCACGTCGGCGGGCAGCGCGAGTCCCGGCACCTCGAAGGTGCCCAGCTCCGGGGCGCAGTTGATGAGCCACGGGTCCGCAGCGCGGCCCAGGAACCCGGCGTCCTGACCCGGCCACGTCAGGTTGCCGTCGTTGGCCGATTGTTCCGGCAGGGTGACCGCCGCGGGCAGTTTGCACTGCGGCTGAAGCAACTTTCGCACGACTCCGCCCATGCTCGGCCAGTCGTTCGGCGCGCCGGGCTTGGCGTTCTCGACCTGCATCGGGGCGTGCGGAACACCCGTTGTCATGTAGTAACCGGAAGCCGAGTGGGCGTTGTCGTTGGTCGAAACGGCCCGCAGAATCGCGATCTCCTCCGTCAGTCGCGACGTTCTGACCATCGTTTCGCCGATGACGAGGCCGGGCGTCGCGGTGCGGATCACGCCCATGTCGCCGCGGGCCTCCGCGGGTGAATCCGGCTTCGGATCCCACGTCTCTTGCTGCGGCGGTGCGCCCAAGAGGAACAGCAGGATGACACTTTTCGGCTTCCGCACCTCACTCGATTCGCGCGCACGGAGCAGGTTCGGCAGAGTCAAAAACGCGCCGAGCGAGCCGACGGTGAGTGCTTCGCGGCGCGAGAGGCCATCACACAGGCGGGTGGAGTTGCGGGTGAACAGCGAAAGCATCGGGCCAACTCGCGGGGAGGAAGGAATGCGAGTCCGTCAGGCGGGATACGGTGGATTATGACGCGAACGGGGGGCAGATCAAAGCGGAAAACGCCGGCGGGCAAGTTGCGTATCTTGTGTAATTATCCCATATTAACGCAAATATGCCGGTTTGAAGCCCCGGCATCGTCTCAATCTCGCGAGCTATCCCCGTGCGCAAACCCGTTTCCGCCGTCGTGGCCGCGGTCATCGCGATCGCGGCCGCTGTTGCGATCGGTTCGCAACCGACTTCCGGCGCCGACGCCCCGCCCAAGACCCCGGTGGTCACGCCCCCGCAAACCACTCCGCCCCGGCCCACCCCGGCACCGACCCCAACTCCAACTCCGACCCCGGTCCCGGCCAAGCCCGCGCCGGTCCCGGTTCCGGTGCCGGCCGCGGCCAAGCCCGAACCGGTCACCGGCAACAGTTACGCGGTCAACCGCGACCTCGAAAACCAGATCGCGCTACTGTTCGGTTTGCAGCCGAGGGTGCTGTTCCTCGGCGACTCGATCACCGATTTCCTGGCGCACGCGGAGGGGAAGCCGCTGTGGGACTCGCTGTTCTCGCAGATCGGCGTGCTCAACTTCGCGGTCGCCGGCGCCCGTACGTCGCACGTGCTGTGGCAGGTCGAGCAGGGGCAGGTGGCGATGGCCGCACCGAAGGTCGTGGTACTCATGATCGGCACGAACAACCTGAGCGCCGGGGAGAAACCGCAAGACGTGGTCGCCGGCGTCGAGAAGATCGTGACGACGATCAACAAGCAACTGCCGAAGACGCAGATCCTGCTCGTGAGCATCCTGCCGCGCGGCAAGGCCAAAGACCCGCTGCGCCCGCTGATCGTTGAAACGAACCAGTTGCTCGCCGACCTGGAAAGCGACCGCGTGACCTTCCTGGACATCAGCGCGTGGTACGCGCTTCCCGATACCGCGCTCTCCGTGCTTTACAATCCCGACGCCCTCCATTTGAATTTCATGGGCTATTTCGTTTACACGCTGACAGTCTGGGAACCGCTCATGGACCTCCTGTCGAAGCCGTAACAGCACTGGACGGCTCGGGGCGGATACAACAACGCGCACCATGCGGGTGTTCGTTTACGAGTACATGACCGCGACCGGCCTCGGGCGCGACCCGACCTCGCCCGACCACGGGATGTACCTCGAAGGCCGCGCGATGCGCGACGCGCTGGCGGAGGACTTCGGCCGCATCCCGGGCGTCGAGGTATTCGTCCATTCAGAAGATCCAGACTTGCCGATTCCGTTTGACGCGGGTTGGCGAACACTGCTCATTGCCCCGGAGACCGACGACATCCTCGCACATTTGGCGGAACAGAGCTTGCATGATGTTCCGCTGCATTCCGCGGTTGAAACGATCAGGGTGGTATCCGACAAGCTCGCGCTCGCCGAGCACTGGTGGGAACACGACGTTCCGACGCCCGCGACCACCGATCGCGAGCCAACGCCTTGCGAAGCGTTTCCGGTCGTGTGGAAGCCGCAGGACGGGGCAGGTTCGACCGACACGTTCCTCATCCGCGACCGCTTCGAGCTGGCTGCCGCGCTCGCGGCCCGCGACCCGCTTCGGCCGATGATCCTTCAGGAGTTCGTCCCGGGCCGGGCCGCGAGTGTCGCGTTCCTCTGCGGACCGAACGGGCAGTTCCCGCTCGTTCCCACCTTCCAGTTGCTCAGCGCCGACGGGCGGTTCAAGTACGAGGGGGGCGAGTTGCCGATCCCGCCGGACCTCGCACAGCGCGCGGTGAGGCTCGCCCGCCGCGCGGTCGGGTGCGTGCCGGGGTTGCTCGGCTACATCGGCGTCGATCTGGTTTTGGGCGAAGAAGCGGATGGCGTGCGCGACTTCGCCATCGAGATCAACCCGCGGCTCACCACCTCCTACATCGGGCTGCGGGCGCTTGCGGAGTTCAACATCGCTGAGGCGATGCTGCGGGTCGCCGCCGGCGACCCGATCGGCGAACTGCGGTGGAGAGCCGGGCGGGTGCGGTTCGGCCCGGACGGCGCGGTACAGATACTCTGAGTTGCCCGGACGGCCCGCGGCGCGCCCGCGCGTAGCCCGCGGTCGGCCCCGTGTCGCCGAAATCTCAAGATTTCGGCTATCTTTTTCAAACCCAGCGCGTATAGTCAAATCAACCTCTGGGGGCGGACCCCGGGGGCGAGGAAGATTTCGGACAGGTCTTCGCGTACGCGGTTTGGTCTTTCGGCGGATCGGCTTTGAAGCCTTGCGACAGCTCATCACTGCCTTGCACACGCTCCCAAGCTCATCAAGCTGGCCCTGGTCCCTGTACGTCCGCACGTCCGGTGCTTACCCGCTCGCGATCTAACCATACACACTCGCGACGGTGACACCCGGTCGGGCGGTGATCTGTCCACACACGTCTTCCCGGTCGCTACGGTGCGGCCGGTCCACGCTAGTTCCCGGTCGGGTCGGTGAAGAGAGCCGACCGGGGAGGGATGACATGTCCACGAAGAATCTGTATGTGGGGAACCTGCCGTTCTCGACGACGCAGGCCGACCTGGAGCAACTGTTCGGGCAGTACGGCACGGTCACCAAGGCACAGGTGATCTCGGACCGGGAAACCGGCCGCAGCCGCGGGTTCGGGTTCGTCGAAATGTCAAGCGGGGCCGATGAGGCCTTCGCGGCGATGATCGGCGCAGAGTACCAGGGCC
>CAZBXY010000406.1:0-6629 GCA_964495365.1 uncultured Frigoriglobus sp. | reverse complement strand
TCTTTCTCATAACACCCAGTGTAGTTGAGCCGGTGGAAATTGGACATGAGGACTCCGGCCTTGTCGTCGAGGAACGCCTTGGCCTTCTCCGCCAGCGGAATGACGCCGGTGATGTCGAGGTACGCGCGGCGGAGGAACTCTTCGTCCGAACACGCCGGCGACGCGGGGACCTTCGCCTCGGCGAGTTTGCGGTTCACCTCGGCGTCGATCACCTTCGCGAGCGCCGGGGCGTCCTTCGTGGCGGGCATCTCGAGCTTGCTGACGGGCGGCTTGGCCGCGGGTTTCGCGCCCGGGTCGGCGGGTTCGGGCTTTGCGGGAGCCGGGGCCGGCGGATCGACCTTCTTCTTGTTCTTCTTGTTGAACTTCTCTTGAGCGTCGATGGGGGCGAAATCGCCCACCGCCGCGGCCAGCGTGGCGGCGAGGACGAACAGTGCCAGCGAACGGAACCGCATCGAAAGACCCTCAATCGGGCGGGTGTGCGAGCTACTCCGATCCAACCCCCGCCGGTGGCGGAAGTGCCGAACAACAATCACTATCAGAATGCCGAGATTTGGGTGGCAAGACATGAGAAAAAGATTATAGTCACGATTCAGATCGAGCCGGAATCTCATTTCTTCGTCGCCCGCGGTTCGGAGGCCTCATATGATCCGTCGGCACAAACTCCGTTCACCTGCGTTCACGCTCATCGAGCTTTTGGTCGTGATCGCGATCATCGCCGTTCTCATCGGGTTGTTGCTCCCGGCCGTGCAGAAGGTCCGCGAGGCCGCGGCGCGGATGCAGTGCTCGAACAATCTCAAGCAGATCGGGCTGGCGATGCACAACTACCACGACGTGACCGGCGCGCTGCCGGGCGCCGGCAAGGACGGGTGCGACGCCCCGATCCACCCGACCATCGCGGCCAACTGCGCGTCGAACCCGAACTACACGCACCACACGACGCCCTACATCCACCCCGGCCCCGCGCCGCAGAACCGCGTCGAGTGGGGGTGGACGTACCACATCCTGCCGTTCATCGAGCAAGACCCGCTGTACAAGACCACGAACCACACGGTCGTGCGGCGGACCCCGGTGAAGACGTACTTCTGCCCGTCGCGCCGGGCGCCGATCGCCTTCGGGAACGAGGCCAAGGGCGACTACGCGGGCAACTCCGGCAACAGCAACGGGGCCGGGAACAATACCGGCACGATCGAGCGCACCGGGCTGGGGAAGATCACGCTGTTGGACATCACCGACGGCACCTCGAACACGGCGCTGGTCGGCGAGAAGCGGATGAAACTCGACCGGTTCAACCTGAGCAACGACGACAACGAGTCGTACTACTCGGCCGGGTGGGACAACGAGACGATCCGCGCCGCGGTGACCGACCTCGACGACGCGCACCTGCCCAGCGCGCAGCGGACCTGGGGGCCGAGCCGCGACATCCCGCGGACCGACCCGGCGGTCTTCCCGAACCTCAACAGCGGGTTGGCGCAGTTCGGCTCGTCGCACGCCAGCGGGTGCAACATCGTTCTGGCCGACGGGTCGGTGCGGCACATCCGGTTCAACCCCAACCGCACGCAGTTCCGCCGGCTGTGCGTCCGCAACGACGGGGCCGTTCTGACCCTCGACTTCTAGGAGCGGCCATGCGCGTGCGACTGACGGGCCGGGCCGCCGGCGTGCTGCTGCTCCTGGCGGTCGGGTGCGGGACGAGTGTGAACACCGCGCCCCCGACGCCGGACGAGGAGAAGGCAGCCGAACAGCGGATCAAGGACGAGGCCGCGCGCGAACTGAAGGACCGGCGGGAAGAGCAGAAGAACAAGAAGGTCACCCCGGACGATTAACACGCATTTCGCGTCGCGCCCGCGGCGCTCCTGGTCACTCGCGCCAGCCGCGGGTACACCTTCCCGAGCCAACACCTCGACCCGAGCGCTCGGAGCGCGAGCCATGTGCCGGACGTTCCCCTCCCTCGTCGCGCTGGTTCTGGTTTCGCTCGGCGCGCACGCCCCTCGCTCCGCGGCCGCGGAAAAACCCAACATCGTCTTCATTCTGGCCGACGATCTGGGCTACGGCGATCTCGGGTGTTACGGCCAGACGAAGATCAAAACGCCGAACCTCGACCGGCTCGCGAAGGACGGCGTGCGGTTCACGCAGGCGTATGCCGGTTCGACGGTGTGTGCGCCGTCGCGGTGCGCGCTGATGACCGGGCTGCACACCGGGCACTGCCGGACGCGCGGCAACGGCGGCGGGGGCGGCCCGCGGTCGAACGTCCCGCTCGCCCCGGATGACGGGTGCGTCGCGGAGCTGCTGAAGAAGGCCGGGTACGCCACCGCGCTCGTCGGGAAGTGGGGGCTGGGCGAGGAGGGCAGTACCGGCATCCCGACCAAGAAGGGCTTCGACCACTTCTTCGGCTACCTGAACCAGCACCATGCCCACAACTACTACACCGAGTTCCTGTGGCGCGGGGAGAAGAAGATCGCCATCGATAACCCGCAGTCGAAGGTCGAGAACGTCGCGACGCGGTTCAACGTCTACGCCCCGGACCTGCTGCTCGCCGACTCGCTGCGGTTCATCGACGACCACAAGTCCGGGCCGTTCTTCCTCTACTTCGCCACCATCGCCCCACACGCGAACAACGAGAAGACGAGGGCCGCCGGCGAGGGCAACGAAGTGCCCTCCGACGCGCCCTATTCGGACGAGAAGTGGCCGCAGGCGGAGAAGAACAAGGCCGCGTCGATCACCCGGCTCGACGCGGACATCGGCAAGCTGTTGGCGAAACTCGACGAACTCGGCCTCGCCAAGAACACGATCGTGATTTTCAGCAGCGACAACGGCCCGCACCAGGAGGGCGGGAACAAGGTCGAGTTCTTCGCCAGTGCCGGGCCGCACCGCGGGTTCAAGCGGAGCCTGACCGACGGCGGGATCCGCGTCCCGGCACTCGTGCGCTGGCCGGGCGTCGTCAAACCCGGTACCACGTCCGATCACGTGTGGGCGTTCTGGGACTTCCTGCCCACCGCGTGTGCGCTCGCGGGGATCGACACCCCGAAGGGCCTCGACGGGATCTCGATCGCTCCGACACTCACCGGGACGGGCGAGCAGAAGCGGCACGAGTTCCTGTACTGGGAGTTCCACGAGGGCGGGACGGCCCAGGCGGTGCGCCACGGCAACTGGAAGGCGATCCGTCCCGCACCGGGCCGGGCGCTGGAACTGTACGACGTGGTTTCCGACCCGGGCGAGAAGTCGAACGTCGCGGCGGACCACCCCGCGGTCGTGGAGAAGATCGAAGCCTACCTGAAGACCGCGCGGACCGAGTCGAAGGAGTTCCCGGTCCGCGAGCCCAAGAAGAAATGACCGGCCGGGCGATGCGGCCCTTACGGCCCTTCGGGGGCGTGCGGGTAGCGGTCGGGTTCGGGCGGCAGGTTGAACACCAGCGCCGGGAAGTGCTCCACCAGGTAATGCACCACGCGCCGGGCCGACAGCACCCCCACCGGGCGCCCGGACTCGTCCACCACCGGCAGGTGCCGGTAGCCGCCCTTCTGCATCCGCTTCACCGCGGTCCGAACCGAGTCCTTCGGCGAGACCGTCACCGGGTCGGCCGTCATACAGACGCGCATCGGAACGTCGAGCGAACGGCCGGGGGCCAGGAGCCGCGTCAGGAGGTCGCGCTCGGTGAAGATGCCGACGACGCGCCCGGACCCGGTGACCAGCAGGCACCCGGTGCCCCACTCGCGCATCGCGGCGACCGCGGCCGCGGCCGTGGCCGCGGCGTCGATGGTTCGCGGCGCGGTGGGCTCGAGGCGCGAGACGCTGTCCACTTTCAGGTTGCGGGACAGCTCCATCGGGTAGAGGCCGAGCGGGGGCACGGGCGGCGTTGGGCGGCGGCGCGGGTTGGGTGCGAAACTCATGCGAGGCCCGGCGGGCGGAGCGGACGGATTCGACGGAATCTCTGCGAGGGAGATATTCTCCGAATCCCGCTCTCCGGGACAAGCCCAACCGGCTGCGGCGGAACTCCCAACTCCCAAAAACCAAGATCCGAACAGGAACACCGGCCACGCGACCGCGTTATGATTGAGACGTGCCGGCCTTCTTTCTTGTTTGGGATTTGGTACTTGTGATTTGAGATTTCGCTCCGCAGGAGCCCGCCGTGCCCGCTCCCGATCGAATGCTGACGCACCTCCGCCAGGCGGTCGCGCTGGTCCGCGCCACGCCCGGGCGCCGGGGCCACACCGTCGCGCTGGAGAACTGCACCGAGGTGCTCGTCGCCGGCGACCTCCACGGCCACGTCGCGCACTTCCAGGCGCTCCTGAAACTCGCCGACCTCGCCAACCGCCCGGCGCGGCACTTTGTGATGCAGGAGGTGATCCACGGGAAGTTCCGGTACTCCAACGGCGGCGACCGGTCGCACCAACTGGTCGATCTGTTCGCGGCACTGAAGTGCCAGTTCCCGCGGCAAGTTCACTACATCCCCGGCAACCACGAACTGGCCCAGTGGACCAACCGCCCGGTGCTGAAGGCCGACGAGAACCAGAACGCGCTGTTCCGCGAGGGGGTGACCGAGGCCTACGGGGCGAAGTTCGGCCCGCAGGTGTACGACGCGTACCTGGAACTGTTCCAGGCGCTGCCGGTGGCGCTGCGTGCCCCCAACGGCGTTCTCGTCAGCCACAGCCTCCCGGGCGTGCGGGCGCTGGCGCTGTTCGACCCGGCGCGCCTGGAGCGCGACGTGTACGACGCGGACGACCTCCAGCCGGGCGGGTCGGTCCACAGCCTGTTGTGGGGCCGCGACACCAGCAGCGAGGCCGTGACCAACTTCCTGCGCAAGATGGGGTGCGAACTGTTGGTGAGCGGGCACATCGCGTGCGACGAGGGGTTCGCGGTGCCGAACGACCGGCAGGTGATCGTGGACTGCGCGGAAAGCCCCGGCGGGTACGTGCTGTTCCCGGCCGACCGCCCGCTGACCCACGAAGAACTGGTCGCGTGCGTCCGAACGATCTGAAAGCAGAACGGGAGCGGTTACCGGAACCGCTCCCGTAGCCGAAATGAGAGTGCTGTGGCCGCACCCTGACGAACGGCACCCCGACATTCACTCAGCGGCACGGCCCACCAGACCGACCGGGAACCACTCGGTCTTCGTCCTTACTGTCAGGCGGTGGCCATCGGCATCGGTTCGAGCTTCTTCTCGACCAGCTCGCGTTGCACTTCGTACAGCGGTTCCCAGACTTCATCCAACGAATCCTTGAACACGTTGCCGATGAGCAGGTCGGTGACGTGCCGCTTCATGTGCGGGTACTTGCGGATGAAGTAGCCGAAGTTGAACCCGTCGTAGTAGATGCACACGAACTTCTTGAGCCGGTCCATGCCCTTGACGAACTCCGGCCCCCACGAGCCGAGCTGCTTGGCACTCAGGTCGTCCTTCGCGAGGCCGTCGGTCACGCAGTCGGCCGCGAAGGTGCCGGACGAGAACGCGAGTTGTAGCCCGGAGGAGTAAATCGGGTCGAGGAACCCGAACGCGTCGCCCACCAGCACCCACCCGTCGCCGGCGAGCCGCGAACTGCGGTACGTGAACTCCTTCTGGAGGCGGTAGATGTCCACGCACTCCGACCCTTCGATCCGCCGCTTCACCGCCGCGCAGTTCTCGACCTCGCGCCAGAAGATTTCTTCCAGCCGCGTCTGCTGGTCGGCCCCTTCGGCCGCGGGTTTGTCGAACAGGTACGTGAGGTCCGCGACCACACCGACGCTGACGATGTCGTTGTGCTGTGGAATGTACCAGAACCACCCCTTCTTTTCTTTCAGTTGCAGAACGAGGGTGGCGCCGGCGTCGAGCGGCCCCGGCTCGCGCTTCGCGCCCTTGAAGTACGACCACACCGCGGCCTTCTTCAGCTTCTGGTCCCACACCTTCAGCTTCAGCCGGTTGCTGATGATCGAGCTTTGCCCGCTGGCGTCCACGATCACCTTCGGCGTCAGCGTCTCCTCGCGGCCGTCCTTGTACTGCACGCGGATGCCGGTCTGCCGGTCGCCCTCGAAGTACACGTCCAGCACGCGCGACTCTTCGTGAACGTCCACGCCGTGTTCGCGGGCGTTGTTGAGCATCATGTGATCGAACTCGCTCCGCAGCACCTGCCAGGTTTGGGTGCATTCGTGCGGGTTGTTCTCGAAGAAGTAGAACGGCTGCGATTCCTTCCCCTGGTCGTTGGCGAACTGCACGCTGTACTTCTTGGTGAACGCCGACGCCTTCATCTTGTCGAGCATCCCGAGCCGGCGGAGCGGAAAGTACGTGTCCGGCATGAACGATTCGCCGATGTGGAAGCGCGGGAACTTCTCGCGCTCGAACAGGCGCACCGAGTGGCCCTTTTGGGCGATGAGGGTGCTCGCGGTGGACCCGGCGGGGCCGCCGCCGATGACAACGACTTCGGGATCGCGGGACGCGCTCATTCCGATGGCCTCAAAGGCGGAGCGAGGTGGGAGGGCTGTCGCTAGCCGGTACCGCTCGCCCGCGCAACACCCTTTTTCAGTCCCGCAGCCAGTACCGCACGATGCAGTACAGCGCTTGGAAGGCGTCCTTCATGCCGATCTTCTTACCTTCTTCGTAGGTGCGCCCTGAGTAGCTGATCGGCACCTCGTAGATGCGCCACGGGGGCTGGCCCTTGCGCTTGCGG
>CAZBXY010000405.1:0-6662 GCA_964495365.1 uncultured Frigoriglobus sp. | reverse complement strand
TGTACGCCCTGACCGCTGTTGCGGCCCTGGGCACCGCGTGGACCGCGACCGCCGACGACAAGAAGGAGGTGAAGCTGACCGGCGCGCTGGTCTGCGGCAAGTGCGGCCTGAAGGCGACGCCGAAGTGCAGCAACGTCCTCCAGGTGAAGGAGGGTGACAAGGTGGTGAACTACTTCCTCGACGACAAGGGCAACGCCGAGGCGTACCACGAGGGCGTCTGCGGCGGCGAGAAGGTCGAGGGCGTCACCGTCACCGGCACCGTCACCGAAAAGGACGGCAAGAAGTACATCAAGCCGACGAAGGTCGAAACCAAGAAGTGACCGCGTGCCCGGACCCGGTGTTTGCAAGGTGCGGCACCGGGTCCGGGTCGAGGAGTGACTCCATGCTGCGAAACTGGTTCCTCTCCTGTTCTCTCGTGGCCACGACGCTGGCCGGGTGCGGCAAACCATCGCCCGCCCCCGAAGCGGCTGCCGCTCCCCCGGCTACCACACCGGGGCCGCCGTCCGCACCGGCGGGTGAGGCCGCCTCGACCGCCGCAAAGGTGTTCGAGGATCGCATCCTCCCGATCTTCAAATCGCCCGACCCGTCGAGTTGCGCGCGGTGCCACCTCGCGGCGGTGGACATCAAGGACTACATCCTGCCGTCGGCGAAGGACACGTTCCTGGCGCTCCGCGACCAAGGCCTCATCGACCTCGACAGGCCGGAGAACTCGAAGATCCTCACGCTCATCAACCGGGGCGCGGACGACCCGAAGGCCGCCGGGCTGATCTCGGCGAAGAAGCAGAAGGCCGAGTACGAGGCGTTCGCGGCGTGGATCAGGGCGTGCGCCGCCGACCCCGCGCTCAAGAACGCCCCCAAACCCGACAAGGCCCCCGCCCTCGCGACCAAGCCGGTCGAGGTGGTGCGGCACGCGCGGAAGGACCAGATGCTGGAGTCGTTCGAGAAGAACGTCTGGTCGCTGCGGTTCCGCTGCATGAACTGCCACACCGAGGGCACCCCGCAGAACGACAAGCTCGTGAAGGAGAACGGGACGCGGGTGGCGTGGTTCAAGAAGGGCGGCCCCGAAGCGACGATGGAGTACCTGCTCGCCAGCAAGCTCATCGACCTCGACAAGCCGGAGCAGAGTCTGCTGCTGACCAAGCCGCTGGGCGAGGTGAAGCACGGTGGCGGGATCAAGATCGTCGTGGGCGACCAGGGCTACAAGCAAATCCGCGCCTGGGTCGAGGATGTGGCCGCGATGAAGAAGGGGAAGTACGCGAAGGCCGACGACCTCCCGCCGGCGGACGCCGGCCCGAAGCAGTTCGGCACCGAGGCGTGGTTCCGACTGAACAATACGCCGGCGGCGTGGAACGGTAAACTGCTTCAGGCGGACGTGTACGCCTGGGACGCGAAGGCCGGGGCGTGGGAGAAGGAGCCGGTCGCCACCTCCGACCGCGTGTGCGGGGGCGGGGGCTGGCAGCACACGGTAACGCTCCTCGCGGCCCCCGGCTCGGACCGCACGAAGGCGTGGGAAAAGGGGAAGCCGGCGCTCGCGCCGGGCAAGTACCTCGTGAAGGTGTACGTCGATTCGGGGGAGAAGGCGAAGAAGGACTGGAAGGCCCCGCTCGGTGCGGACGAGCTCGTCGGGCAGGCCGAGTTCCAGGGGCAGTGGCGCGAGGGCTACGGCGCGATGACCGTCGTGGACGCGGGCAGGGTGAAGTAACGATGCCGACCCGCTTCCGTTCCGTTTCCGACACACCGAGGGGGCCGACATGATCGGCGTGCGTCTGGTGAACTTGATCCTCCCGGGCGACCCGGAGCAACTCGTCGTGGCGGGGGCTCACGGCGACTGGGTTCTCGACCGCGAGCCGGACTTCGAGAACCGGAAGGCCGTCGTGGTGGAGAAGCACCTCGCCGAGGAAACCTACCGGGCTGAACACCCCATCGACGGCGCCGCCGGCGCCCTGGCGGTGGAGGGGACGATCGCCGAACTGCTCCCCCTGTGCCTCGGCATGTCGTACCTGTCCGGCAACTCGGTCACCTTCCGCCGGAGCCTGCCCGACTCGGACTTCCAGGTCATGCAGGTGCCGTCGAAGTTCCCCCGCGAGCGGTCGGCCGCGGGGCCCGGCCCGGTCGTGAACGACCCGGCGGAGTTCCGGGCCGTCCTCCAGGCGTTCCTCGCCGCCTATCCCGCCCAGGGGCGGACGGAGAAGGCGCTCTTGGTCGTCCACCACTGGCTCGACGCGATGGCGTGCTGGTCGTTGGAAGACCTGTACCTGAGCGCGACCACCATCCTCCAGGTGGTCGCCGCGACCGAGGAGGGGCGGCAGGGGGCCTCGCTGTCGTTCCGCCAGGGCGTGGCCGACGCGTCCGCGCGGTTCGGGGTGGCGGCGCCGGCGGCCGACTTCAAGGACATGCGGAACGACCTCGTCCACGACGGGACGCTGTCCGGCACCCGCCACCCGGGGAAGTCGGCCGACGACTGCCGCGCCGTGGCCGCCGGTGTGCTCGACTGGACCGACCGCTACCTGCACGCCGCCCTGAACCTCGGCCCGGTCCGCCGCCCCCGGTTCCCCGCGGACGTGCTGGCCGGGTTGAAGGTGTTCTCCTTGTGACCGGAGAGCCGCAAGGCGGGGCGCGGTGAGCCCGCCGCGCCCCTCGCGTTGCAGACGCGAGGGGCGGGTGTGGACGGCCGTGTGCTTACCGCCCGCGACGGTGCTCGGTCCGCGGCCGTGTTGCCGGACCTGTCCGAGTTCCGCGTGCCGGTCCGACACCTTCCGGGCCGCACCCCGCGCGACCGAGGGACGTCGCGTCTGTGCGAACGGAGTCACGACATGCGAGCCTTTGCCAAGTTCGCCGCCTTCACCCTTCTGATCGCCGCCGGAACCTACGCGGCCGTGAGTACACTCGCGCCGCTCGGTGAAGGGACCGACCCCGGGACGCCCCCCGCCGCGGAACCGCCGGGCGGAACACCGACCCCGGCTCCCGGACCCGGTGCCCCGGGCGGACCCTCCCGCCCCCGGAACGATCCGGTCCCCGAGGACGTCATCGAACGCTTCGAGTTCGCCGCCGGCGACCCGCTGCTCCTCGTCCCGGTTCAGTTGAAGGGGAAGACGTACCAGTTCGCCCTTGACACGGGCTCCTCGAACGGGGTGTTCGACTCCTCCCTCGCCCCGCTCCTGGGCGACCCCATTTCGATCCAGGAACTGCGGACGACCGACGGCGTCACCCGCGTGCCGAGTTTCCGGTCTCCGGACGCGAAACTCGGCGGGCTCGGCCTCCGGACGGGGGAGCCCGTCGTGGCAGCCGACCTGCGCGGCCTGCGCGAGGGGCTGGGGGTAGAAGTCTACGGCCTCGTCGGCATGGACTTCTTGGGCCGCTCCGTCTTCCGCGTCGATCCGGACCGCGGCGAGATCGTCTTCTTGCGGTCGCCCGGAGCCGACCCCGGTCAGCGACTGGCCGTGACCCTTGAGGACAAGGTGCCCCACGTTCGGGTCCAACTCTCGGGGCTGGCCGAGCCACAGTCGTTCCTGGTCGATACGGGGTGTGCCCCGGGCGGGGGGACCGGGCTGATGCGGGCCGACACCTTCGACGCGCTCGGCGGGCGGGGCCGGATCAGCCCCATCGACACCACCCTGGGCACCTCGCTCGCCGGCCAGTCGGTGCGGCGGAGGGGGCGGGTGGCGGAGGTCGAACTGGGTGGCCACCGGCACTCGGGCCTGATTTTTAGCACGTCCCAGAGGAACGTCCTCGGAGTCAACTACTGGTCGCGGTACGTCGCGACGTTCGACTTTCCCGGCGGGGCCGTCTACCTGAGGAAGAGCAGCCGGTTCGACCAACCCGACACGCACGACCTGAGCGGCCTTTCCGTCGTCCGGGTCGGGGGCCGGACGGTCGTTGTCGCCGTGGACGACGGGACCCCGGCGGCGCGGGCCGGCATCCGGGTCCGGGACGTGATCCTGAAGGTGAACGGCGCGAGTGCGGGAGACATGACGCTCACGGCCGTGCGCCGCCTCCTCGCGCAAAAAGGTGCGAAGGTGGCCGTCCTCCTGGCCCGCGGCGGCGAAGAACGGGAGACGTCGGTGGCACTCCCCGAGTGAGTGCGAGCCTCGCAATGGGGCGGGGGCGTCAGTCGTGCCTTCACACGGGTTTCTTCCGGGCGATCTTGAGGAGTGCGGTGTGGTCCGTCCCGAACTTGCACAGGCCGTCGCAGTGGGCACACAGGTCGGAGAAGAGGATGTAATGGATCTCGGGGGCACCCGCGTCGGCGAACGCCGGGCGGCAGAGTTGGGCCTGGATCTCCCTCTCCCGCGCGTCCGGGGCGATCAGGTACAGCTGGTCCGGCCGGGCCGCGGCCGAGCGGTGCAGGTCGAAGAGGCGCAGGATGCCGGAGTAGATGGAGGTGCTCTTCTCCACCTCGAACGCGCACGCCACGCGCCCGCCGGCCGGGTCGAGCCACAGGACGTCGATCAGCCCGACCGTCTGCTCGACCTCGCCCGGCAGCCCGAGCGGCGGCAGCGATTCGACCGCCAGCGCTGAGAGCGGCGCCCCCTCCCACACGCGGGTTCGGTCGTTGGCCGCGACGTGGACCGGGTAGCCGAGCGCCCGCCCGGCCTTCGCGAGCAGGTACTGCATCCGGAGGTGCTGGTTCTCCTCGCCCCGGTCGGCCTCGACCTCCTGGTGGCGCTTGCGGGCCGCCTTCTCCGCCGCCTCCCGCTCCTTCCCCAGCGCCTCGGCGGCGGACGCGGAGACGACGAGCCGGCCGCCGCCGACCTCGAACAGGAGTCCGGCGAACGCGCCGAGGTCCGTCGAGAGGGGCGGGTCGAGGGCGGCGTTGGTCCGGCGAATCGCGGCCCGCATCTCGCGGTACGCCGGCCACGAGCCGAGCGGCTTCTTGTCCCGGAACACCGCGTTGAAGCCCTTCACGATGGCGGTGTTGAACGGCGGGAAGAGGGTCGGGTGGAGGAAGTAGAGGATGTTCGCGACCGCCGGGCCGAGGCCCTTGATCTCGCGCGCCTCCAGGTCAGCCACGGCACGGTCCAGGCGGTCCTCGTCGGCCGTGGCGAGGACGCGGTCGAGGAAGTCGGCGAAGGCCCGCTTGTGGCCGTCGTCCTCGTAGATGTCGGGGATGCGGAGCTTGGGCTTCCAGTAGAAGGCGTGGGCGGCCCCCTGGAACACCTGCTGCTGCTCGGTCACGGACTCCATCACGGTTTCGAGCGGCGAGCCCTTGTAGTCGTTCCCGAACGTGCCATCCCGGACCGCCCGGACGACCTCCTGGACCCCGCGGCGGATCGACCGGAACGCCTTCAGGCGGGCCGCGTCGTGGAGGAACCAGGTGTGGTAAACGGACTCCGCGTCGGCCCGGTAGCGGGCGACGAGGTCGCGGAGGTCGGGGGCAGGTTCGGCCATCGGGACACCTTGTCGTGGAACAGCGCGTGGCGGACAAGCGATGTTACCCGCGGCCGGCGGCGGCCGGTAGTGCCCCCCGGCTCCTGTGAGCCGGATGCGTTGTCGGGAGCCCAAGGAGTTTGTGTGTTTCCGTCGGGTGGAAAAGTCCTTTACCCCACCGACCCCTTGTTTCCCGGCCCTGTTTCCAACCGGAGGGCGTGACTCGCACTTTTTTACCCCACCCCGTCACTCGCCGGGCGATCTGTTGCGCTGTACTCCATCTCTGTTCGCCACGGAGGTGCGACATGCACATTTCTGCTACCGACCCGCTGTTCGCCTGGGGACGACTCGAAGATCACCCCACGCTCCACACCATCCGTCAGTTCCTCGATGTCCTTCCCGACCAGACTCTACGAGATGGATTGGCCGCCGCACGCGGCAAGGGACGTGACGACTATCCCGTCACGCGGCTCTGGCATGTCGTCCTGTTGACCATCCTCTTGCGGCACGTGTCCTTCGACGCCTGCCTCGCCGAACTCCACCGCAACCCCGCCCTGTGCCGACTCATCGGCATCACCGACGAGGCGCAAATCCCCAACGGCTGGAATATCTCGCGGTTCCTCGATGTCCTCGGCCAGCAACCTCATCTCGACACCCTGCGTCGGATGTTTGACGACCTCACCCGAAACCTCGGGCGAGCAGTTCCGGACCTTGGTCGAGCTACCGCTGGGGACGCCACCGCTCTGGCCGCCCGAGCCAAGACCGACCCCAAGGCAGTCGCGAAGGAACAAGCCCAAGGGTTGCCCCAGCCGTCAGGCGGACGCAAGGAGTACACCGATGACGCCGGGCAGGTGACAAAGGTGTACGAGTGGTTCGGGTACAAGTTGCACCTGTTGGTCGACGTTCGACATGAGGTGGCCTTGGCTTACCACATCACCGACACCAAAGCCGGCGACAACGAG
This sequence comes from uncultured Frigoriglobus sp., assembly GCA_964495365.1. Classification (GTDB taxonomy): domain Bacteria; phylum Planctomycetota; class Planctomycetia; order Gemmatales; family Gemmataceae; genus Gemmata. Next base: position 333 of record CAZBXY010000405.1, on the reverse strand, counting down.
TGTGTTCCCGCTCTGCTTGAACAGGCGTGCGGGAATCTTCCCGAAGGGCGGATCCAGACGCTGGCCTACGACAAGGCGGCGGACGACCAGAAAGTTCACGAGTGTCTCGACGACCGGGGCATCAAGCCCTTGATCCAGAACCGGGCGATGTGGAAAGAGGAACCAGAGCGACCGCTGCCGGGTGGTCGTTTCCCCCTCCAATTGGTCCACGATGAGGCTGGGACGGTGTACTGCTACGACACCACCCGTAAGGTCCCGGTGAAGCACAAGATGTCGTACTGAAGTTCCCCACGAATAGTGGACAGCGGGAATGTGGTGTAAACTCACCCTCAA
>CAZBXY010000404.1:0-6671 GCA_964495365.1 uncultured Frigoriglobus sp. | reverse complement strand
GGGTTCGAGCAGGACGTCGTCGAACGTAATGCCCAAATACGCGATGCGATCCTGCATGGCCGCTCCCGAATCGAAGGTGGTGGATTCGGGATTATAGGAAGTGAACCCGCTGCGCGGGAATGTCGAATGCCCCACCAATGACGAAGGAAGACTACCGAGGTCTTTCCTTCGTATTGGTGGGGCATTCGTCATTTCGCGTGCAAGCCCGCTATCACCACCTCCAGAAACTCACGGGCGCGCTTCGCGAGCGCATCGACGCCTTCGGGCTTGTCGGGCCGAGGGACCAGCGGGGCAAAGATATTCTCGCACGCCAGCGGCATTGTCAGACCGGTAAACGCAACGGGGTGAAGCAGTTTGTAGTGGTCGATCTCGCCGAAACCGGGTCCGCAGTCTTCGTCTTTGGGCCAGTTGCGGTGATCCTTGATGCAGAAGCTTCGCACCTCGCTCGCACACAACTTGATGTCGGGGATCGGGTCTTTGTCGAGGTAATCCAGCACGTTCCCCGCGTCGTAGTTCACCTTCACGTTCGGGTGATCGACCTCCTTCGTGATCGCGGCGCACGCCTCGCCGGTGCCGGTCTCGCCGCCGTGCTGCTTCACGACCAGCATCACGTTATTGTCCTTCGCGATCGGGCCGAGTTGCTTGAACCGCTCGACCCACAGCTTGTGGTTGCCGCCTTTCGTGTGCCCGAACGTGAGTACCTGCGGCACGCCGGCGGCCCCGGCCTGCTTGATGCGCTGCGTGTGAACCTCAAGCCCGTCCTTGGCTTCCGGGTAGATGCCGCTGAACATCATCACCGGTTCGAGGCCCAAATCACGGCACTTCTTGGCGAGTTCCTTCGCCTTCTCTGGTGCCGCGTCGCGCGCCAGCACCGGCACGTCCTTCCCGTCCTCCTTGTGCGTGGTGCCCCACGCCACGAAGCTGTACCCCGCGGCCTTGATGCCCTCCAGCGCGCGACTCAGCGTGAACCGCGAGTACGGCAGCGTCATGCACGCGATCTGGAACTTCGTGGGTGTCTTGTCGTCGCGGGCGAACCCTGGCCGCAAGGCCAGGGGTGTGAGGGCAGCACCGAGGAACGCGCGGCGGTTCATGTGAGGTTCTCGCAGAAAGATCGTGGCGAGCTTACACCTTCCCCAGCACCGAATCCACCACCCAGCACCCGCGGACGTGCGTCGCGTTGGCATCGCGGCAGTGAGAGAGGATGTCGTCGTTGTCGCAGCCGGCGTCTTGAAGGGCATCGGCAAGAATCGGCATCGCGGAGAAGTCTCTCGCCTCGTACATCGTGCGCGCGAGCGATACCGCGGTGTCCGTGCGCCAGTCGGGCGAAAAGGAGGCCGGACGGAACGGGTTGCCGAAGAGGTCGCGAAGAACCGCGACCTGTTGCTCAGCCGGTAAGCCCGACTCCGGCAGCTTTCTGGTCGTGAACTGGATGTGGACACTGCTCGACGTCAGTGCGGCGTACCAGTAGTCCCGGTAGGTGGGGAAATACCCTTGTGGCAGGTCGTGATACCGGTCTCCCTCAACGGCCTCGATTTCCGCGAGCATTTCCGCCGCACCGGCGACGAGGTGGATCCGCGGGCGCCAGCACGCGCAGATAAACAACCTCACTTTCCGCTCCGCCGCGCCGACAAGCTCAAGGTGTTCGAGCATCTCCCCCGGGGTGCGGCTCTTCAGCCACTGCTGCTCCGTCATCGTATCACCCCTTCACCTTGAAGCGGCACGCCAGCGGGCGGTGATCGGAGGTATCGTCGGCGATTACCTTCGATTCGAGCAACTCCCACCCGGTTGGGGCGAAGATGTAGTCGATGCGCTCGGCCCGCGAACCCTCGAAGAACGTCGGGGCGCCGTCGAACTCCCCCGCGAACTTCCCCGAGTCGCGAATCAGTGCGATCGAGCGGTCCTTCGGCCGGTTGTTGAAGTCGCCGGCCAAAATCGCGGGCCGGTCGCCGACGAAGTCCAGGAGTTGCCGCGTCTGCGCCTCGTTGTTTCGCATGTCGAACGAGTCGTTGTGCAGCGAAGCCATCATCACCGACTTGCCGCCGAACTCCGCGGACACGAACAGCGCCCGCCGGTTGTTCTTCGTGATCCAAAACGGCTTCCGCCCGGCGAGGTCGAAGTTCGCGATGGGCGTCAGCGGTGTGCGCGAGAGGATCGCGTTCCCGCACACCGCGCGCACAAACGGGACGCCGAAATTGGCGTTCTCGCCGAAGCAGACGAACGGCAATCCGCATTCACGCGCGAGATACGCGACCTGATCCACATTACACGGGGCCAGTTCCGTGATCGCTTCGGAAAGGAATACCGCGTCCGGTTGCTCGGCGCGGATCACTTCGGCCATCCGCCGGAGCCGGCGCTCGACGTTCTCGCGCGAATCGAACCGCGTTCCGCCCTTGTGGGCGAAGCCCTTCGCGATATTGTAACTGACGAACGTCACTTCTCCCGGCGCGGATTTCGTCGGCGCGGTCGGTACGTCCGCGAGGTGCCGCATTCGCGGCGTCGTGCGGTCGGCGAGTACCAGCCCGTTGAGCGCGAACAGCGCGACGAACAGCACCGGGATTGCGACGACAATCCACAACACGCGGCGCCTCCTGCGGCTCATGGCAACTCCTTGGCGAACGGCCGGTGTGAGCCGGCCGGTGGGCGAACCCGAGTGCGCTGCGGGGCCAACCCACCCCACTCACGATCTGCGTCAGTGGGTGCGCCTCCCACCGGCCGGCTCACACCGGCCGTTCGCCGGCGCGCTGCTTCCGCTGGCGGTAGTACTTCAGCCCCGGCACGAAGAACGACAGCGCCGAGACCGCCCCGAACAAGAGCACGTTCACCTCCGGCACGAGCGGCATCACGATCGCGGCGGCGAAGTTCACCGCGGCCCAGATGTAGAACCGACCCGACAGGATGCCCGCCTTGAACAGCATCACCATTCCGGCCGCGACCGCCACCGCCGGCGAGAGCGTTAGCGCGGGGAGGTCCGCGAGCCACTCGATCCAGAACATCGCGATACTGGCGCACACGCCAGCGGCCCAGGCGTGCGCGATCTGCCGCTCTACGAACAGCACCGGCCCCGCGGCCTTGCGGAGTTGCCACAACACCCCACCCCACGTCAGCAAGCCCACCGACCACAGGCCCATGTACCAGACGTGGTGATTCAACTCGTTCCACTTCATTACCTGCGTGAGCAGGCACAAGAGGAAGATCATCACGCTGTGCCACATCCACAGCTTGCCCCAGTTTTCGAGTACGTCCGCGTGGTGCGTCTCGCGAAACAAGCGGGCCATGAAGAACCGCAGCCCGCTGGGCGCCGCGGCGACCGGCTGGCCGGCGGCGTAGGCTTCGAGGTCCGCTGCCAGCGCCGCAGCGGTGGGGTACCGCAGTTCGGCTGGTTTCTGGAGGCACTTCAGGCAGATCAGTTCGAGTTCGCGGTCCACGGTCGGGTTGAGGTATCGCGGCGGCACCGGTTCCTGTTCGAGCACGAGGAGAAGCGTGTCGAGGGGATGCGCCGCCTGGAACGGCGGGCGGCCCGTGAGCAATTCATAAAGGACCGCGCCGAGCGAGTACACGTCGGCCGCCGGCGTGAGTTCCTTCCTTCCAGCGGCCTGCTCCGGTGACATGTAGCTCGGCGTGCCGACGACCGCGCCGGTGCGCGTCAGGCTCGCGGTGCTGTCGATCTTCTTGGCGAGACCGAAATCCGACACCTTCGGCGTCGGAGCGGGCAGTGAGCAGTGGGCAGTGGGCAGAGAAGACAGAGAACAACCATTCTGACTGCCCGCAGCCCCCAGCTCACAGCCCACTTGCAACAGAATGTTGCTCGGCTTCAGGTCGCGGTGAATGATGCCGAACGAGTGCGCGTGCTCGACCGCCCTGGCGATGACCGCAACGAGGTGCGCCGCGTCGCGGGGCGGCAGCGGGCCATCGGTGCGGACCTTCTCCGCGAGCGTCTGCCCGCCGACGAACTCCATACACAAATACGCCTGTCCGCCGGCCGCGCCGACCTCGAACACGGTCACGATGTTCGGGTGCTTGAGCTTCGCGGCGGACTCGGCCTCGGTGCGGAACCGGGCGCGGTCCGCGTCGGTTGCCAGGTGCGCCTCGCGCACCATCTTCAGCGCCACGACGCGATCCAGGCTCCGCTGCCGGGCCTTGTAAACGACGCCCATCCCGCCGCGCCCGATCTCTTCGAGTAACTCGAAGTCGCCGAACGCGCGCGGCAGCGCCGCGGTGTGGGTCGTCTGATCGCCAGCGAACGACGGGGTGAGCGGCCCGTTCGGCTGGTCGATCGTGGCGCTCGGCTCGGGGGGCCGGGCGAGGTGCGCGAACTGCGCGACGGCCCACAGCTCGCGCAGCTCCGCGGCGAGGTCGGGGTGGTCGCGCGCGGCGGCATCGATATCGGCGGCGCGCCCGGCCCGCTGCTCGCCCGCGAGCCGGTCGATCAGGAGCGCCAGTTGTTCGTCGCGATCGGGTGTCATGGGTATTGGCGAACCCCGCCCGCAAGGGCGGGGTGCGTAGGAGTCGCAAACCACCCCCGCCCTTGTGGGCGGGGTTCGCCTCAATCGGCTAGCCGGGTGGCGTACTCCGCGAGGGCCTCGCCGGCGGCCTCGGCGAACTCGTCGGCCCCGTCGATGTCGAGCCGGATGAACCCGTAGGGTTCGCGCGGGTCGATGCGCACCGCGAGGTCGAGCCACCGGCCGCCGAGTTGGTAGGTGAGCCACCCGGCTTCGAGCGGCTCGTACCGCGCGCCGGGCACGCCGGCGATCACGGTCAGCTCCGGGCGATCGGGTTGCACGAGGCGCGACGCGGCGCGCACGGTGTCCTTCAAGAGCGGATAGACCTCGTCCGGGGGCGGGGCCAGTTCCCAGTCGCGCCCCGCGAGGCGGTAATAAAGAAGGCCGCCGTCGTCGCCGAACCGCACTTCGAGTTGCGTGGCCTTGTCGCGCAGCGCGTTGAGGATGACGACGTGCAGGAACCGCCGCGGTTCCGGTTCGGCCAGCAGTTGATCGGCGGATTCAAAAACGAGCACGGCGGTTCCCCGGGTTATTCGGTTTGTGGGTCGGGCGGGGCGTTCAGAAACGCGACCGGCAGCGCGGCCCGCAACACGGCTTCGAGGTCATCGAAATCGGCTACGCGCATCATGCACTGCCGAATGCGGAGCGCCTCTTGGCTCAGGTCGTGCGCCACTTCCAGGGCGCTGTTGAGCCGCGGCCCGGTGCGCTTGATCCACCGCACCGCGGCGAACGGCACCGTCTCCGGCTGCGGCGGTTCCTCCCCGATCGGCTCGCCGTACTCGTCCTCCGGCGGGTCGCCCCGGGCCTCGATTGGGAGTAGGAACGCGGTCGCGGTGAGCCGCAATAGCGGCGGGCGGAACGTGTCGCGAACGCCGGCGGCGAGCGACAGGAACGACATGGCGAGCGTGGGGATGCCGAACAACCCGATCACCATCATCGCGATGCCGGTGGGCAGGTCGCCGGTCTGTACGCGCTCGTAGCCGGCCGGGAGCAGCGCGACCCCGATCGACCCGAGCAGCCCGAAGAACAGGATCGCGCAGCCGACCGTGTACCACCCGGCCCAGTACGGGTACGCGCGGTCCTCTCCTTCTCGGTCTTCAAACGCCATCGGTCGGCTCGGGTGGAGGTGTTTGGGGAACGGGCAGCGCGGCGAACGCTTCGGGAACGGCCGCGCGCAGAACCGTTTCCAGTTCGTCGAAGTCGGACGCCCGCATCATGTTCTGTTGAAGTTCCAGTGTGGCCGGACTGAGGGCGTGGACGATCAACAGGCGCTCGTTGCTGGTACTGGTCTCCGTCTCGCGGCGAACCCAGCGGATCGCGGCGAACGGAATCTCTTCCGGGTGCGTTCGCGGGCCGTCGCACTTCGGGTTGCCCCGCTCGTCCTTCTCCAGCGGCGGACCACGCGGCTCGAGGGGCAACAGAAGCGCGGCCGGTGTGACCCGCACCAGCGACGGGCGGACCGCGTCTCTCACCGCCAAGCCGACCCCGAGCACCGCGAGCAGGAGCGCCGGCGTGATGAATAGTCCGGCGACGATCGCAACCCAGCCTACGGCCTCGTTCCCGTTCCGTACCTGCTCGCACCCGAACGGCGTCAGCGCCAGCCCACCGGCCCCGATAACCGCGAAGAACAGCGACACGCAACCAATCACGTACCACGGGTTCCGGTACGGGTACGCCCGCTCCAACGGTGGGTTGTCTTCTTCAAACGCCATCGGGCGGCTCCTGGCCGTCCGGCACGAGTACCGTGCGGAGCCGGCGCAGCGCGCGGAGGTAGCGCATCGACGCGGCGGCCTCGGTCAGTTGCAGCGCGTGGGCCACTTCCTGGTTGGACAGCACCTCGTGGTGCCGCATCAGGATGATTTCGCGGTCGTCGTCGGAGAGCTGGTCGATCGCGGCGTTCAGTTTCCGCTGGAGTTCGAGCCGGATCGCTTCGGACGTGGGCGTGCGCTCGGTGTCGATGAGCTGGGCGACGAGCGACACGCTCGACTCGTCGGCCCACGCGGGGCGGGCGATCGGTTGCTCGCGATCGACGCTTCTGCGCTGCGCGAGCCGGTGCCGGCGGTGCGTGTCGATGATGCGGTCCTGCGCGAGGTGCCGGAGCCACAGGTGGAACGGCATGTCCGGCTTCTTGAGATACTCGGCGAACCGCTTGAGAAGTTCGGGGTCGATGTC
>CAZBXY010000403.1:0-6687 GCA_964495365.1 uncultured Frigoriglobus sp. | reverse complement strand
TTCACCCTGACCACGAAGGAGACGAAGACCAAGGAGGGCAAGGTCGTTCCCCCGATGACGATCAAGCTGCTGCCCGCGGACGCGAAGGACGGCAAGGCGTCGAAGTTCGTCGGCACCGACCCCGGCGTCGGCAACGTCGCCGACTTCGCGGGCACCGTGACCGGCGAGATCGACGGCAAACCGTCGTCGGGCGAGTTCAAGGAAGAGGAACACGCCGAACCGAAGAAGTGACGGACTCAAGAATTCGACCACCGGGCGGGACGCTCTCGGTCCCGCCCCTTCGAGGAAGCACCATGCACAAGACGGACAACCGGCAGTGGCGTGAGAGCCACGACTTCGACACCGGAAACGCGAGCGGCGAACGCGGCACCCGGCTCGTCGTCCTGCTGACCGCAACGATGATGGCGGGCGAGGTCGTCGCCGGCTGGCTCACCAATTCGATGGCCCTGCTGGCGGACGGCTGGCACATGGGGACGCACGTCACGGCCCTGAGCATCACCGCGTTCGCCTACTGGTACTCCCGCCGCCACGCCGCCGACCCCCGGTTCGCCTTCGGGACGTGGAAGGTCGGCGTCCTCGCGGGGTTCAGCAGTGCCATCATCCTCGGCATCGTCGCCCTGTACATGGCCTACGAGTCGGTCGTCCGGGTGATGAACCCGCTGTCGATCAGCTACGATCAGGCCATCGTCGTGGCCGTGATCGGACTGGCCGTGAACCTTCTCAGCGCGTGGCTGCTCCACGGCCACGAACACGACCCCGACCAACTCGGCCACGGGCATGACCACGGCCACCACCACGGGGACGGGTATCACGACCTGAACCTGCGGGCGGCGTACCTCCACGTCCTGGCCGACGCCCTGACCTCGGTCCTCGCCATCATCGCCCTCTTCGGCGGCAAACTGTTCGGGTGGGACTGGCTCGACCCGGTGATGGGCATCGTCGGTGCCGCCGTCATCACCCACTGGTCCGTGGGACTGCTGCGGCAGACGAGCCGGGTGTTGCTCGACCGCGAGATGGACGACCCTGTCGTGCAAGAAATCCGCGACGTGATCGAGGGGGACGGGGAAACGGTCATCGTGGACTTGCACGTCTGGCGGGTGGGGCCGGGCAAGTACGCCTGCATCGTCGGGCTGGTAACGGCCCACCCGGAACTGCCGGACCACTACAAGCAGCGGCTCCGGGTGCATGAGGAACTCGTCCACATCACGGTTGAGGTCCACACTTGTCCTGGCGAACACCCACACGCCAAGGAACTCACCGCGATACGTTGAACCCGAGCCGGAGCAGAGTCGAGCGTGCAGTCGGGCCGAAACAGCCAAGCGGCATGCGAAGGGTGGCTCGACCGAGTGAAAGATGGAGTGCGTCCGTCAGCAGGACGACTTCCCAAGCAACGGGAGTAACGGTTCGATCTCAGAGCGCTATGCTCCGGCGATCGGGCACGGCACCGTTGACTTGCCACCCGAGGCCGGGCATACCTGTTCCATGAGTCAGTACCGATGATGAAAGCCGAACGCCACGCACCGCTTCGCGGAGTCTTTTTTGCCCTCACTGCCGCCGCCCTGTTCGGTGCCAGCACCCCGTTCGCCAAGCTGCTCGTCGGCCGCGCGGACCCCGTTCTACTCGCCGGATTGCTGTACTTTGGTTCCGGATGCGGGCTGTTCGCGTGGTGGTGGCTCGGGAAGCTGCGAGCCGGCAAGCAGCCGACTGAAGCCCCGCTGCGCCGAGCCGATTTGCCCTGGCTGGCCGGCGCGGTCGCGTTCGGCGGGGTGGTCGGCCCGGTTCTTCTCATGGTCGGGCTGACCGCCACACCCGCATCGACTGCTTCACTGCTGCTCAATTTGGAAGGGGTGCTAACGGCCCTACTCGCGTGGTTCGTGTTCAAAGAGAACTTCGACCGCCGTATCGCCTTCGGGATGGCGGCAATTACCGCGGGCGGCGTTATCCTCTCCTGGGAGGGATGGTCCGGTGCCGGCCTGCCGCTGGGTGTGATGGCCATCGCTGGGGCGTGCTTGGCCTGGGCAATTGACAACAACCTGACCCGTAAGGTGTCCGCTGGCGACCCGGTCCAGATTGCTGCGATCAAGGGCCTGGCCGCCGGGTCGGTAAATGTTGGCATCGCCCTGGCTCGTGGGGCCGAGGTGCCGGGTTGGGGGACGGTAGCCGCGTGCGCCGCCGTAGGGTTGGCGGGCTACGGTGTCAGCCTGACACTATTCGTCCTGGCTCTGCGGAGTCTTGGGACCGCGCGAACGGGAGCATACTTCTCGGTGGCTCCGTTCGTCGGGGCGGCAATCTCCCTGGCGTTGCTCGGCGACCGCCCCACGACCACGTTCTTCCTGGCCGCCGCCTTCATGGGCGTCGGGGTTTGGCTGCACCTGACCGAGCGGCACGACCACGAACACGACCATGAGGAGATGTCCCACGACCACGCCCATGTCCACGACGAACACCACCAGCATGCCCACGGCCCGGACGATCCGCCCGGAGAGCCGCACAGCCACCCGCACCACCACCCGGCGATGCGGCATGCCCACCCCCACTACCCGGACATCCACCACCGACACACGCATTGAGCAGTCTGAAAACGCGCCAATGCCTCCAACGCAAGGAGTATCGCGATAAGCAACCGTGTCGGCTGACCAGTACATCCGCGTCAGTCACTCGTTCAGCCGACGCAGCACCTGCGTCACCCTCGCCCGGCTGACGCCGAGGTAGCGGGCGAGTCCAGCCCGGTTTTCGCACTGGCCGGAGTCCAGGAGCGACTGGTAGTGGCGGGCGAGCTTCAGGGGATCGCGCTGCTCCTTCTGTGTAGGTTGAGGTGTTGGAACAGGGTCGCTGGAACCGTTCCAGGGCAGCATTGAGATGATGGCCGCTCGATGTAACCTCTTGACCTGCAAGGTGCCTCGCTCGACGAACCCCGTAATCGAGTTGAGACCGCCTCGGGGAGCTGAGTGATCGTCTACGGACTTTCGGTACACAGTGGTTAACGGAGACGGCCGGGAGAGGGTTCTCCCGGCCGTTCACGTTTGGGCCTATTTTCCGGGCGTTTCGCACGTCTTCTGATGGTGGGCGAACTCTCGCGTTCGCAGAGACACATTCGGGGTCCGAGTGTAACCCTATGGTTTACGCTCGGACCCCGAAAGTCTCGCACCGAAACTCTCAGACTCTCGCCCCGAGAGCTATCGTCGAGTTAACAGAACTGTCACACTCGGACCCCGAGTGAGTCCTCGAACTCGGAGTCCGAGTCGTTGGAGGCCCCGGACACTCACTTCTTCTCCCGCGGCGGTGGAGCGGTTTCAATCGCTCCCGCGGGGCGGATCAACTGCTTCGCTTCACGGACAAGGCACAAGATGCCCAAGTGAACGTCGTGACGCTCTCTGGCCTCGTTCAACGGAAGCTCTCGTTGGAGTTTCGCCACCTGTTCCAGCCCGAGGCGCAGGTGCGGTTCGGCTTTCGCGACCTGGCCGAGCCGGGCGTACGCCATCGCCAGGACCAGGGCATTGCCGCCGTACCTGTAAATCTGGTTCGGCTCGACATTCGGGTCGATCGCTTCAAGTGTTCGCACCGCGTCCGCATATTCCCCGGCCCGGTACAAGGTCCAGGCCAGGCGAGACTGGTTGGTCGCGACCATGTTTGGGGTCCTGGCCCGGCTAAGTTCGCCCCGGCAGATGTCGATGACCGGCTTGTAGTCGTCCAGGCCGCCGGGGGCATAGAGGAACGTGGTGAAATCAGCGGAAGTGTAGGGTGGTTGCAAGCCGCCCTTCATTCGTAACTGATCGCACGCCCAGCGGTAGTCCTTCGCATCCCCCTTCCACGCCATCACGCGGCCGATTCCCGACCACCAGGTACTGATGCTGAACCTCCACCCGGGCGGCACGCCGGCATCCGGGAATCGGTCCAGGCGACGGAAGTCCGCCGCGGCTCGCTCCCAGTCCGCTTTCTCCTGGTAGATCGCGCCCCGCATGGCCCAAATTTCCCAGCCATCGGCGCCCATTTCAACGGCCCGGTTCAGGTCCGCGAGTGCGCCCTCCGGGTCTTGCGTCAGGAAGCGGCACCAGCCGCGCATGTGATAGAGCTTCGACTCGTTCGCGCCCGCCGCAATCAGCCGATTCAAGTGGCCCTGTGCAATTCTCCAGTTCGTCGCGTCGTAGTGGGTAGTGGCGAGTTCGCGATGCCAGCGCAACTGCTGCTCGGGGGTTCGCGGCTCGGCCGTGCTGCCCGCGACCTGGCTCATCCGCGACTTCCACTCATCCACGGTCAGGAGCCCGAGACCGCCCAGCTCCTGGAACCGGCGACCGCTGAGAGCTTCCGCAGATGCGGTCAACTCGGCCAGCGATCGGTCGTCGGTTGGAATGCTCCACGCCCGCACCGAGTTAGGGGTGGGCGTGGTGAACAGCCGCCGACCATCCGGGCTGAAGACCGGCCCCACCTCGAAGAGCGCCGTGAATACCGGTTCCGCCATCACAGGGTACTGTGGTTTGGCCAGGTTCGTCGTGGGTAACGCGACGGGTTCGCCGCTTGCGGCATCCCACAACGTCAACTGTCCCTCAAGCTCGTAGGCACCGGTATATGTGGTTCTTAGCTCGTTATCAGAGAGCATGGGCCCGGTTCGTAGTCGGCGGTCGATCAAACTTAAGGCTGGCCCTGCGCTGCGGACATAACCGGACCGTCCTACGTCACCGGGTGTGACGATCGCCAGAATCTGGCCATTCGGGCTGAACCGAACTTGCCGGACCACGGTGGCAAGAGTGATTCGTGTCCCGAGCGCCTGTCCGGTGACGCCGTCCCAGATCTGAACCTCCCGTCCGGCCCAGGAGGCAAGGCGCCGGCCATCGGGCGACCACTCGAATCCGATCAGTCGTTCCGACTGGATCATGGGCGGCGCAACGGGCCGACCCGTCGTCACGTCCCACATCCGCGGGGCGGAGACGAGAATCGGGACCGAATGCCTGGAAGTGCCGGGGGACCGGGCCGCCACGACGACTCGGGATGCGTCGCGATTGAAGCGGACCTCGGCTTCCGCGCTGCGAGGTAACGGGATCGACGACAGCCGTGCGCCCGTCGCCGCATCCCACACCGTCAGTTGCCCGGGGGCGTGAAGCGCCACGCGCCGATTGTCCGCGATGAACTCCGGCTCACCTGCGGGCAACAGGACCAGTTCCCGACCGGACGAGTTGTCCAGGAGCCGCCAGCCGGCGGCGCGGCCGTCCGGCCCCAGTTGGGGGTCCAGCGTGCGATCGCCTGCCGTGATCGGCAACTCGGGGTGCACGTGGAACACATATTTCACGTCGGTACCCGCTACGGCCGGTCGCCACGGAAACCGGGTTGGTTCCTCGCGCGCGGGGTCCCACACGGTCGGTTCCACTTCGAGCGGCTTCCCGGCCTCGGTGCGGAATCGCAAGGTGACCAGGAACGGGTTCGGGCGGTCTTGATACATGACCCCGAGGCGGACCGAGGTACTCTCGCCGGGGACTGGATTTCCAATCGGCTGGCCGCTCAGCGCGTCCCACCAGCGTACTTCGCCATCCGGTGTTCGAATGGTCATGATCCGGAGACCGTCGGGACTGAGCGCGGCGTAAAAATGTTCCCGCTCCCGGCAGGGTTGGTGCTGAAGAACACGGCCGGTCGGAAAGTCCCAGATCCAAAACCCCAACCCCCTGGCAGTCGAATAGACGCTCCGTCCTCCGGCCGCGAACTGAATGTCCGACATGACTATCGGTGCTTCATTCGCAATGCCTTTCGGCGCCAGAGCCACAAATGAACGCTGCGGGTTGAATTGTTGCCCACCCGCGATGTCCCAGACCAACTCCGGGTCCCCGGCAATGTTGCTCCGGGCGATAAGCCGGTTCCCAGAGGGGTCCAACTGGAGGATTGCGAGCTGCTGGCGGGTATAGGATACCGGCGCGATCGGGTCGGGGTTTGTATCCCAGAGGCAGGCGGTTCCATCCTCGGAAATCGTGAACAGTTGATCGAAGGCGGGGTTGAATTCACTCCCGGTAATCTTAGCCCGGTGCATGAACGGCCCGCGACTGAGTTGTCCGATGGCCGCGTCCCAAAGCCGGACCGCCTCGTCCGTTCGCGTAAGAACGAGGCGTCCATCCGGCGAAAACAACGGCGCCGGGGTTGCACCGGACGCTTGGTGTTCGGTCGCGATTATCCGGGTCAGAGGCTCGCTGGCCCGCACGTTCCAGAACTGCATCGTTCCCTGGTCGTCCTCCAGTAGGGCCAATGAGTTGGCCGGCGAGGTGGTTGTCCGCCTCGATGTCGGCATGATTGGCTGCATCGTCGCCGCCGCTAGCACTTCGGTCCGTCCCGAGGTAGGAGAAGAATAATGCGGCGGGCGAGTCGACCAAGATCCACTGCGCGTAGTGGAGGAGAGGGAGACCGCTTGAACGCGCGTCCCTGTGCTATCAAAACGTGTGCCGCTCAGAGAAAAACTCCGATTGGGAGGCGCGTTATGGGTCACCGTCCGCTGGCCCGTGGCCCCGTCGTAAAGGGTCAGCCGCTCGGAGGTGACGGTCAGGAATCGTTTTCCGTCGGGACTGACATCCATGCCCGAGATGCTTCCGACAGGCCGCGGCGTGAAGAGTTCGCGACCGGTCGTCGTTTCCAGCGAGTGGATCACCGAATCGCCCTGCGTGCCGGGCTGGTAAACATCCGCGAAGAACCGGCTCCCATCATCGGTAAACC
>CAZBXY010000402.1:0-6721 GCA_964495365.1 uncultured Frigoriglobus sp. | reverse complement strand
CGGGTGCTCCAAAGAGCCGGTGATCTGGATCTCGCGGCGGAACCGCTGGGCCGCCCGCGAATCGGTCGCGTGCGCGTCGGCCAGCGTTTTGATGACGACCAGCCGGTTCAGGTTCTCGTCGCGGGCCAGGTACAGCCGGCCCATCCCGCCCTGCGCCAGATCGCGCAACCGCGTGTACCCGCTGGACAGCCCGAGGAACGCGCCCGGGGCGGTGGGCGGCTCGGGCGCCGCGGGCGGGAACAGGCTGTCGATGTCGGGAACGCTGTCGTGGGTTTGCGGCGGCTCGCGCCCGGTCGCCCGGGTGAAGTAGTCCGGCGGGACCGGCGGCAACTCGAAGTCAGGAATCGCGTGGTCGCCCGCCTTGAACGGCGCGGGCGCCGCGGGGCGCCCGCCCGGCGGCGCGTACAGGATGTTGATGTCCGGGACGCTCGGCGCGGCCGATGAATCGAGCATCAAGTCGAGGTCCGGTACACTCGCCGGCACCTCGGACGGCAGCTCGATGTCCGGTTCGGTCGGGGGGCGCGGCACCGGAACCGGCTCGCTTGGGGCGGCCGGTTCGAGTTCGGGGAGGTCGTGGATCGACACGAAATCGACCAAGACTGACCCGGGGTCGGCCGCGCGCGAAACCGGCGGGCCGGGCGGAATTGCGCCCAGGTCGATGTCCGCAGAACTGTCCGAGACCGCGTCTGGGGCCACCCGCGCTTCGCCTTCGACCGGAATCTCGAGGTCCGTGTCCGGTTCGCGCGGGCGGGCGGGCGCCGAAGTGCCCTCGGTCGAATCGGGATCGGCCGTCTTTTGGGGCACCTTAAGATCGCTCGAATCGGCGGGAATCTTGATCTCGAAGTCACTGGAATCGGCCCGCGGGCGCGCTTCGGAGATGTCGATATCGACCTGCGACGCCGACTGCATGATGCTGTCGATGTTGGACCGGAACATTTCCGGGTGGGAGGCGCGGAGCCGCTTGTAAATGCGCGCGGCCCGGCGCCCGGCGGTTTCCGCCTCCGCGTCCCGACCGACCGCCTTGAGCGCGCGGGCCATCGCGAGCAGGCAGTTCGCCTCTTCGGCCAGGAACCGCGGCTGGCGGTTCTCGTGGGCGAGCCGGGCGAACACGTTGGCGGCCTCCCAGAACTCGGTCGCCGCCTCCGCGTCGCGGCCCGTGCCGGCCAGCATCAGCCCCAGGTTCGACCGCTGCCGGGCGAATAGTTCCACCGACGTGAAGTCGGTCGGATCGTCGGCGGCCCGCGACAGCGCTTCCACTGCGGCCCGCTGGGCCAGCAGCGGCTGTTCGGCCAGCCACTGCTCCACCGCGTGGGCCACGTCTGCCGCGGTCTGATAGCGGTCCTTCCGATCGAGGGCGAGCGCGGTGCGGGTGATCTGGTCGATACCCGGGTCCACCGACGGGCAGTGCGCCCGCGGGCTGGGCGGTTCCGGGGCGTGAACCCCGCTCGGCGGATTCGGCGGCGTGCCGGTGAGGATCGCGAACAGCACCGCGCCCAGCCCGTACACGTCGGTCCGCTCGTCGTGCTCGTCGGGCACGCCGGCGGCCTGCTCCGGCGCCCAGTACTTCTTGGTGCCGATCTGGTGCCCGGTCTGCGAATGGCTCTGGTCCGGCGGGCCTTCCGGGCCGACCGGGCTGATCGGGGCGGCCACTTCCTCGCCCGCGGCGGCCCGCAGCCGCTTGGCGATGCCCCAGTCCACAACGAGCGTCTCGCCGAAGTCCCCGACCATGATGTTGTCGGGCTTCAGGTCACGATGAATGACCCCGCGGCTGTGGGCGTAATGAACCGCCCGGCACACGGTCACGAAGTGGCCCAACAGCCGGCGCAGGACGACGACCCGTTCGGCCCCGGACGGCCCATCGGGGGAGTAGAACTCGACGATCGCCTCCTGGAGCGACTTCCCCTCGACGAACCGCATCGCGTAGTACGGCCGGCCCTCGGCGTCGTGGCCGAACCCGTACACCGGGATGACCGCGGGGTGTTCGAGGCGCCCGGTGACTTCCGCCTCGAACATGAACCGGCGCCGCGCCCACTCTTTATCGGCGAACTTCGGGCGGATCTCCTTGAACGCGACATCGCGGCCCAGCTCCGCGTCGCGGGCGCGCCAGACGCGGCCCATTCCGCCGGGCTTGTGGAACGAGTGCGCCTGATACCGGCCGCCGGCGGGCGGGTCGAACGGTTCGGGTAATTCGCCCTCGTTGGTCCAGGGCGGCGGTCCGGGCGACGGACTGACGGGCGTGGGCGAGCCGGACCGCCCGTCGGATGACAGGGGCGGGGTGAGCGGATCGTCGGGCGGTAGGGAGGCGTGGTCCGACATTGGAGCGGCAACACCAGCGCGACGGTAGTCGTTGAGTGCCACTGTACCGCGCCAGAACCGGACCGCAAGCGCCCGCTCGCGCTCAACGGAGGTTGCGTTCGCGGCGCCGCGGTGGTCAACTGGTGGTGGGAGGCAGCCCATGAACGAACGCGACGCACTACTAAAAGCGGTGTGCGAATACCCCGACGACGATACCCCGCGCCTCGTGTTCGCCGACTGGCTACAAGAACACGGGGAGGACGACCGCGCGGAGTTCATTCGCGTACAGATCGAGCAAACGAAGCTCGAACCGCGGACGGTCCCGTGGTGGAAGTGCTATTCACGAGCGCGCAAGCTGTTTACCAGCCGCGGATGGGAGTGGTGTGAGGAGATTCACCCTGACCGTTCGTTTCGGTGGGACGAGTTCGTTCGCGGCTTCGCTGAAAGTGTTAGAGTTCCAGCGTTTGAATCATTCGAGCAATTCGCCGATCGTGTTTTCTCGCGAACGCCGCTGAAGACACTTCGCATCCAACAACCCGTGCGCCTTCCCGAACTCTGTCGTGTGCCTCCCGTCTTGCGGCTGAGTATTCTGGAGATCGCTGCGGGTGATGCAACACCCGAAGAAACGCGACGATTCTTGGCCGCTGTGGGCGAAGACGGACCAACTGTGCTGGTGTTCAGCGATCGTATCACGCGCCCCGAGGTGCTGTCACTCTTGACCGCGCACTTCGGGGCGAGGCTGATGCATCCTGAAGACGGTTACGACGAACACTAGCCCGTCACTCCCCCGTGCCGGTCTCCGGGGCGAAGCCGCGGCGCATCTGGTTCTCGGTCACTTCTGCTGTTCTGGCGACTGTCGCGGGGGCTTTAGCTTCGGTACGTCGATGAACACATCGATCGGCTCACAGTCCACGACCGGCCAGGACTTCTGCTCTTCGGTCAAGTGAGGCGTGCAGTCGTGGACGAACTCACCGATGAACACGTCAGTCGGCTCGCAGTCCACGATCGGCCATGTGTTCGGGTCTTTCGGGTCCACTTTCTGCGGTTCGGCGCTCATGTCGGTTCCTCCATACGAAGCGGCTCGCTCGCGATGAGCCGTCGAGGTTGGTTGTGCAATACGTCACCGGCACCATCTCTCAACTGACGCGCAAACAGACGAAATTCGTAAAGGCCGGCACTTTCGAACGGGATCAACGTGAACACGCGAAAGAAGTTGTACGCGGTCACGCGATCGGCGAACGTGATGTCGATCTCCTCCGCGGAACTGACCAACACTGGGTCGGTTTCCATGCGGTACAGTTCGACGCTCAACTCAAACGTTCCCACTCCACCGGCCACTTGAGCGAACGTATGAAGTTCCGGTAGCCGAAACGGATATCGCGCCCGCGCCGGCGGTCTGAGCGCGAAGACGACACGCAAAATTGCTTCGCGGTGCTGTGGGTCGATCGGCATCGGCCGCCGACACGTCAGCAAATGGCGAACAGTTGGATAGGGCCACTCCATCTGCCACCCCACGATTCAGGATACCATACCCGTTCGGCCGCACAAGTTCGCTACTCCCCCGTGCCGGCTTCCGGGGCGAAGCCGCGGCGCATCTGGTTCTCGGTGATCGTTCGCGGAAGCACGAACTGCAACAGGTAGTCCGGGCCGCCGGCCTTCGAGCCGATGCCGCTCAGCTTGAACCCGCCGAACGGCTGGCGATCAACAAGCGCGCCGGTGCATTTGCGGTTGATGTACAGGTTGCCCACGCGGAACCGGCGTTTCACCTGCTCCAGGTGGCTCGGACTGCGACTGTAACACCCGCCCGTGAGCGCGTACTTCGTCCCGTTGGCGATGCGGAGCGCGTCGTCGAGATCCTTGGCGCGAATCACCGACAGCACCGGGCCGAAGATTTCCTCCTGCGCGATCGTCGCGTTTTCAGGCACGTCCGCGAAGATCGTCGGCGGGATGAAGTGCCCTTCGTCCATCAGTGGGCCGAGGTCGGATTGGTGCGCGAGACGCGCCTCCGTTTTTCCCTTTTCGATGAACGACAGGATGCGCGAACGGGCCTCCGCGTCGATCACCGGGCCGAGCGAGCAACCCGGGTCGTCCGCGGGCTTCACTGCGAGACTCTTCGCGGCCTCCACCAGGCGCGTGAGGAACTGGTCGTAAATGCCGTCGAGTACGATCGCCCGCGAGCCGGCCGAACACTTTTGCCCGCCGAACCCGAACGCCGAATCTGCCACGCCCTTCACCGCTTCGTCGAGATCGGCATCGGAATCGACGATCACCGCGTTCTTCCCGCCCATTTCGGCGATGACCTTCTTCACGAAGTTCTGGCCACCGGGCGTTTTCGACGCTTGTTCGTTGATGAGTAGTGCGACCTTCAGCGAGCCGGTGAACGCGATCAGCGCGACATCGGGGTGCTGAACGAGCGTCGGGCCGATCTCCTCGCCGTCGCCCGGCAGGAAGTTCGCCACGCCCGGCGGCACACCCGCGGCTTGCAGGCACTCCATGAGCTTCGCGCCGATGATGCCGCTTTGCTCCGCGGGCTTGAGAATCACCGTGTTTCCCGCGACGAGCGCCGCGGCGGCCATCCCGGTGAGGATCGCCAGCGGGAAGTTCCACGGGGCGATGATGACCGACACCCCGCGAGGCTCGTAGAAGTAGCGGTTGTCCTCGCCCGGCACGTCGCGGCTCTGCACCGCGCCGAGTTTGAGCATTTCGGCGGCGTAGTAGTTGCAAAAGTCGATCGCTTCGGCGACGTCGGCATCCGCCTCGCGCCACGGCTTGCCGGCCTCGAACACGATCCACGCGGACAGCTCGAACCGCCGCTTGCGGAACTGCTCGGCCGTGTTGCGGAGCAGGGCGGCCCGCGTTTCGAGCGGCGTGTCCCGCCAGCCGTCGAAGGCTTTCAGACATGACGCGACGGCCTGGTTCGCTTGCTCCTTCGTCGCCATCGCGACCTTGCCGAGCAGTTCGTTCTTGCGCGACGGGTTCTCGCGGTCGAGCGTCTTCCCCACCGGCAGCGCGCGGTTGTCGATCACGATGGGGTACGTCCGTCCGAACTCCGTGCGCACCGCGTCGAGCGCCGACTTCATCGCGACGCGGTTCTCCTCGCGCGCGAAGTCGGTGAGGGGGTCATTGGTGAATGTTTGAGGCGAACGGCCGGCGTGAGCCGGCTGGTGGTTCGAGATCATGGAGGTAGTCGTAGTGTTGGAGGTCTCACCGGCCGGCTGACACCGGCCGTTCGCCGGGTCAGCAAGTAACAGTTCCTCGGACAGCCCTTCCGCGAAGCCCTGACGCAGGAACGAATCGTTCGACGAGTTCTCCAGGAGTCGGCGGACGAGGTACGCCATGCCGGGCAGGAGTTGGCCGTAGGGCGTGTAGATTCGCACGCGGTGACCGAGTGACTGAATCGATTCCTTGATCGCGTCCGCCATCCCGTAGAGCATCTGGAACTCGTAACGCCGGGGCGGGACGCCGAGCTTTTCCGCGACGGCCATCGCGTGCGAGATGCTGCGGATGTTGTGCGACCCGAACGCCGGCGTCAGCCACTCGACGTTTGCCAGGAGGAATTCGGTCAGTTTCTCGAAGTTCGCGTCGGACTGCCATTTCTGCGTGAACACCGGCACCGGCCAGTGATTCTGCGCCGCGACGACCGTTTCGTAGTCCCAGTAAGCGCCCTTCACGAGCCGAATCCACACCGGCGTGCCGCGAGTGATCTTCGCCCAGCCGAGCAGCTCCCGCAGGTCCGCTTCGGTGTCCTTCAGGTAGGCCTGGATTGCAATGCCGACGTGCGGCCAGTCGCGGAACTCCGGTTCGGTCAGGATGTCGCGGAAGATGCGGAGCGTCACGTCCTTGAACGAATATTGCTCCATGTCGAAGTTGACGAACGCCCCGGTTTGCTTCGCGAGCGACAGAATCGGCCGCAACCGCTTGCAGACCGCGCGCGAGGTGCCTTCGGGGTCGATCGGGTCGAACTGACTGTACAGGGCCGACAGTTTCACCGACACGTTGACGCGCGGGATCGGCCCGCGGTCGTCGCGGTCGATCATTGGCACTTCCGGCAGCGCGTTGACTTCGCGCGTCAGTCCGTGCAGCAGATCGAGATACTGCTTCTGAACGTGGTCCGCTTCGACCTCGGTGATGGTGGCCTCGCCGAGCAGGTCGATGGTAAAGGCGAGCCGGCGGTTGCGCATCTGGCGAACCGCCTCGACCGCCTCACCCACGTTCGACCCGGCGATGAACTTCCGGGCCATCTGCTTCGCGCCGGTCTGCGACGCGAAGGCCAGCGCTTGCCCCAGAACGCCCCGATTGGGGATGAGTCGCGTGCCGAGACGCACCCACCAGGGGAGTTCGTCCTGCGCCTCGCCGAGGTACTCGCGGAGGTGCCGGGAGACTTCGGCGGGTTGCTTGAGGTACGGGAGTGTATCGACGAAGCGGA
>CAZBXY010000401.1:0-6734 GCA_964495365.1 uncultured Frigoriglobus sp. | reverse complement strand
CCGCCGCTACTACAGCCTCGCCACCAAGACCGTCGGCAACACCGGCGAGCAGTTGCTCTCGATTCTGGAACGCCGCCTGGATAACGTCGTCCACCGGCTCGGGTTCGCGATCAACCGCAACTCCGCCCGCCAGATGGTCGCCCACGGGCACATCCTGGTGAACGGGGTGAAGTGCGACATCCCGAGCATGTTGGTCAAGCCGGGCGACGTTATCAAGGTGAAGACCCGCGACGCGAGCCTGAAGATGGCCCGCGAGACGCTGGCGAAGGGCGCGGTCCGCATCCCGGATTTCCTGGAGTTGACCAACAACCAGGACGCCCCGGAGGGCCGCATGACCCGCACGCCCAGCCGGCAGGACGTGGACGAGCGCATCACGGACATCCGCGAGCAGCTCATCATCGAAATCGCGACCCGCTAAGGCGAACGGCCGGTGTCAGCCGGCCGGTGGAAGCGATTCGCTCCAGGTGCCTTCGAGGTCTCACCGGCCGGCTGACACCGGCCGTTCGCCGAAATCCGGCACGCGACCGCCGGTGTTGTTCGACAGGATCGCCGTCTGGTTCGTCCCCGCCGCGGTCGCCGGCGTGGGGCGGTAAGCCGACGGCAATGGAGGATTGACCATGCGAGTTCGCTGGCGCGGGCTGGAGTTGCCGAGTCGGGTCCAGGCCGACCGCTCCGCCCCTCTCACCGACACCTACGGGAAGTTCCACGCCGAACCCTTCGAAAAGGGCTTCGGCATGACCATCGGCAACAGCCTCCGGCGCATCCTGCTGTCTTCTTTGGAAGGCAGCGCGATTACTCGGGTGAAGATCCAGGGCGTGCAGCACGAGATTTCGACCATCACCGGCGTGGTCGAGGATGTGACGGACATCATCCTGAACGTGAAAAGCCTCGTGGTGAAGAACCTCTCGGACCAGCCCAAGACGATCCGCATCCAGAAGCACGAGGCCGGGTCGGTTCGCGGCGTGGACGTTCAGCACGACGAGACGATCCAGATCATCAACCCCGAACACCACATTGCGACCCTGACCAGCGACGTGCCGTTCGTGATGGAGATGACGGTCGAGAACGGCCGCGGGTACCGCACCGCGGAGGACAACGCCGGCAAGGAGCGCGAGGTCGGGGTGATTCCGGTCGATTCGAGCTTCTCGCCGGTCGTGCGCGTGAAGTACGACATCGAGGAGACCCGCGTCGGTCAGAAGACGAACTACGACCGGCTGGTGATGGAGATCTGGACCAACGGCACGCTCGCCCCGCAGATGGCGGTCGTGGAGGCCGCGAAGATCCTTCGCAAGCACCTCAACCCGTTCGTGCAGTACACCGAACCGGGGCCGGAAATCGGCATGGACGAGGCGATCGAGATCGGGCCGGCGGCCAGCGTGGCCGACGCGCAGAACGCCGAACTCGAGCGCAAACTGAACATGAGCCTGGCGGAACTCGACCTGTCCGTGCGGGCCACCAACTGTCTGGAAACCGAGGGCATCGCCACGGTGCGGGAGTTGGTGCTCCGCTCGCCGGAGGAGCTGCTCGAGGTCCGCAACTTCGGCGAGACGACCCTCCGCGAGGTGCGCTCGAAGCTCGAAGAACGCGGCCTGACGCTGGGGATGCGGATTCCCCCGCGCCGCTCCTGAATAGTGGGCAGTGGAGAGTGGGCAGCAGGCAGTAAGCAGCAGGCAGAGAAGCGAAGACACAATGCGAAGTCGCTTGCGTCTCTCTTCTGTCCACGGCTCACTGCCCACTGCCTACTCCCCACAGTACCCCGGCGACCCTTGGCACGGCGTCGGGTTCTTACTCTGCCCACTGCCTGCTAACCACTACCCACTGAGGTAAGCCATGCGCCACCGCAAGCGCGGTCGTCACCTGAACCGCAACGCCGCCCACCGGCGGAGCCTGTTCCGCAACCTGACCCGGGCGCTCGTCACGCACGAGTCGATCGTTACCACGCTCCCGAAGGCCAAAGAACTGCGGCCGTTCGTGGAGAAGCTCATCACGCTCGCCAAGAAGGCGCACGCGGTCGTCGCCGCGGCGGCCGGGAAGGGCGAGGACGAGGAGAAGAAGGCCAAGCTCCGGGCGCTGCACTACCGGCGGCTGGCGATGGCCGAACTCGGCCCGGTCCACGGCACCGCGATCTGGAACAAGGACGAAGAGGTGGTCGAGGACCCGAAGAACACGTCCACCAAGAAGAGCGCCGACACGGTGCTGAAGAAGCTGTTCCGCGAACTCGGCCCCCGCTACGCCGACCGGCCCGGCGGCTACACCCGCGTGATGAAGCAGCACTACCGCCGGCTCGGCGACGCCGGCTCGACCGCGGTCGTCGAATTGCTCAAGGCGGGCGAGAAGAAAGTGCGGATGAAGGAGCGCAAGCCGGCCGCGCCCACGGCGCCCACCGCGCCGGCCCCGGCCCCGGTCGTGGCCGCCGGCGAGGCGCCGCCTGCCACCACCTGACCGCACCGCGCGACCCGACCGAACCCCGGCCCTTTGGCCGGGGTTCGGTCGTTTGTAATGACCGCGAAATCCTTGACCGGTTCGCCGACCGAATTTACTCTCATAGTAATCAGATTTGCTACGGTGTTTCCGGCCGGTTCCGTTCATTCGGCCCAGAACGGGAGTCGCTCATGGATCGCGTCGGGTTCTCGTGTTCGGGGTGTAGCGCGAAGCTGAGCGTCGGCTCGGCGTACGTGGGGCGCACGATCGTGTGCCCGAAGTGCCAGCACAAGGTGAAGGTGCCGGCGTTCGAGGTCATCGACGAGCCGGAACCCGAACCGTCGCCCCCTCCGCCCCCGCCGGCCGAACTGCTCCGGTTCCCGTGCATCAAGTGTGGGGCGAAGCTCCGCGTCTCGGCGGAACTGGCCGGGCAGGCCATTCCCTGCCCCAAGTGCAGCGAAACCACTCTGGCGCCCGATCCGAAGATGGACCGGAGTTTCGGGTTCGCCGAGGAGAAACTCGCGCCGACTGCGGCGGCGGTGTCGGAGCGCCCGATCGCCGAGTGGTGGCCCGACGGCGCCAAGCTCCCGTTCTCCTGGCAAGCCCCGCTCTCGACGGCCCGCGAACACGCCGAGCGCGAGCGGTGGACGAAGGCCCTCGGCGTGCTCAACGACCTGTTCCAGAAGGGGCTGAGCGGCAAGAGCAAGGTGGGCACGCACGTGCTCCGCAAGCCGCTCTCGTTCTGTCTGTGCCGCTGGGCGGTGCGCGAACTGGACCGGCTCGACGAGGACGGGGAGCGACTGTCGAAACCGCTCCGCAAGGTGCTGAAGCAGGCGGCTGTGCTGCGGCCGGCCTTCGCCCACTTCGACGCGTCCCTGTGCCCGGCCTGTGGAGAGAAACTCAGGGGCCGCTCCGGCAAGAGTCAGTTGCGGACCGTGGCCGGCCCGGTCCAACTGTGTTGTGCGCGCCCGACCGACGACGACAACAACCTGATCCAAACCGTGGACAAGATCAACAAGAAGCTCGCCGTGGGGCTGAGCCTGGACGGTGACAACACGGAGATCCCGGTCGCGCTGGCACGGATCCCGGACTGGTATCGGGCGCTGGACATGAACCCGCAGGCGGACACGAGTCCGGTCGATGACAACCTCGCCGGCTGGGGCAAGATTACCGCCGCGGGCGATCGAGGAAACAGGGGCGGTGGCGGCGGCGGTGGAGGTGGCGGGATCGTGGTCGCCGGGGACGGCGGCTTCGGCAGCTATGCCGCCGGCGAGGTCGCTGGAGAGGCCGCTTCGAACATCATTTCGAGCCTGTTGTTCGGGTAACGCCGAACCGCTCGCTGTCCAATGCGAGGGGAATTTGAGCTGTCCGATGCACCAGAACGGGAGTCGCTCATGGATCGCGTCGGGTTCTCGTGTTCGGGGTGTAGCGCGAAGCTGAGCGTCGGCTCGGCGTACGTGGGGCGCACGATCGTGTGCCCGAAGTGCCAGCACAAGGTGAAGGTGCCGGCGTTCGAGGTCATCGACGAGCCGGAACCCGAACCGTCGCCCCCTCCGCCCCCGCCGGCCGAACTGCTCCGGTTCCCGTGCATCAAGTGTGGGGCGAAGCTCCGCGTCTCGGCGGAACTGGCCGGGCGAGCCATTCCCTGCCCCAAGTGCGGCGCGAACACGCTCGTCCCCGACCGGGAGGAGATCGGGGACTACGGGCTGGCCCGGAAGACGCGCCCGACCGCCGCCGCGCCGGCGCCGGAACGCCCGATCGCCGAGTGGTGGCCCGACGGCACCAAGCTGAACCTCCCGTTCTCCTGGCGCGTGCCGCTTGCCAGCGCCCGCGGTCACGCCGAACACGAGCGCTGGACGAAAGCCCTTGGGCTGCTCAACGATCTGTTCCAGAAGGGGCTTCGCAGCGATGCCGGAACGCACGTGATCCGCAAGCCGCTGGCGTTCTGCCTGGGCCGCTGGGCGGTGCGCGAACTGGACCGGTTCGACGAGGAGGGCGGGAGGTTGTCGCCGCCGATCCGCACGGTCCTGAAGCGGGCGACGGAGATGCAGCGGTTCGGCGGGAGCTTCCACTCGCACGAGTGCCCGCTCTGCGCGCGCCCGCTTCACCACCTCGTCGGGACGCGGCAGGTGCGGACGATCGCCGGTTCGGCCTACCTGTGCTGTGCCGCCCCGACCCGGGGCGACGACGCGCTGGTTCAGGCCGTGGAGCGGATCAACAAGAAGCTCGCCGTGGGGATGAGCCTGGACTCCGACAACGCGGAGATCCCGATGGCACTGGCGCGGATCCCGGACTGGTATCGGGCGGTGGACATGGCCGAGTACGGGTGGACCCGGCGCGTCACGGACACGAGTAGCGGGGGCGGAGGGGGCGGCGGGATCGGGATCGGCATCGGCTTCGGCGGCGACGCGGGCGGTGAGATCGCCGGCGAACTCGCGGCGAACATCATCTCGGGCCTGCTCGGCGGGTAGCGCGCCGGCCGGATTCGGGCGTTCGGCCGGTGTCAGCCGGCCGGTGAAACCTCGGAGGTGCCCGGCACGCATCACTCTCATGCGTGTGAGGGCGGAATCGCGGATGAGAGGGGGCCGAATCGCCCATTATTATGAATATTTGTATAGTAATCATTGGTCGGAGGGTAGCCCGTGTGCCAGTTGGCCGCCTTGGCCACCTTGAGCGAAAAGCCCTAGGAAAACGCACTTTTCTGAAGGCGGCCACTTGGCCGCCTTCGACCCAAGACGGCCAACTCCATCCCAATCGTCTCAGAGAATAAACCCGCCGATGTCGGCCGGGTTCCAACGGAAACGAATCAACCCAACCGGGTATCACCCGTCCTTCCACTTCACGAACGCCTCCAGCGCGAAGTATTCGGGTAGCCCCAGCGCGTCGTAGGTGCGGGCGGTGGCGAGGTTCCGCTGCTCGGCCCGTTGCCAGAACTCGCGCCGGTCGGTGCCGCCGGGGAACATCGCCTTGTCCTTCTGGCTCTGGTGCCGAAAGATCGCCTGCTTCTTCTGCTCCAACACCTCCGGCGAGAGCGGCACGGCCATTTCGATCTCGTGCGGCTCCCACTCCTCCCAGGCGCCCTTGTACAGCCACACGTCCGGGTTGAACCCACTGGCCCGCACCTGCCGGACCGCGGTGAACACCGCCTCCGCGCAGACCCGGTGCGTGCCGTGCGGGTCGGACAGTTCGCCCGCAACGTACACCTGCGCCGGGTTCAGCCGCTTGAGGAGTTCGACAATGTCCTCGATGTCCTGCGGGTGGATCGGCTTCTTGGTCTTGGTGCCGGTGTGGTAGAACCGGAGGTTCATGAATTCGAGTTGCTCCGGCGGGATGCCGCAGGCCAGCGCCCCGGCGCGGGCCTCGGTCGCCCGGATCACGGCCTTCACTTTCAGAACGTCGGCGCTGTCCGGCTCGCCGGGCTTCTTGGCGTCGAGGAACTGGTAGACGCGCTCTTTGATCGTGCCCGCGGACGACTGCTCCGAGGGGTTGCCGAACGCCTCGATGAACTCGTCCACAAAGTCCACGAACCGGCGGGCGTCGTGGTCGAACACCGCGACGTTGCCGCTCGTCATGTAGGCGATGTGGACCTTGTGTCCCTGTTCGACGAGCCGGATGATCGTCCCGCCCATTGAAATGACATCGTCGTCGGGGTGCGGGGAGAAGACCAGCACCGTTTTGGGCTTCTGGGTGTCGCCCTTGCGCCGACCGGTCTGCGCCTCGGCGCCGTTGGTCGCCGGCGGGGCGACGCGCCCGGCCGGGTGCGGGCGGATTGTCTCCATCCGGTCGTGGAAGATCGCCTCGCCGATCTGCTCGGCCGGCCCCTTCTCGCGGAGCAGCTCGTACAGGTGGTGGTCGCGGAAGTCGTCGTCGTTGAGCTTTTGGAGCCCCTTTTTCACCGTCAGCGAGAGCGTCACGACCGCCTTGCGAACGAGGTCCGGCGTCCAGGTGCAGGGGCCGACTTCCCACGGGCGCTTGATCGCGGTCAGCTCCGCCGCCGCGGCTTCGTCGAGCACCACGAGCGCGTCGTCGTGCCCCTGAAGGAAGCTCGCGGAGACCGCTTCGGTGGGCGGGTGTTCGACCGCCTTGTAGACGATGCCGGCCTTGTGTTCGCCGAAGGCCATCATGAAGATGCGGCGGGCTTCCAGAATACTCGCGACGCCCATTGTGAGTGCGTGGTGCGGGACGTTCTTCTCGCCGAAGAACCCGTCGGCCGCGTCGCGCCTCGTAATGCTGTCGAGCGTCACCAGCCGCGTGCGGCTGTTCTGCGGGCGGCCCGGTTCGTTGAACGTGATGTGTCAGGTGCGCCCGATGCA
>CAZBXY010000400.1:0-6754 GCA_964495365.1 uncultured Frigoriglobus sp. | reverse complement strand
GTAGTTGATGTTCCGGTCGATGTTGAACGTGCGGTACGGCTCCGGGTGCAGCCGTATGGTGACCGCGTGCGCCGCCCGGCCGAGCTTGTGCAGGTCGCGACAGGCGAACAGCGCCAGGCACTCGTCGGGCGTGATACGAACGCCGCCGGCGGCTTTGGCGAGGATGGTGTCGATGGTAGTCATCGGAGTTCTCAGCGAGCGGCGCGGCGTAAGCCCGCCGGTGTTGTGGAGTGGTTGGAGTGGTGGTTGGAATCGTGAAGCACCGGCGGGCTTACGCCGCGCCGCTCGCCGTCGAGTTCCTCCACCAGTTCCCGATACCGTCGCATCCCGGCCAGCTCCGCAGCGCCCAGGTCGTACCGCAACACGTTCGACAGGTAGCGGCGGCAGAACCCGGCGTCCAGACCCAGCGCGGCGGCCTCGCGCTGAGCGATCTCGCCGGCGTGCGCCAGCCCGTACTCTTTCGCCTTCAGGAAGGCCGCTTCCGTTTCGCCCAGTTCGACCCCGCGGCGCACGGCCCACACCGCGAACACCATCGGCAGCCCGGTCCACGCGGTCCACTCCTCGCCGAGGTCGTAGGCGAACCGGTAGCCCGGCAGACACGCCCGCATCGCCCGGTCGCCGATCAAGAGTACCGCGTCGGTGTCGAGGGCTTCGGGGTTCGCATCGATCGGCAGTGGCTGAACGACCGGCTTCACCCCGTACCGCTTGCGGAGCAGGATTTGTGTGAGTGCGGCGCTGGTTCGCGAGCCTTCGTCGAGCGCGACCGTGCGGATCTCGGCCCACGGCACCTTGCTGAACAGCGTGACGCTCAGGACCGGGCCGCGCGAGCCGATCGCGACGTTCGGCACGAACGAGTATCCGTCGCCCCGGAAGAACTCGACCACCGGAATCAGCCCGACATCGAGTTCGCCGGCGGCGAGCTGGTCGGCGAGCCGGCTGGGCAGGTCGAACGACAGGTCGATGTGGGGCGCGAAGTCGGTCAGCCGCTCGACGAGCGGTTTGGTGTTCAGGTAGTTGACCGCTCCGACGCGGAGGGTAGGTGCCATGACGCGCGGCCTTTCCGACGGCTCGTAAGCCGTCGTTATAAGAACCGCGAGCGGGTCGGGAAATGCAACAGTGGGCGGGTCAGCCCTTCGGCGCTTTCTGTTCGGGATACACGTCGGGCAGGGCGTTGCGGCGGAGCTGGGCCGCGGCCTCTTTCTTCTTCGCCTCG
Organism: uncultured Frigoriglobus sp.; assembly: GCA_964495365.1. GTDB lineage: Bacteria > Planctomycetota > Planctomycetia > Gemmatales > Gemmataceae > Gemmata. The sequence continues at coordinate 5,541 of CAZBXY010000400.1, read as the reverse complement.
CCAGCCTCGTCCTTCTCCAGTTCGGCCCCGAACTTGACGACGAACTTCAGGTTCGCCACCGCGACCGTGTCGTTGGGCAAGAGCGACGCCCGGCGGACCCGCTGACCGTTCACGCGGGTGCCGTTGGTACTCCCCAGGTCGCGCAGCAGCAGCACCCCGTCCGTCTTGACGATGACGCAGTGGATCTTGGAAACGCTTTTGTGATCCAGCCGCACGTCGCAGTCCTCGTCCCGGCCGAAGAGCGTGAGTTCCTTCAGCAGGTCGATGGACGGGCCGCCGTCGGCGGACACCAACCGGGCGCGCATGGGTCACCTGACACGCGGGGGCAGAGAGCCACGGTGCATTCTCGCTCGAAAACCGGGCCGGTACAAGGGGCCACCGGCAATGCGATTGATCGGCACAGCCCCCACCCGCGGCACACCCGTTACGGCCGGCACAGTCGTTGTCGGCACGGCGATTGCGGTTTCTCCCGTCATTTCGCTCGCCCGAACCGAGGAACACCATGAGTACGCCGCACGTGCCGCCCCCGCCGGGGCCGGACGTTCCGACCCAGCCGCACCCGGTCCCGCGCCCGAGCGAGCCGGGCACGCCGCCCGACATGGAGCAACCGCTCCCGATTTCGCCGCCGGAAAACCCAGCGATTCCGCACCGCGTGACCCCGCCCTCCCCGCCCCCGGCGCCCACCACCCCGCCAGCGTGGGACTGAGTAACGGTTCGGAAAAGTTACGATACCGCGGCCCCCTGTTGTGAGTTAGGATAATAATACCTCTCCCCCGGTGGGCGATCTGCCCGAATCCCGCTGCTACCGGTTGGACGGCGAACAGGCGAACGACATTTGCAGGGGACGCAATCATGGTCATGCGGAATCGCGGTGAGGGGAGTGACGCGCCGCACTGGTGGGACGACCTCCCGCCGCAGATCCGGGGGCGGTTCACCGCGCCGATCGCCCCACCCGCCGGCGAGGACCCCGCCCCGCAGCCCCGGGAACTGCCCTCGCCGGTCAGCGGGACCGAGCTGGTCGGCGCGATCGCGCACCTCGTTCTGGCGCTGGCGCTGGTCATCTTCGGTCTGACGCTGTTTTTGATCGCGGCGATCCAGTTCGTCCACACGTGAGCCACTTTCGCCCGCCGCGGAACCCGGTATGATGCCGGGGTTCGCTCCCTTCCCACACCGAGAGCCTCTCATGATCCGCCCGTTATTCGCGGCGCTGGCCCTCGTCGCCGTTTCGTTCGTCCGGGCCGATCCGCCCCAACCCAGGACCGACCCGAAGGCCGACCCGAAGGTTCAGAAGTACTGCCCGGTGATGACCAAGGACGAGGTCGATCGGAACGTGTCGAAGTCGGTGGACTACAAGGGCGTGAAGATTTACCTGTGCTGCGACACGTGCGTGACGCGGTTCACGCGCGACCCGGGCGCGTACCTGGACCCGAAAATCGTCCCGGCCCTGGCCGGGGTGGAGCTACCGAAGCGCACGATCGAGCAGGAGTACTGCCCGGTGTACCGCGACAAGAAGGTGTCCGAAAAAGACCCGTTCGCGATGTACAAGGGCGTGAAGGTGTACTTCTGGAACACGACCGCGAAGGAACGGTTCGAGCGCGACCCGGACCGGTACGCCGACGCGAAGGTGCTGCCGCAGTTGCCGAAGAAGTAGGAGTTCACCACAAAGGCACGAAGGACACAAAGGAGTCACAAAGGAGAACGAGAAGCGAGGTCAGAAAGCGTTGCCCGCCTTCTGACCTCTGTTGCTGCTTTCTGATCTCCTGCTTTCTTTGTGGTCCTTTGTGGCCCTTTGTGCCTTTGTGGTGAAATGTCTTCATCAGGAGCAACCATGCGCCGCCTGCTGCCGCTGTTCGCCCTCGTCCCGCTCGTCGCGCTGACGGCGGATTCGCCCGCCGCCGAGAAGGACACCCGCCTCTACGAGATGCGCACGTACTACGCCCCCGAGGGCAAACTCGACGCGCTCCACGCCCGGTTCCGCGACCACACGCTCAAACTCTTCGAGAAGCACGGGATCACCAACCTGGGGTACTTCGTCCCGCTCGACAACAAGGAGAACAAGCTCGTCTATTTCGTCTCGTTCCCCAGCAAGGAGGCCCGCGCCGCGTCGTTCAAGGCGTTCGGGGCCGACCCGGACTGGCAGAAGGCGTACAAGGACAGCGAGAAGGACGGCAAGCTGACGACCAAGATCGAGTCGCGGTTCCTGTCGGTCACCGACTACTCGCCGGCGATGAAGGTGGAGAAGTCGAAGGACGAGCGCGTGTTCGAGCTGCGGACCTACGTCGCAACGAAGGGCAATCTGGGGCACCTCAACGACCGGTTCAAGAACCATACGATGAAGCTGTTCGAGAAGCACGGGATGACGAACGTGGTGTACTGGAACGCGCCGGCGGGCGAGAAGGACGCCGACAAACTGCTGGTGTACCTCCTGGCGCACAAGAGCAAGGACGCGGGGCTGAAGTCGTTCGACACGTTCCGCAAGGACCCGGACTGGCTCGCGGCGCGGAAGGTGAGCGAGGACAAGGCCGGCGGGAGCCTGACCGAAGCCAAGGGCGGCGTGGTGTCGGAGTACCTCAAGCCGACCGACTACTCGCCGCTGAAGTGAGACCGGTCCCATTTCGCTACGGCCCGCGGTAGCCGCGGGCTTCGAGTGCCGCGGCGAACCCAGTGCCGCGGGCGATCGGTGCCCGCGGCGCCACCTCCACACACATCAGCGATTCCTCGCCGTAGGGGCCTTCGGCCAGGATCGCGCCGCCCGGCCCGACCGCGAGCGAGCAGCCGATACACTTCCGCCCGGCCCACGGTCCGCCGGTCATCGGACCGACGTTACTCACCCCGATCACCGTCACGTCGTAGAGGCGTGCGAGTTCGGCGTAGGAATCGCGCCACAGCTTGCCGTAAGGGGCGCGAGCGTTGTCGTGGTCGGCGTCCACGGCCCACGCGGACGGCGAGAGGATCACCTGCGCGCCCATCCGCGCCAGCACGTGCGACACCGCGAGCGACGAGCCGAAGTTGTCCGCGCAAATCGCCAGCGCGAGTGTGCCAAACCCCGTTTCGACCACGCCGAGCCGGTCGCCGGTGGAGTACAGGTCGAGCGCGATGTCCAGTTCGTTGAGCTTGCGGTGGTGGAGCAGGATCTGGCCGTCCGGGGAGATAAGGACCGCGGCGTTGTAGAACCGGGCGCCGGCGCGCTCGACCAGCCCCGCGACGACGAAGACGCGCTCCTTGCGTGCCGCGTCCGCCAGCACGTTGGTGTGCGGGCCGGGGATCGGCTGGGCGAGGCCGCGGGCCGACGGGTCGGTCCAGCCGAAGTCGAGGCACTCCGGCAGCACGACGACCCGGCACCCGGCGCCGGTCGCGTTGCGAATCGCGTCCGTGGCGCGGCGCAGGTTCGCCACCGACCGGCCGCCTTCCACCAATATCTGCGCCATCCCGACGCGATAGGGTTCGATGCTCACGATGCGCCCTCCGTCGGCGCCTTCTTCGGCGGATCGCGAAAGAACAGCAGGAACACACCGAGCACCGCGCACGCCCCGATCGCGGGGATGAGCCAGATGTTCGCCCAGTCGTGTTCGATCTGGCCCGCCGGCGATCCCAGTTTGTGCGCCTCCATCACCATCCCGGCGAGGAACGTGCCGACGAACGCCCCGACGCCCCACAGGATGAACGCGATGAACCCCTGCGCCGCGCCCCGCATCCGCTCGTTCGCCTCGTCATCGACGTAGAGTTGCCCGGCGATGAACAGGAAGTCGTAGCAGATGCCGTGCAGCAGGATCGCGGCGAAGATCAGCGCTGTTTGCGTTTCGACAGAGGAACTCACGCTCGCGGACAACAGAAAGTACCGCGCGCACCACGCGACGATACCCAGCGCGATCGTCCACTTGTAGCCGATCCGCCAGAGCATCACCGGCAACAGGAACAGGAACACCACGTCGGAAACCTGCGCGAGTGTCATACGGGCCGCGAAGTTCGGCCATTCCAACTGGCCGAGGTACACCGCCATGTTCACGAAGTAGAAGTAGAGCGGGACGCAGATGAGGAACATGCACACGATGAACACCGCGAACGACCGCTTCTTCAATAGCGCGAGCGCGTCCAGACCAAGGACCTCGCCGACCGACACGTTCGCCCCGGTCTTCTTCGGCGGCGTGTGCGGCAGCGTGAACGCGAACAGCCCGAACAGAATCGAGATGCCGCCGGCGAGGTAGAACTGCAGCGCCGTCTTTTCGCCCTCCATCAAACTGAGCGTCACCCCGCCCGCGATCCACCCGACCGCGGAGAAGATCTTCACCCGCGGGAAGTCCTGTTTGGCGTTCGCGAGGTGGTGCAGCGAGAGCGAGTTGCCCAACGCCAGCGTGGGCGCGAACGTGGCGCAGTACAGGATGAGCAGCGGGTAGAACGTGGCGAACGTGTCGGCTTGCGGGAGAACGAACAGCAGCACGCCGCCGGCGAGACCGAGCGCGCCGAGCATCTTCTCCGAGGCGAAGTAGCGGTCGGCGACCAGCCCGACGAAGAACGGGGCGATCATCGAGCCGATGGCGAACGCGCCGTAGGCGAGGCCGATCTCTTCGCCGCGAAACTTGAGTGTGTTCGCGAGGTACGCGGCCATACTCGCGTACCACGATCCCCAGATGTAATACTGGAGGAACATGAATACCGAGAGTTGAACCTTGAGAGCGGTTTGCATCGGGCGCGCTTTCCGAGTTTGTTCGTAGCCAACACCGGGCTTCCGCCCGGTGATCAGGTTATAGCCCGGATTGACCGCTCGGCCGCGGTTTGCGATAACCCCGCGTCCGCAAGGAGGCCGACGCATGACCGCCGAACCCCGAAGTCCGCTCGCGTGGTGCCGGTTCCTGTTCACCGACGTGCTGTTCCCCGGCGCCGCGAGCACCGACACGCAGTTCCGGCGGCTGTCGCTGCTCGTTCTGCTCGTACTGCCGGGCGTTCTGCTCTACCCGACGCGCGGGTTCCACCTGCTCGAACCGGACGAGGGCCGCTACGCGCAGATCCCGAAGGAAATGCTGCAAAGCGGGTCGTGGGTCGTGCCCACGCTCCAGGGCGAACCGTACCTCGACAAGCCGCCGCTGACGTACTGGCTGATCGCGCTGAGCTACCGCGCGTTCGGGGTGACCCCGGAAGCGGCCCGGCTCGTGCCCGCGATCTGCGTTCACCTCACCATTCTCGCCGTGTACCTGATCGGCCGCCGGAGCATCGGCGAGCCGGGCGCGTTCTGGGCGGCGCTCTTGCTCTCGGTCGCGCCGGGGTTTGTGAGCGTCGCGCGATTGCTCCTGCTCGACGGTCTCTTGACGCTGTGCGTGACGGTGTCGGTGCTGTGCGGGTTCGAGGCGGTGCGCACCGGCGCGTTCAAGAAGGGCTGGTGGCTCGCCGCGGCGGTCGCGTCGGGGTTGGGGTTCTTGACGAAGGGGCCGATCTCGGAAGTGCTGTTGTTCGTGCCGCTGTGGGTGTTCGGCTTCCTGGCGAACGGCCGGTGTCAGCCGGCCGGTGGTACCGACGCGCCAAGTGAGGCGTCAACGTCTCACCGGC
>CAZBXY010000399.1:0-6801 GCA_964495365.1 uncultured Frigoriglobus sp. | reverse complement strand
CGGTGTCAGCCGGCCGGTGGTTCGCGGGGCCAATCACCGGCCGGCTGACACCGGCCGTTCGCCCAAAACCGGCTGTTGGTTGTGGAGACGTGTGAGGCCACGACATGACCGGAGTCAGCCGGACCGGGACGCGCGGGAGCCTTCAACGGCCGCCGCCGAAGATTTTCCTCGGCATCGGCGGCGTGTTCCTCGGGATCAATCACCTGTCCTTCGTCTTGAACTTCGGAATTCAGGCCGAAGCGCTCGTGATGGGGTGCTGGCTCGTGATGATGGGCGGGTGGGTGCTGGTCGCCGGCCGATCGTTCGACGCGGTGTGGGCGTGGGTGGACCGGGCCGGCTGGCGGACCATCACGTTCATGCTTGCGAGCTTCGTTGCGGGCGTGGGCGCGGCCTGGGCGGTTGCGTGGTTCGGCTACGGCCAGCGCCTCTTAGGCTGATACACGAACTCGGTGAGCGTATCCTGTTTGTGAGAATGGAGCCGCGACCAGCAGGGAGCGGGCCGACCACGAACCGCGAAGGTGAACGGCCCGCTCCGGTCGCGGCTCACTACCGATGCGACACCAACACCGGGTTCGTGTATGAGAGCGGACGGCGGAGACCGCCGGCTTCTGTCGCCGGGGTCATTGACCCCGGCTCCAGGGGATAGAGACATCACCCGTGGCCCGCGGTGGCGCGGTAGTGGCCCTTGATCTTGGTGCCGTCGGCCCGCGTGTAGCCGCCGACCCAGACCTGCTCGCGGGTGCCAGGCGCGGGCCTTTTACCGCTGTCGCCGCCGGAATACTTGTTGGAGCGCGGTTTCGCCTTGCCGGCGACCTTGACGCTCGCCCGCTCCAGCTTCCACGCGCGACCTTTTGCATTCGCCATGACTTTGGCCTCCGGTTCGGGCGAGGGATTAACCTCTGCACGAGCGTGCAGAGCGCGTGCCGAACGGACGACTTTCTCGAACTCGCGGGAACCGAGATGCGCTGGTACATCCTCCGCGCCCTGTTGCACAAAGAGTTCGCCCGCCATTTGGCGAACCGCGGCGGGATCGCGCTGGCGATCCTCCTCGTTGCGGCGGCGGTGCTGCTGTCGGTGTTCGCCCCGCAAGAGGCCGCGGCCACCGGGACCGAGATGGTCGGCGGGGTTCACCACTGCTTCGTCGATTTCGACCGCCCCACGCCCCTCGTCAAGCACCTTCAGGCGAACGTCCCGCCGGACCTGAAGGCGCAGATCGTGTTCCGCGAGGTCGATCCGAAGCGGATCGGCACCCTGCTCGACTCGCCCACCGGCACCGGGTCGATTCAGCTCACGACGCGGGTCGAAAGCGGCAAGCCGCCGGTTCTGGACGTGTACATCTGGCACCCGGATGGGCAACCGGAGGCGCTGGCCGCCTACGAGGCGTGGTTCTGGAAGGAGACACGCCGCGGGCTGGCCGCGCAGGCGCGCAAGACGAACCCGAACCTGCCCCCGGACCCGGATTTCGACGCGGACAACTGGCAGTTGTTTGAGGCGCACGAGCGCCTCAAGGCGCAGGCCGCCGCGGCCGGGGCGACCGTGCCGGACCTGAAGGTTCACCGCAAGGGGCTGGCCGGCAAGGTGCTCGACTTCCGCGCCGCGATCGCGACCGGGATGGTCGTGTTCGCGCTGTACTTCGCCTGCGTGTACCTGTTGCCGACGCTCAACTGCGAGGAGCGCGAGCGCGGGGTGCTGTTGGCCCAGGCCCTCACGCCCGCCTCGCCGGCGGAACTGCTCGCGGCGAAGTTCCTGTTCTACCCGGCGTTCGGGCTGGGCCTCGCGGCCACCCTCGCCGCGATCTACAAACCGGACGTGCTCTCCAGCCTCTTCTTCTGGCTGTCGCTCGTCGCGGTGGGTGGCGGGTTCCTCGGGATCGGGATGACGATCGCCGCGTGGGCCAAGACGCAGCGCGCCGCGTTCCTCGGCGGGATGTGCTATCTGCTGTCCGTCTCGATGGTGCTGCTCATCTGCTCGACGAACGGCATCCCGTTTTTGCCCTACATCGCGGTGGAGTACCACGGCCCGCGCATCCTGCACGCGGCGCTGAGCGGCACGGTCCACCACTACCACTGGCTGCACCTGCTCGCGGCGCTGGGCCTGGCCGCCGCGTGGATGTTCGCCGCCGGCTGGGTGTTCCGGCGCCGGGGCTGGCAATAGCGGAGCAGCGGCCGAGCAGTGGCCAGTGTTGGTGGTTAGTGTCAGTGAAAAGACAGTGAAAGGCAGAAGAGTGAATGCCTCAGGTCTTCTGCCTTTCACTGCTTTTGTCTTTTTACTAACCACTAGCCACCGACACTGACCACTACTCCGATGCCATCAACTCCTTCACCAGCTTCGCCAGTCCCTCGGTGTCCTTCTTGGCAACGAGGAGGTCGATGCGGGTCTGCGGCACCTTGAGCTTCTGCATGAACGACGCGGCGGAGGCCCACAGCTTCTCGCGCTTCTTGCCCTCCGCGAGGTACAGGTCGGCGACCAGTTCCGAAAGCCGCTGCCACGCGACCTGGTCGATGTTCTCGTAGTACCGCTTGATGATCTTCTGCTGGTGTGGTGAGTAGTTCTCCATCCCCATCGCGCGAACTCCGTGAGTGATCGTCCCACACCAGCACACACCACGCCGCGAGTGGCGTCAAGGTGAGTAGAGTGCCGTGTTTGTAATGACCCGCTGAAGCGGGTCGGGATGCGCAGCATCCCATTGATTTTGTGGCACAGGCTTTCCAGCCTGTGCGCCAGTCAGCTCAAGGGGACACAGGCTGGAAGGCCTGTGCCACAAGAAGGAAAACAGACCCGCTTCAGCGGGTCATTACAAACACGGATCGAAATCGCTCACGCCAGCGCGATCTCGATGCCGCTCATGTCCTCGTGGGCCAGCCCGACGGCGATCCGCGCGAACACCTCGTCCCGCGTCTTGTTCCGCGCTTCGTAGTCCTTCAGGAACCACCAGAACCGGTACTGCACGAGCTTCACCGCGCCCTTTTGAACGTAACTCACCACCGTCACGCCCTGATCGGCCGACAGGTTCTTGCACTGGGCCATCGCGGCGCGGATCACGTTGATCACCTTCCCGGCGTCCTTGTCGGTACTCACGGTGACGGTGAGTGTGTCGTAAGCCTCGGTGCCGCGGGTCAGGTTCTCGACGGTCGCTTCGGCGATCGTGCGGTTGGGCACGCTGCTCACCACGCCGTTTGCGTTTTTGAGTGCAGTGGACCGCCACGTCAGTTCGACGACGCGGGCCGGTTCACCGCCGCTCACTCGCACCACGTCGCCCAGCTTGAACCGCCGTTCGGCGGAGACGGCCACGGAGCCGAGCGCGTCCGCGATCATCGGCCGGGCCGCCAGCGCCAGCGCCAGCGCCACGACCGCCAGCGCCGCGACCAGCGCCGTCACGTCGTAGCCGAGGGTACTCAGAACGACTGCCAGCGCCGTGGCCCAGGCGGCGAGCCGCAGAACCCCGTAAAGCGGGCGCAACACCGGCGCGGGGTTGCCGGCGTCGTCGGTGCCGCCGCGGATCGCGCGGCGCAGGATCAGCATCGCCAGTCGCGGGAGGATGATCGCCGCGAGCAATACCAGCGCGATCTTGACGGCGAGAACGACCAGTCCGCGAAAGCGGGCCTCCAGTAGTTCGACGCGGGTTTTGCCGATGTCGCTCGTCAGCGCCTGCACGCGGCGCGCGTTCGCCCCCCCGACCGCGCCGACCCGCGCGGCCTCGGTGTGGTATGCGTCCGCTTCGGCCTTCAGCCCGTCCGGCGCGAGCCGCGCGGCCAGCCATGCGAAGAACCATCTCGCCGGTTCGGACGGAGCCGTTTCCTTTCCCAACAGCGATTGAAGCTTGCCGACATCGCCCGCTTCCTTGCGCGTGAGTTCGACGAGTTTCTCCAGTGCCTCCTTCTGCCGCTTCAGGTTCTCGTCCTTCTCCTCCAGTTCGACCAATTCCTTGTAATACGCGGTGAGCAGGCCGGCGATGTCGGTTGACAGCTTCGAGCGGTCGAGCGCGAGGGCCATGTCCCACTTCTCGGCCTCTTTTGTCATCCGGTCGGCGGCGCGCTGCTCGATCCGCTTCTGCTCGGCCTCCGGGCGGTCCTTGCGGGCGGTCGCGTAGTCCGCGGCGAGCCGCTGCAACTCGGCGTGAAGGGCCAGCCGCTCGGCAACGTTCGCGAGTAGCGCCGCGACGAGCGCCTTCGCGCCCTCGGCCTCGGTGTCCGGCTTGCGGAGCTGCTCGCGGTCTTTCCGAAGCTGAATCAGCGCGGCTTGAAGGGCGGTGGCGTCCGCGTCGAGCTTCGCGCGGGTGCCGGTCGCGGCGCTCGCCTCGGCCACGCCCTCCGGCACCTTCGCCGGGTCGAGGTCGCCGCGGCCCACGCGCCGCTCGATCTCGCCGGCGACCGCCGCGAGTTGCCCCGCCGCGCGGCGCAGGTCGTCCAGCGCGGCGGAATAGGCCATCGCCTTCTTTTCCTGCTCGTCCAGGGCCGCGACCAGCGCCGCGGAGCGCTCCGCGCGTTCGTCGAATGTCCGCAACCGAGCCGTGAGGTGCTGCTGTGCCGCGACCAGCGCCGGGATCGGCCCGCCCGGTTGGGTCGCCGGCGGTATGGGGTCGCTCACGGCGTCGAACTTCGCCCGCGCCTCCGCGACCGACCCCGCGGACTTCGCGTAATCGGCCTCGGCGGCCTTGAGTGCCGTCGCCGCCGGCGTGAGTTCCTTGCGGAGCTTCGTGAACTCGTCGGCGAGCGGCCCGGCGGCCAGCCCTTTCAATCGGTCCTCGTAGGCCAATGACGCCGCGAGTTCCGACTGCCGACCCTTCAGCGATTCCAACTGCGCGCTCGCGGCCTCGGCCGCGGTTCGCGCCGCCGTGAGTTCCTTCTCCCGCTGTTCGACTTCGCTCTTGGCCTTGTCGGCGGTCGTTTTCACCTCCGCGGCGCGCGTCTTGAGCTGCACGGCCGCGTCTGTCAGTGCCTTCGCGGTCAGCGCGGCCGGCAACTTGTCGGCCGGGACGCTCTTCGCCAGCCCCGCGGCGGTCTGCATCTTGAAGAGGTGTTCGTCCGCGGAGCCCGCGGCGGTCGCGAACTCGTCGCCGGCTTTCGACACCGCGCCGAGTGCGGTTTTCACTGTTTCCAGTTGCTTGACGCGCTGCTGGTGCCCCTCCGCGGCGTCCTGCGCGGCCTTGGTTGTGTTGGCGATGTCCGCGGCGCGCAGAACCACTGGCACCGGCGCCGGTTCCTTGAGATCGCCGAGCCGCTGTTTGGCCTTGCTGAGTTCCTCCGCGTGCGTGCCGAACCGGTGGTACGCGACCTCGATCGCTCCTTTGCGTGCGGTCCATTCCTGCGCGAGCTGTTCGAGGACCGCGATCGCCCGCTCCGGCGGTTGCCCGGCGAGACGCGCTTCGAGTTCCTTGCGGATCTGTTCGGGGTCGTTGGCGACCGGCCGCGGGGCCGGGGCGGTGTCGTCGGGGCGGCCGGGGCCGCAGAGGAGCGCGCACGCGGCCACGAGGAGCGCGGGGCGAAGCCGGGTGAGGAACATGGTGTCTCGCGAGTGCGGGGGAGCCGCGCGGGCGGGTGTCACGCCCGCGGCACCGGGAATTTCTTAGCAGAACCCGCGCGAGATGGCGAAGTGTCGAGCGCAAAGACTATTCGCGCTTGAACTTATCGGCGACCCCGGCGGCCTTGTAGATAGCGGCTGTGCGATCGAACGCTTTGTCCTTCGCATTTTTGCCGACGAGCGTCAGCTTGATGTCCGGCGCGAGCAGCCCCAAGGCTTCGGGGATGTCCAGTACGCGCATGACGTTCAGGAAGTGCGGCCCGTCGCGGTGCGAGGTCGGCGGGTCGGAGATGACGAGTTCGCTCACATACAACCCGTAGCGCGCCGCATACGCAGCGATGATCCCGGCCTCACCTTTCCCGACAAGCCGAACATCGTGACCGGTGTAATAGAACTGGGTGAGTGCTGCAACGTCGTAAGCACGCCCGCTGTCGGCCGTCTGCCCAAGCAGCACAAGGGAGCGCTCGACCGTGTTTGGCGGATTCTTCCGCGTCCACGCCCCAACCCCGCAGCCACGCGGAGCGATTGACTGCGTGACGAGATCATCGGCGGTATGCTTCGCCCAGAACTTCGCCTCCTCCTTCGGATCCTCGTCCCGATTGAGCACGATTAACGTCAGCCACCTGCTTTTCCCGTCCTTGTTCTCCTTCAGCATCCGCAGCGGGACTGTGATGCCCGGTTCGGACTCGAACTGAATGACACCGTCCTTCCACTCACCGACCCACTTGGAGGAACTCTTTGTGGGCCAAGCGCGCAACACCTTCTCGCGAAGTTGCTTCACCAGTCCGGCCTTCCACCCCTTGAAGTTCTGCTCGGTCGGCAGTTCGACCTTCGCCACCGGGACGAACGTCTCGTCGGCCTTCGCGTTGATCGCATCCTTCGGGATGTCCTTGTCCTCGGGGAACGCGCGCAAGTCTTTCCCCGCGATCGACTCGAAGTCGGCGTCCTTGACCGGCGTGTTGTCGCCCTTCAGGTGTTTGTGGAAGAAGTCAAAAATGGCGATGCGGAGGTCCGGCCGGTAGGCGTGCCCGCCCTTCGAGACATGCTCGTCCACCTTCTCCTTCGCGCCGAACATCTCGTAACACTTGCGCAGGCGCTCGATGATCCGCTTGTTGCCGGACATCGGGAAGATGGGGTCGTTGTCGCTGTTGGCGAACAGCATCGGTTTCGGGGCGAAAAGGGCCAGCGCCGTTGTCCATTCCCACTGGTAGAGGTTGTGGAAGAACCCCTGCTCCAGTATGTCGGGGAGGAGCTGGCCGCCTGGCGCCGCCGATCGCTCAA
>CAZBXY010000398.1:0-6818 GCA_964495365.1 uncultured Frigoriglobus sp. | reverse complement strand
TGGCCTGCCAAGATCACTCCGCACTTGTGTAGAACAACGAGGGCAACGCCCCGGGTGACGAAGGTATTTGGTTTGGAGGCCTGAAGGGCCGAGACATCTTGGCTCGGCGTGTCGCAGCCCTTCAGGCTGCAAAACATATACGAATGGCCACCCGGGGCGTTGCCCCGGGCTATGTTGTCCCGACCCTTCGGGCCGAAGACGCAAGCGATTCAAACAGCAATACGATTGTAGCGTAGCCCACGAGGCAAGAATGCGTTCCCGAATCGGAATCGTCATCGCCGCTTCGGTCGTGATCGTTGCCGGGGCGATCGTGTTCTACCAGCGACGAACTGCGGGAGACGCGGACGTGCGCGCGGCGACCGAGCGGATTGCGGCAGCGATCGCACGCGGTGATCGAGAGTCACTGGCGGGCGAGTCGTTTCTGAGAGACCACCCCGACACTGTGGCCTGGCTCATGCAGCACGGGCCAGCGATTTCCGAAGGTTATCGGGTTTCCGTCAAGCGAAACGGTGCGGACGGATACCAATTGCTTTCATTGGCCGACATCTCACACCTGGGCGTTATCGAGACGGCCAGGGTAACGGTGCGGTTGGGGTTCCGATACGAACCGGATACCAATCGACTGGTCTTTGTGACGGCTTCGGCTGGTACGTTCGGAAAGTGGCAATAGCCACCGCACAGGAGGCGTTCTCAGTGGCAGACCAACTCCCGCGGACGACGAGCCGCGAGCTTCAGTTCGCAAACGGCACCGCCATCGGGATCAGCAACCGGTGGGAGCGGGGCCAATACTGCTCGATCCTGACGCGCGCCGGGATCGTCGGGTGCGGGATCTACGACCTGAAGACGCCCGCGGAGTTCGGGCAGGCGATCGCGATCGCCAGGGGCACGCCGGCGAACCCGCTCACCGAACCCGAAGACCTGTTCGACGCGAAGATCGTCGGCGTCACGCCGCAGGCCGAGGCGCTCGGCATTACACCTGGCATGACGGGACGCGAGGCGGTCGAACTGATGCTGCTCGCCGGGAAACCGGCGTGAGCGCGAACCCGACACACCTTCACCGACGGATGACCGATGAACGAGCTACTGAACCCGACGCGCCGCCAGTTCTTCGGCACCACGGGGCTTCGCCTCGGTGGGGCGGCGCTCGCGCTGCTGGCAAACAAGCCCGCGAAGTCGCAGGCGGCGGAAATACCGCGCGTACACCCGGCGCTGCCGGGATTCCCGCACCACGCGCCGAAGGCGAAGGCCGTCATCTACCTGCACACCAACGGCGGGCCGAGTCAGCTCGACACGTTCGATTACAAGCCGAAACTCGTTGAGCAGTTCAACAAGGACTTGCCCGAGAGCATCCGCAAGGGCCAGCGCATCACGACGATGACCAGCGGGCAAGCGCGCCTGCCGGTCGCGCCGTCGATGTTCAAGTTCGCCCAGCACGGCAACTGCGGGATGTGGATCAGCGAACTCCTTCCGCACACCGCGAAGTTCGCCGACGACATTGCCCTCGTGAAGTCGGTCCACACGAACGCCATCAACCACGACCCCGCCTGCACCTTTGTGATGACCGGCAGCGAAACGCCCGGTAAGCCGAGCATCGGCTCGTGGCTCTCCTACGGCCTCGGCAGCGAGTCGAACGACCTCCCCGCGTTCGTGGTGCTCACGCCGTTCTGGAGTTCGGGCACCGCGGCGCAGGCGCTGTTCTCGCGCATGTGGGCCAGCGGGTTTCTGCCGAGCAAGTACAGCGGGGTCGCGCTGCGGAGCGTGGGTGATCCGGTGCTGTACGTGCAGAACCCCGACGGTGTGAGCGAGGAGAACCGGCGCGCGATGCTCGACACGCTGGGCGACCTCAACAAGAAGACCTTCGACAAGTACGGCGACCCGGAGACGCTGACGCGCATCGCGCAGTACGAAATGGCGTTTCGGATGCAGCGGAGCGTGCCGGACCTTACCGACCTCTCCAAAGAGCCGGCGAAGGTGCTGGAGATGTACGGCCCGGACGTGAAGAAGCCCGGCAGCTTCGCCGCCAGCGCGCTCCTGGCGCGCCGGATGATCGAGCGCGGCGTGCGCGTCGTGCAGATCCTCCATCGCGGGTGGGACCAGCACGGGAACCTGCCCGCTGACATCCGCTCGCAGTGCAAGGACACTGACCAGCCGACCGGCGCGCTACTGGCCGACCTCAAGCAAAAGGGACTACTCGACAGCACGCTCGTGGTGTGGGGCGGCGAGTTCGGCCGCACGGTGTACAGCCAGGGCACGCTGACGAAGACGAACTACGGCCGCGACCACCACCCGCGGAACTTCTGCATGTGGCTCGCCGGCGGCGGCACCAAGGGCGGGCAGGTGTACGGCGAAACGGACGACTACAGTTACAACGTGACCGAGAACCCGGCGCACGTCAACGACATCAACGCGACCGTGCTGCACCTCCTGGGCATCGATCACAGCAAGTTCACGTTCAAGTTCCAGGGGCTCGACCAGCGCCTGACGGGCGTCGAGGAACAACACGTCATCAAGGAACTGCTTTCGTAAGTCGGCGCGATCGCCCTTCACTATCATGGGCGATAACTGTTCATTTGTCAACTAATATTCTCGGATTTCTTTCACGACTCGCGGTCATCTGTTGCCCAGCCGTGAACACACGGTTGCCACTCGATCCCTTCGGGATCGCATCTCACGCGGCTTTCCTTGTCCGGCCCTTCGTTTGCAGCGTAGGATGCCTGTATCCCTCACATCCGAGGTACCTGTCATGAGATTCCGTCTGCTCGTGCCCGGATTCGCGCTCGCGGTGGCCGTTGCGGTACTGCCGGGTTCCGCCCCGGCCCAGCCGAAGGACGACACGTTCCAGGCGACGGTCGATAAGGCCGTCGCGTACCTGAAGAAGGCCCAGAACGAGGACGGGAGCTGGGGCGCGGCGCCGAACAACACCGGGGTAACCGGGATCGTCGTCACCGGGCTGCTCCGGTGCGGCGCGAAGGCCGACGACGCCCCGGCCGCGAAGGCCATTACCTTCATCGAGGGGCTGGTGAACCCGAAGGCCGGCCACATTGCCGGGCCGGACGAGAAGGCCGCGCTCGCCAACTACAAGACCAGCATCAACATCATGGCGCTGGCCGCGGCCAACAAGGGCGACAAGTACAAGGCCGCGATCGCCAACGCGACGAAGTACCTCAAGGACTACCAGTGGGACGAGAGCCGCGGCAAGGACAAGGACAGCGACTACTACGGCGGGGCCGGGTACGCGGACACCAAAGGCTCGCGGCCGGACCTCTCCAACACCGCGTTCTTCCTCGAAGCGCTCAAGGACGCTGGCGTGTCGAAGGACGATCCGGCGTTCAAGAAGGCCGTGGTGTTCGTCAGCCGGTGCCAGAACTTCGAGAGCGAACACAACCGGGCCGCGTGGGCGAAGAAGAACAACGACGGCAGCTTCATCTACACCGGGGCCAACGGCGGCGAGAACCGGCGCACCGACGGCGACGGCCGCCTGACCGACATGGGCGGCTACGGCAGCATGACTTACGCGGGCGTCAAGAGCATGATCTACTGCGGCGTCGGCAAGGACGACCCGCGGATGAAGAAGGCGCTCGAATGGATCGCCAAGAACTACACGCTCGACGCCAACCCCGGGATGCCGGAGGCGAACAGCCAGCGGGGCCTCTACTACTACTACCACACGTTCGCGAAGTGCATGGACGCGCTGGGCGAGGATGTTTTCACCGACGCGAAGGGCGTCAAGCACGACTGGCGGGCCGACCTCTTGGCCGCGATCGCCAAGCGCCAGAAGCCCGACGGCAGTTGGGTCAACACGGTCCCCAACTGGATGGAAGGCGACGCCAACCTCGACACGGGCTACGTGCTGATGGCGCTGAGCTACTGTAAAAAGCGGTAACGATCGCGGTATACGACACAGACACAGGGCTTCCGCCCTGTGTTGCAACGCCGCGCGTTTGGGCGACAATGACATCATGCGTCTTCGCTACCTCTTCTCCTGCCTCCTGCTCCTCCTCGCTTCGCCGGCGGCGGTCGCGCACCCGTTGCCGAACTTCCGCTACGACCGGCACCTCGACGTGCGCCTGCACACGCAATCGGTCGAGGTGCGGTACGTGCTGGAACTGAGCTTCTGGACGATCTTCGCGGACAACCGCCGGCTGTTCACGCCCGAAGAGATCGAGCAGATGGGCGGGAAGCTCCGCGAAGTCACGAAGCGATATTGCGAGAAGATGGCGCCGATCATCGCGGAGAAACTGGAGGCGAAACTCGGCGCCCAGCGGCTGAAGTTCCGCGTCGCCAAACTCGAAGTGCAGCAGGACCGCGACCACGCCCGGTTCCGGTACGTGTTCGAGGCCCCGTGGCAGGTGAACGGCGGCGGGGCGGACAACGCATTCGCATTCGAGGATCACAACTTCGAGAACGAAATCGGGGCGGTGTGGCTCACGCTGATCGCCGACGAGAAGGCGTTCGACGTGAAGGAACTGCTCGACCCCGAAGACCTCCGCGGCAAGCAGCCCGACGCGCTGAAGCCCGGCGACGTCGAGCGCCAGCGAAAAGCGTCGGCGGTGTTCAGCGCGCCCTCGCTCCCTCCTCTGTCATCACAAGCCGCGCCGCAAGCACCGACGGTGGAAACACCTGTGGTTGTTGTGGAGGAAAAACAGGAAGAGGGGTTCACCAGCGCACTTCTCCAGCGCGGCCCCAAAGCGCTCTTCGACACGAACTACGGCACCGGGGTGCTTCTGCTTCTGGCGATGGTGTTCGGGGCGTTCCACGCTTTCGCCCCGGGCCACGGCAAGAGCGTGGCGGCGGCGTTCCTCGTCGGTGAACAGGGGACGTTCCGCCAGGCGGTGCTGCTCGGCCTCAGCACGACGTTCGCGCACACCGGCAGCGTGATCCTCATCGCCGGCGTGTTCTACCTGCGCTACCGCGAATCCGTTCCTCAGGACGCGCAGCACTGGCTCGGCCTCATCGGCGGGCTTCTCGTGCTGTTTGTGGGGATGTGGCTGTTCATGCGCCGGCTCCGCGGGCAGGTCGATCACGTCCACCTGTTCGGTGGGTGTTCGGACATGTGCGGGAACCACGGCCCGGCGCCGCAGATCCCGCAGTGCCGCGTCCCGGTGCGGGCCGAACCGACCGTCGAGCCGCTCGAACTCCAGGTGGTGCCGCGGCGCTCGCCGCTCAGCTGGGTGCGGGTGGTGCTGCTCGGGATCGGCGCCGGGGCGATTCCGTGCGTCGATGCGGTGCTGCTGCTGATGCTCGCGGTGTCGGCGGGGAAGCTCGCCTTCGCGCTGCCGCTACTGGTCGCGTTCAGCATCGGGCTTTCGGCGGTGCTGGTGCTGGTGGGGATGCTGGTGATCGCGCTCCACCGCGCCGGGCGCCGCGGGTTCAGCGAGCGCGCGTGGTTCCGCTTCCTGCCGACCGCCAGCGCGGTGCTACTGATGGGAATGGGGCTGTGGATGGCCCGCGACGCGTGGCAAGGGATGGCGCTCGGTTCGTCGTGACCCGCTTCGGCGGGTCTGTCTTCTATCTTGTGGCACCGGCTTTCCAGCCGGTGTCCGCAAAGCGACAGGGCACACAGGCTGGAAAGCCGGTGCCACGAAACCAAAGTCGCCGCTGCGCGGCGAGACCCGCTTCAGCGGGTCACTACAAACACCGTATGCAGATCGTCGAACTCGAAACCCGGCATATCCGCGTTGCGCTGCGGCGGAAGGTCACCCACGCCAGCCACGTCCGCACCGACACCGATAACGTCGTCGTGCGGTGCAAGCTCTCCGACGGCAGCACCGGGTACGGCGAGGGCGTCCCGCGCGATTACGTCACCGGCGAAACGATCGACTTCTCGCTCGATTTGCTCAAGCGATCGGATCTGGCGAAGCAACTCGAACCCGGCGCGGCCGACTTCGTGCAGGCCGTCCACCTCGCCGAGCGGCTGAAACTCGCGCCGGCGGCCGAGGACGATCGCGGGATTCTCGGGAACGCGGCCCGCTGCGCGGTGGAGCTGGCGGTACTCGATGCCTTCGGCCGGGCGTTCGGCGAGCCGCTCACGCGCGTCACGGAGCTGGTCGCCCCGGAGTTGTACCAGTTCCGGCCGGAGGTGCGGTACAGCGGGGTGATCGGCAACCCGCGGGGCTGGAAGAAGCGCGTCTACCCGCTCGTATACCGGCTCGCGGGCTTCAAGCAGGTGAAGCTCAAGGTCGGGATCGACGGCCAAGACGACGTGTCGCGCACGAAGCTCATTCGCAAATGGCTCGGCAAGAAGATGGATTTGCGCATCGACGCGAACGAGGCCTGGTCGCCGGCGGATGTCGCGGCGCGGGTTCGCGAACTGGAGCCGTTCGGCATCACGAGCTGCGAACAGCCGGTGCGGCACGAAGACGTCACGTGCCTCGCAGACGTTCGGAAGCAGGTGAAGACGCCGGTCATGCTCGACGAATCGCTGTGCGGCCCGATCGATGCCGAGCGCGCAGTAAAAGGCGGCTGGTGCGACCTGTTCAACCTGCGGCTCTCGAAGTGCGGCGGGTTCATTCCGAGCATTCGGCTCGCACAGTTCGCGAAACGGCACAATCTCGGCTATCAGCTCGGCTGTCAGGTGGGCGAAACCGCGATCCTGAGCGCCGCGGGCCGGCACTTCGCGACGAGCGTATCCGACATCCGCTACCTCGAAGGCAGCTACGACCGGCACCTGGTGTGGGAGGCGCTGTCGGAGGAAGACCTGACGTTCCGCCGCAACGGGACGGCCCCGGCACTGATCCGCACGGGCCTCGGGTTCACGCTCGACGCCCGCCTGTATGTCGGACAGGAGGATCGGACCCGCCGGCAAGGCCGCGCTGCCG
>CAZBXY010000397.1:0-6838 GCA_964495365.1 uncultured Frigoriglobus sp. | reverse complement strand
TCGAGCAGCGCACCGCGTACTTCAACGGCGACTCGATCCGCGCGATGAAGAAGGGGTTCCAGGAGATCCCGCGCAGCCTCGTGCCGCACATGGCCCAGGCGCAGAACATGCTCGACTTCCCGCCCGCGCCGAAGCTCAATCTGCTCGGTCGGCTCGACCCGAAGAAGGGCGCGACGGAACAGGAGCTGCGCGGCGAGAAGCTGTTCTTCGGCAAGGCGCAGTGCAGCGCGTGTCACCCGGCTCCGTTTTACCTCGACCACCAGATGCACGACCTCAAACTGGAGCGATTCTTGGATGAGCCGGGCGATGGGCCGATCAAGAGCTTCACGCTCCGCGGCATTAAAGAGAGCCCGCCGTACCTGCACGACGGCCGCTGTCTGACGCTGGAGGACACCGTCGAGTTCTTCAACCTCGTGCTCGAACTGCAACTGACCAAAGAAGAGAAGACCGACCTCGTCGCGTTCCTCAAGTGTCTCTAACGAGGCCCACCGACGCGATACGAACGGACTGCTTCAGCAGCCCGTTTCCTTTGCGCACGCACGACGCTGCGCACGGAGGTCCGGTTCTCTTCTTCCTTTCAAGTCGTCGGGAGAACGGGCAAAGCGCACGTGCGTTGACGTGGGGGTACCGGCGTTGCACCCGGTTACGAGCCGGTCTCCAAATGCCGGTCCACGTACCCGGAGTCTGCCATGCGCAGAGTGAAGTTGGTCGTCGCAGTCGCCTTCCTCGCCGTCGCGATCGGTGCTCGCGCCGAGGACAAGAAGGCCGAACCGTTCGACGACACCACGTTCGTGAAGATGGCCGCGAGCGACGGGATGCACGAGGTCGAACTCGGCAAGATCGCCGCGGCCGCGGCCAAGAACGACGACGTGAAGAAGTTCGCCGAGCAGATGGTCAAGGACCACTCCAAGGCCAACGAGGAGTTGAAGGCCGCTGCGAAGGCCGCCAACATCGCGGTGCCGGACAAGATCGACGAGAAGCACCAGAAGGAGATCGACCGGTTCAAGAACTACAAGGGGACGAACTTCGACGCAGACTACATGAAGCACATGGTGACCGGCCACACCGAGGCCGTCGCACTGTTCACCCGCGCGAGCAAGGAGGCGAAGAACCCGCAAATCAAGGACTTCGCCACCAAGACCCTCCCCACGATTCAGGCGCATCTGGAGCACGCCAAGAAACACAGCAAGTGACCGCGAGCGGTTCGGGTCGCACCGACCGCGTAGCGCGTAATTCCCAGCAACAGCCTGTCGCTCACGGCCCCGAGCGGCTCGAATCGCCGCTCGGGGCCGTACTCTTCCGGTCGTCGAGTCACCGGTGTGGGCGAACGTCGGGGCAGTTGACGGTGGCGCTCGCAGCACGGATAAGCCCGTGCGCGTCCCGGTGTCACTCCGGGGTCGGCACGACGACAACGCCCCACGGGCTTCGACCAGCCTTGATGCGGCCGATCTCCTTCGCGGCCTCGACGTCGATCACCGACACGTCGTCGGACGGGCCGTTGGCGACGAAGAGCTTCTTCCCGTCGGGTGAAAGCGCCATCCCCCACGGCCGCTGGCCGACTTTGATCGTGTGGAACACCTTACCGGCCGCCGGGTCGAGGACGCAAACGGTCCCGGCGAGGCCGTTACTCACGAACAGTTTTTTCCCGTCGCCGCTCGTGATAGTACCCATCGGCCGCGACCCTTCCGGCAGCTTGATTGTGTCGGTGATCTTGTAATTCGTTGTGTCGATCACCGCGATCGTACCGGCGGTTTCGGAGGGGATGAACGCTTTCGACCCGTCGGGCAGGAAGCAGACGGTACGCGGGCGCCCGCCGACCGCGATCTCCGCAACCACCTTGTTCGTCTTCGTGTCGAACACGAACACCTCGCCCTTCGTCTCACACGTCACATAGACGAACTTGCCGTCGGGGCTGAAGGCCACCCCTTCCGGCTCGTCCTTCACCTTGAGAACCGTTTCGACTTTCCCGTCGGCGACGTTCAACACGCTGGCGGTAGCCGCGTCCTCGTTGGAGACGTAGATCCGCTTGCCGTCGGGGCTGACCGCGAACTCCTCCGGGTCGGTGCCGGTCGGCAGCTTCTTCACGAGCCGTTTTGACTTCAGGTCGATCACCGCGATGCCGTCCTCGGCGGGGTCGCCGTCTTCGGTCTTGGGGAAGATCGGCGCGCCTTGGGCGTCGAGTTTGGGCGGGCCGATAATCGGGCTGCCGCTGACCGCGACATAGAGTAGCTTGCCGTCAGGGCTGGCGTGGACGCCGCGGGGCCGCTTGCCCACCGTAACCGTGTCGATCACCTTGTCGGTCGCGGCGTCGATGATTGTGATGTCCCCGGATCGCTCGTTGCTCACGCACACCCAGTAGCGGCGGTCCGGCCCCTTCGCGGGCTGCGCGGCGACGAATCCGGGTAGCAGTACGAAACCGGCGAGAGCGGTGCGGCGGTCCATTCGGTTCCTCCTGTGAAGTGGGTCAGCGGAGCGTATACAGGTACGCGGAGATGTCGCGCACCTCGTCGTCGGTGGCGCCGACGTTCGGCATGGCCGTCCTGGGATCGACCGCGGGCGGATCCTTCAGCCAGCGGGCCATGTTCTCGGGCGTGTTGAGCTGCACCCCGGCCAGATAGACGCGGCTGCCGACGCGGTCGAGCGGCGGGCCGACGTTCGCGGTCCCGGGTACGCCGGGGATCGTGTGGCACGCGGCGCACCCGCGGCGGCTAATCGCGTCCCGGCCGCGGACCGGGTCGCCGGTGATGCGCGGCGTAGTCCTCGCGCTCGCCGCGCGTGGCGACGTTGCACGCCGACAGCGCGAGAAGGACAACCGCGAGTGTTCGCTTCATGACGGTTGGACCTCCGCGAGTGCATTCGCCTCACGTTTTCGCACGCGCTCGCCCGACGCGCGCAGCCACCCGGCGAAGAGTGCCAGCCCGGCGACGATGTAGAGCGAACAGGCCGGCACCCACATGACGAGGCCGCCGAGTTGCTGGTCTTCGAGCGGCGTCAGGTCCCAGGATTGAGTGGTGGCGAGGTACTCCGGGTACCACACGACGCCCGCGAGCGTGATCAGCGCGCCCAGGAGGCCGCTGTGAACCGCGGTCGTGAACAGGTACAGCACCGCGGCGCCGTAGCCCATCGCCCCGCGCCCGCGGTGCAGGATCGCCCACCAGAACAGCACCACGGAGAGCAGGAAGCTCAGGTGCTGGAGCGCGTGGACGAACTCACTCTGAATCGCCGCCCGGAACAGCACCGGTACGTGCCACGTCCACAGCACGACGGCGTGCAAGAGCCACGCGACGAACGGGTTCGTCACGAACCCCCAGACTGCCTGCACCCACCCGGCCTTCGTCGGGCGCAAGAGCGCCCGCGCCCGACCGAGCGGCAGCGCCTTCAGAGCAGCCACGATTGGCTTCCCGAGCACGAGGAGCGGCGCCGCGACGAGCATCAGGAGTTCGTGTTGCACCATGTGAACGGAGAAGAGCGCGTTGCCCCACGGGTGCAGCGGCGAGACGAGCGCCACGACCAGCGCCAGCCAGCCGCCGGCGAACGAGGCGGCCTCCCACTTTCGGACGCCGTGTCCGGCCCCGGCCTCGCGCCACAGCCGCCGCAGGCCGCGCGCGTACACCCACGCCGTCATCAGGAGCGGGATTACGACGAGCGGCTCGAACGCCCACGCGCCGGCCAGTTCGTTCCAGTCGCGGGGGGCGGGCGGTGACGCATCGTCCGCGTGTGGTCCGGCGTGCGCCAACAGAATCGCGTCGTGCGTCATCCTGCACCCATCGTTCGGGGGAGCATCACGACCGCGATCCACTGGGCCACGATCACACACGCGAACAGCACGCCGGTCATCACACCGACGACACTCAGGTAGCGCACGTGAGCGGTATCCGGGGTCTTGGTGCCGGAGGGCAGCCCGCCGACCGTGCGCCACGCCCGCCACGACAGCGCCCCACCGCCGAGTGTTGTGAGCAGGCACAGCAGGCTGATCGCGTGTAGCGGGACGGGGTTGTTCCTCTCCGTCGCCCACGCCGAGATCGCGAACGCGCCCTGGAGGTGAACGCCCCACGCGACCGGCCCCGCGAGGAGGCCAACCCAGAGCACGGGCGTATCAGTAACTCTCAACCGCATCACGGCGGTTCCTCACGCCAGTCGGGGGAACCAGTACACGACGCCGTAGATCACGACCCCGACGCCGACCGTCCAGTACCAGTACGCGGCGGTCAGCATCACGTCGGTCGTCTGATTCTCGCCCAGTCCGTAGAGGACGATCCACAGGAGCATCACCGCGACCTCGATCACCTCAATGGCGACGTAAATGAAGTGCAGGCCGAGCATCGTCCACACGAGCGCCGCGTACGCGTTCTCGTTCCACAGCACGTGCAGTGCCGGGAACTCCTTCCAGCGGAGGAAGAGCGCGACACAGCCGAGCACGAACAGCGCCGCCAGCCCCCACGTCACGATGGGCGGTAGCTCGGGCGGCTTGTCCGTTGCCGCCGGCCCCTCCGACGGCTTCGACACGTTCACACGTTCCAGCGCGTCGAACTGCGCGCGGCACTTGCGGTCCACCCAGACCATCAGCGGTACCGTCGCGAGGAAGAGCAGCACGTTGAAAGTGCCGACGCCGAGGTCCGGGACCGGCTTCAGGATGGGCGGGTCATGTTGTGCCGCGGGAGGTGGCCAGCCCGACTGTGGGTAGTTCCGCCACAGATAGACGTAACTCGCCAAGAGGAGCGCGACGGTCGTCTCGATCAGCATGAACAGTGTGTTCCCCCACCACAGCGGGGAGCGCGAGTCGCGGCTCTCGGCGGGCAGGTGGGAGACGTCGAGTGTCGGGCGGCCGGTGACAGTGCCGGTACTCACGGCGGTCCCTCCCCCGCGACCGCGGGCTCGGTGTGTGGGTGGTGGATCGGCTCGGGCTCCTTGCTCGGCCAGAACCACCCCAGGAGAGTGACGAACAGCCCGACCGCGCCGGCCGGGAACGCCCACGCGGTGAACACGAGGCCGACGAAGGCCGCGCCCGTGACGATCGCCGCGAGCACCGGCCAAACCGAATCGCCAGCGATGTGGTTGCGGTGGTGCGGCTGCGCGTCGTGCGGCGTGGTGACCAGCACCTCGCGCGTGTCGGTGGCCAGCCCGGTCACGACGGGCGACCGCGCCGCGTCTTCCCAGATCGGCTCGCGGTCGCGCACGGTCGGCAGGCGGGTGAAGTTGTGTGGTTCCGGCGGCGACGCCGCGGCCCATTCGAGTGTACCGGCCCCCCACGGGTTGTCGCCCGCGATCGCGCCGTAGCGGCGGCTCCAGAGCACGTTCACGAGGAAGCACAGCAGACCCAGCGCGAGGACGAACGCTCCGCAGGTGGCGAGCAGGTTCAGCGCACCCCAGTTCTGTTCGGGGAGGTACGTGTAGACGCGCCGCGGCATCCCGCGAAGGCCCAAGTGGTGCATCGGGAAGAAGGTGACGTTGAACCCGACGAAGACGAGCCAGAACGACACCCACGCGAGCGGCTCGCTGAGCATCCGGCCGGTCCACTTCGGGAGCCAGTAGTGCAACGCGCCCAGGAGCGGGAACACCGCGCCGCCGATGAGCACGTAGTGCAGGTGGGCGACCACGAAGAACGTGTCGTGAACTTGGAGGTCGATGGACACCGACGCGAGCATTACCCCGGTCAGCCCGCCGATGACGAACACGGCGAAGAAGCCGAGTACGAACAGCATCGGCGACTTCAGTCTGACCTTCCCGCCCCAAATGGTAGCGATCCAGCAGAAGATCTGGATTCCGCTGGGAATCGCCACCATGAGGCTCGCGCCGGTGAACACGCCCTGACCGACTCTGGGCAGCGGCGTGGCGAACATGTGGTGGACCCACACGCCGAACGCGATGAACGCGGTGGCGACCAGCGACAGCGTGAGCGCCGCGTAGCCGAACATCATCCTGCGCGTGAACGTCGGCAGAATGGCAGACACGAACCCGGTAGCGGGTAGGAAGATGATGTAAACCTCCGGGTGCGCAAAGAACCAGAACAGGTGCTGCCACAGAAGCGCGTCGCCGCCCTCGGCCGGGTTGAAGAATTGCGTGCTGATGCCAGTCATGCGGTCGGCCGCGAGCATCGTGCTGGAGAGCATCACCGCGGGCATCGCGAAGACGATCATGAACGACGTCACGACCATCGACCACACGAACAGCGGCACGCGGTCGAGCGACATGCCCGGCGCGCGCTGCGTGAACGCGGTGGCGATGATCTCAACGGCCGCTATCAGCGTGCTCACCTCGACGAGCGTCACCATCTGCGACCAGACGTCTACTCGTTTGCCCGGCGTGTAGTCTGGACCCGCGAGCGGCACGTACGAGAACCACCCCATGTCCGGCCCGGTGTTCAGCACCAGCGCGACGTATAGCATGAGGCCCGCGAACAGGTAGACGTAGTAGCCGTAGTTCAGCAAGCGCGGGAAGCAGACGTTCTGCGTGCCGACCATCAGCGGCACGAGGTAGAGGCCCATTCCGGTCATCACGGGCACGGCGAAGAGGAACATCATCGTCGTGCCGTGCGTCGTGAACGCCTGGTTGTACGCGTCTGGGCCGAGCACCCGTCCCTGCGGCACCGCGAGCTGTAACCGCACGGCCAGTGCAAGTAGGCCGCCGAGCAGGAAGAACACCATCGCGGTGATGATGAACCGCAGCCCGAGCGCCTTGTGGTCGGTGGTGATGAGCCAGCCGTAGAGACCCGGTCGCCGGCTCCACGTCCGCACGAGCGCGCGGCGCTCCGCCTCCTCTCCGTTCGGCGGAGAGGGGGGTACCGCTTGCAGGTGTAGGTCAACGTACGTGTAGTGCGTGAGGCATGGGTCGGTTTAAG
>CAZBXY010000396.1:0-6855 GCA_964495365.1 uncultured Frigoriglobus sp. | reverse complement strand
GACCGTCTTCAAGAGGGTGACGATGTTGCTCGGGCCGACGATATCGACGCCGCAGGCGAACTCCTCCGGGGTGAACGTGAGGCCGACGAGCGTCGCGTAGCCGCCGTAGCTGCCGCCGGCGATCCCGACCCGCTTCGGGTCTGCGACACCGGACTTCACCAGCCACTCCTTGCCGTCGATCAAGTCCTGGTGCATCTTCCCGGCCCACTCGCGGTTGCCGGCGTTGAGGAACGCCTTCCCGTAGCCGGTCGAGCCGCGGAAGTTCACCTGCAGCACCGCGTAGCCGCGGTTGGCGAGGAACTGCACCGTCGGGTTGAACCCCCACGTGTCGCGGGCCCACGGGCCGCCGTGAACGTACAGCACCGCCGGCAGGTTCTTCGCGTCCACGCCCACGGGCTTGGTCAGGTAGCCGTGGATCGTCAGCCCGTCCTTCGCCTTGTAGCTGATCGGCTCCGTCTGCGCGAGTTTCACCTTTTCCAGTTTCGAGTTGTTGACGAACAGGAACTCGGCCTTCTTCGCGGCGCGGTCGTAGAGGTAGTACGAGGTCGGGGCGTCGTCGCTCACGTACGCGACGACCCATTTCGTCTGGTCGGCGGTCTGGCTGGTCACGGTGAAATCGCCGCGGCGCACCTTCGCGAGTACCTCGAAGTCGGCCTTCACGCTCTCGTCGATCACCTTCCACTCGGTGCGGGCCCGGGTGAACGACACCGCGACCGGGACGCGCTTCTTGTCGTCGATCATCGCCCCGCTGATGTCGTACTCCTTGTCCTCGGCGACCACCTCTTCCTTTCCGGTGCCGAGGTCGAACTTCACGATCCGCATCGTGTTCGCGTTATCGTTGCCGAGGACGTAGAGGGTGTTGCGGTCCTTGCCGAACCCGACCGCGGACCCTTGTTCTTCCGCGGTCCAACTCTTGACGGTCTTCCACTCGGCCCCGGGCTTGTCGCGTACCAACAGGTCGTACCCGGCGGTCTTCGGGTTCATGGTAGTGGCGGCCCGCACCTGGAAATCGGCGTCGGTCGTCCAGGCGATGACGGTGCCGGGGTTCTCGGTGTCGAGCTTCTCGGCGCCCGTCGAAATGGTGACGCGGTGCATGTCGAACACCGCCTTGTTCCGTTTGTTCAAGCCAACGAGGATGGTGTCCGGGTGCTTGTCGTCCAGTTCCACGCCCTGTGCCCGAACGCCGGGGAACGGGGTGAGGTCGCGGGTCTTGCCGGTGGCCAGTTCGCTGGCGAACAGGTGGAAGTTCTCGTCGCCGCCGGTGTCCTGCATGTACAGGAGGTGCTTGCCGTCGTGCGCCCAGAAGTACTGGCGGATGCCGCGCTTCTCGTCGCTCGTCACCTTCTTCGCCTCGGCCTTGCCGATCGGCTTCACCCACACCTGGAGCACGTTCTTGTCGTCCGGGGCCAGGTACGCGAGGAACTTGCCGTCGGGGGAAATTTGCGGCCCGGCCTTGTCCGGATTGCCGAACAGTACGTCGCGCGGGATGAGCGGCGGCAGCTCGGCGAACGCGGTTAATGGCGACATGACAACGAGGCCAGCGAGGAACGCGAAGCGGATCATGCAGGGACTCCTGAGGTGAAGGGGCAAGGTGATTGTAGGCCGAGCGCGGAAGAGACCCACCCCCGGCCCCTCCCTGAAGGGCGGGGAGAAAGAGGCCGCGTTCTTTTTTCTCCCCTCCCTTCAGGGAGGGGCCGGGGGTGGGTTCTTCGCCTTCGCCTTGCCTTCGCGTGGCTCCTTCCCCACAACATTCGCTGCTTCCTCAACGAGATTTTGCTCCCATGCCGCACACCGTACTCCTCACCGGGGCGACCGGGTTCGTCGGGTCGCACGTCGCCGAAGCGCTCGCCCGGCGCGGCGATGTCGTTCGCACCCTCGCCCGCACCGGAAGCGATACCGCGTTCCTCGAAAAGCTCGGTGTGCGAGTGGTTCGAGGCGATCTGACGGACGCGGGCGCGCTCAAGGCCGCGGTCGAAGGGTGCGATGTCGTCGTGAACTGCGCCGCGAAGGTCGGCGACTGGGGGCCTGTTGACGGCTACCGCGCCGTCAACGTCGAGGGACTGCGGAACCTGCTCGACGCCACCCTCGGCAAGCCGCTACACCGGTTCGTTCACGTCAGTTCGCTGGGTGTGTACGCGGCGCGGCACCATCACGGCACCGACGAGACCGAACCGCTCCCCAACGATCACATCGACGGCTACACGCAGTCGAAGGTCGAGGCGGAGAGGCTGGCGCTTCAGTACCACCGCAAACAACAAGTGCCGGTCACGATCCTGCGCCCGGGGTTCGTCTACGGCCCGCGCGACCGCATGGTGCTCCCGCGACTCGCCGACCGCCTGAAGGAGCGGAGCGTCATCTACATCGCCCAGGGGCGCTACGCGCTGAACACGATCTACGTGGGGAACATCGCGGACGCGGTGCTGCTCGCGATCGACGCACCGGCCGAAGCGTGCGTCGGCGAGGTGTTTAACATCACCGACGGCGAGTTCGTGAGTAAGCGGAAGTTCTTCGAGACGGTCGCGGACGGACTCGGGCTAAAGCGCCCGCGTGGGTTCCCGCCGGTGCCGATCTGGCTGGCGCGGATGATGGCGAACTGGCGCGAGGGGGTGTTCCGCCGCAAGAACAAGCCGCACCCGCCGCGCATCACGCAGGCGCAACTGAAGTTCGCGGGGCTGAACCTCGACTTCTCCATCGCAAAGGCGCGCGCGAAGCTCGGCTACGAACCGCGGGTGCTGTTCGACGAGGGGATGAAGCGGGCGCTGGAATGGTACAAGAGCGAGGCCGCGGGTAAAATGCGGTGACCTGTCCGTGTGTTCTGTTTGTAGCCGCGGAGCGGCGACCGATGTTAGCCCGGGGTGAAGCGCAGGCCGAAGGCCAGGCGCAACCCCGGGACACGCCGGCGAAAATGAATTGAAGCCCCGGAGGGGCGGCAGAACCTCTGGCGAATGCTGTCGCCCCTCCGGGGCTTGAGTTTCTTGGATCGCGGACCCGGGGTTGCGCTCGCAGAGCCTCGTTGCACCCCGGGCTAACATCGGTCGCCCCTCCGGGGCTATAGAAATGCGTTCACCGCTTCAGCGGCTTCGCCGGCGTGACGCGGAGCGTCAGCTTCATGCCGGTCGCGTTGCCGGTGGCCAGCAATTCCACCTTCTCGACTGGTTCCAGAGCGCCCGCCAGCATCTCGATTTGCTGGACCAGAGCCTTTTCATCGCCGGCGCCGGCCGCGGAGAGCAGCTTCGCCACCGCCGGGCCGTTCGATGCCAAATAGGCGCGGGCCGCGGCGGCGTTGAACCGCGCGAACGGCACCTCGCCGCCCGGTTTCGGCTCGGCCGGAGCGCGGAACGCCTTGATCGCGTCCGGTGAGGTGGAAATCAGCAGGTAACCGCCCTTCAGCGCGAAACACGGGCGGAACCCGGGCGGCAGGCCGTCGCCCACCAGCGACTTGATGATCGTGTCGCCGTCCTTCTCCTCGCGCAATTCGATCTGATCCTTGTGCTTCGCGTTGTACGCGATCCGCGCGACCTGACACCCGTACTCCAGCGCCTGCGTCAGCGCCTTCGCGGCTTCGGCTCCCTTCGGGCCGTCCGTTTGCACTTTCACCGCGGCCACCGCCGCGGGCAGCGCGTCCTTCGTTCCCTTCGCCGGCGGCACTACCCACACGCCCCAGTCCGGGCCGAGCGCGTCGAGAACGAGCGGCAATTTGTCCCTTCCGATGAGCGGGCCGAGCGCCTGCTCGATCGTTTCGCGTACCCCCGGCTTCTCGTTGGCCGGTTGGAGCGAACCGATAAAATCGATGAGGTCGTTCGCCTTCAAACGGCCGGCGACCGCGGCGATCGCGTCGTCGGGGATCGCGGCCCACACCGCTGAGGGCGTTTTCTCGCCGACGAGCCACGCCCGCGCGCCCGCGGGCAGTTTTGCCGGATCGAACTGCACCGACACGCCGAGTTCCGCCCCGGTGCCGAGTTGGAAGTATAGCGCCGCCGACTCCGCCGCGGCCCACACCTCCGCGAACTTCGTCAGGAAGACCTTCTCGTCGGGCTTGGCGGCTTTTACCTTCGCCGCGAGTTCGCCGTCGAGCGGGCGCGGGTTCACCAGCACCACCACCGCGGCGTCCGCGACGCCGAGCTTCGTCATGCGGGCCACCAGCACCGCGGGCTTGTCCTTCGGCGCGGACTTGTCGCGGTCAATCACCGCCTTGATCTCGGTTTCCGCCGCCGAGAACGCGAACACGCCCCCACAGAAGCAGTAGAACTCGGACGGGCCGTTGGGCTTTTGTCGCTCGAAGTACGTTTCGCCCGCGTGTTTGTGCGCGACGAGCGATTTCAGTTCCTTCGACTTGGTCTGGATGTCATTGAGCCGCTCGACGACCTTCGCGAGCGTCTCCGGCTTGCGCGGGCGCACGAGGATGACCGACCGCTCGCCGTTCGGGTCGTTCGCCGGCGCCGGGGTGAACGCGAACACGGCCGCGTCGCCGATGATGTCGTGCAACAGGTCCGACGGTGTGATACCGAGCACGCCGAAGATGGGCGTCGCGGCGTCGGTGATCTGCTTGAAGTTGGCCCCGCCGAGGAGTTGCTTGCCCAGTGTGGTCGTCGGGAACCACTCGGCGAACGGCGACTCGCTGACCGCGGTGGCGTGGTCGCGAAGGTTCTGCGCCACAACCACGAGCGCGAAGTTATCCGGCGCGAGCCGCAGCGCCTCGTCACGCGCGGTCGGCGGCGCGGCGTGCGCGGGAACCGCGAGGGCCAGGACGAGGGCAGGTGCGAGGAAGCGAGCGAGCATAATGGGTGTTCTTGGAAGTAGTAGGCACACTCCGTGTGCCGTTGCGACACGCAAGGAGTAGCGACGGCACACGGAGTGTGCCTACTACTATCAGTTCGGCTTCACCGAACCCACGTCGCGGAGGAACCGCGCGAAGGCCTTCTCCGCGGTGCCGGTAACCGGTTCCAGCCCGGTGCGGGCCGCGACCGGCAACTCGGCCAGCGATTTCCGTGCCGGCTCCAGGGCCGTCGCCATCGGGTCGGCCGGCGGCTCCGGCCGCTTGAACGAATCGGCCAGCGCGTCGAACAGCTTCGGCGCCACCGCGACCGAATCGGTTAGCGAGTTCGGGGCGTCGCGGAGCGCCTGCCCGGTGTTCGCCACCGCCTCGCCGAAGCGGATCGGGCGCGGTTCCGGCGCCGGGTCGGGCTTCTCACGCGGCGCGGGCGCGACTTCGGGGTTCTGGGCCGCAAACGCCGGAAGCCGAGGTTCGGGATATGTCTCCGCGGGCGGCGAAGAGAAATACCAGCTCAACCCGATGACGAGCAGAACCCCCGCGGCGAGCGCCCCGATCATCGCGGCGTAGCTCCGCCGGCGGGTGCGCGTGTGGCGCTCGGCCCACATCGATTGCACGACGCGATCGGCGAACCCCACCGGCACCGCGACCGGCTCGCGCGGCAGCGCGAACATCGTGCGCACGGCGCGGACGAGGTCGCGGCACTTGGCGCAGGTGGCCGGGTGGGGGTCGGCGCCGAGCGCTTCGGGCGGGGCCTCGCCGCGAAGCACGGCCTGCACGAGTACCACGCTCGCCGCGCACGGCGGCGGCGGAACCTCCGAATCGTCGAACGGGTGGATCACCATTGGCATTCGCTCACCCCGGGACGGAGGGTGTTTGGGGCTGTTCGTCGTCGGGCACCAGCCCGCGACTGCGTAAACGGTCGAGCACTTCCAGCCGGGCGCGGTGCAGCCACGTCTTCACAGTGCCGACCGGGCGCCCGACGGCCTCCGCGATCTCCTCGTAGGGCTGCCCGTGTTCGTGAAACAAGACGAACACCTCGCGGTAGTCGTCGCGGAGGGCGTCCACCGCGGCGCGGATCTCGCGCACCATTTCCGCAGAGTCGTCGGCCGGGCGCCGGTCCGGGGCCTCGTGCAGGTAGTCCGCCAGTTCCGGCCCCTTGCCGCGCTTGCCGATCGCGGTGCGGCACCGGTTGATGGCGATGCCCAGCACCCACGGGCGCAGCGGGCGGCTGTTGTCCCAGCGGTTCAGGCTGCGGAACACGCGAATGAACACTTCCTGGGCCACGTCCTCGGCGTCGTGCAGGTTCGCGAGTAACCGCTTGCAGACCGCCAGAACGTCCGACTGGAACCGCTCGACCAGTTCGCGGGCCGCGCCCGGGTCGCCGTGCAGACACCGTTTGACCAGTGCGGCGTCGGCGGACACTCGTACCCCTCTGACGTGATGTACCTGCGGGCGCAGTGTAGGGTTTCAGAAATGATGTTCGCCCCTGATGAGAAAAGATTGAGGAAGAAACCGCCCGCGCCGCGCGGGCCTTCCCGGTTCCCCTCACCTTTCCCAGTTTGGCGCCGAACTTCTCCCCCAACGGGAGTGTCCGCTTCGGGGTCGGACATTCGTATTCTATCTTGAAGACCGCACGCCGGTCGGCGGCCGCGCTTTGGCTGCTTGCGAAAAGTCGGGGCGGGCGGTACCATCGGGGTTGGAACATCGCGTCCTCGACCCGGCTTTCATTTATCCCTTCGGACGCCGTCATGCCTTCGCTCGTCTTGCTGAAGTCCCCGGAAGGGGCCGCGCCGAACAAGAACATCGCGCTCGACAAGGATCTCATGGTCGTCGGGCGCGATGAGACCACGTGCCAGATCGTGATCCCGCACCACGCGGTCAGCCGCAAGCACGCGCAGATCTCCCGCACCGGCGACGGCAAGTACTACATCGAGGACCTCAAGAGCCGCAACAAGACCTACGTCAACAGCAAAGAGGTGCTGGCCCCGACCCGGCAGTTGCTCAAGCCCGACGACCGGATCAAGATCTGCGACTTCCTGTTCCGGTTCCACGAAGAGCGGGCCGTCAAGCCCAAGGAGCTC
>CAZBXY010000395.1:0-6916 GCA_964495365.1 uncultured Frigoriglobus sp. | reverse complement strand
CCGGCACGCTACCACCGCTGCCAGAAAAATGCCGTTCAGAAGCCTGAAGGGTTACAATATTTATTACTCCGGAACTGTAACGGCTGTGACGAAGGATTCAATTACAGTGCGATGGCCTGGAGAAGTACCAAAAAAGTTCGCAGTGTCCGAAACGCTCGCCGCCGGTGAGATTCCGAAGGAGCCGCGGACTGGCCCCGACGGGCGCGGGTATAATGTGAATGAACCTTAGAAACTGTAACAAAACCTATTTGGGTTTATGTTTCAATCGATAGCCACAGATCTTAATACAGGCCAGTGTGAGGAACGCATGATGGATGTCATCGCGCTTCTCGTAGCGGATCTTGAGCCGCCGGTTCTTGTGGACCGCGGCGATCGTCTGCTCGGCGACGTAGCGGTACTTCCCCAGCCCGCTGCCGTGTTCGGTGCCCCGCTGGGCGAACACCGGCTCGATCCCCATCCACCGCAGGATGCCCTCGTGACCCTCCGAGTCGTAGGCCCGGTCCGCGTACAACTTCTTCGGCAACCGCTCCGTGGTCCCGTGGCGGCCCAACGGGCAGGCCACCACCGTCGGCAGCAACTCGTTCACGTCGGGGACGTTGGCGGCGCTCACCTGGCATGCCAGCGGGGTGCCCTTGCCGTCCACCATCAGGTGATGCTTGACACCATTTTTCCCGCGATCCGTGGGGTTGGGGCCAACACCGACCCCCCAAAAACGGCCCGCACACTCGATGAGTCGATGGCCCCACGCGACCAGTCGATGCGCCCGGTCTGGTCGAGCCGCTCCAACAGGACGGCGTGGATCCGCTCCCAGGTGCCATCGAGTTGCCAGTCCCGCAGCCGGCGCCAGCAGGTCATCCCGCAACCGCAGTTCAACTCGGCCGGCAGGTCCGCCCAGCCGATCCCGGTCTTGAGCACGAACAGGATGCCCACCAGCGCCTCGCGGTGGCGCACCGGCGGTCGCCCGCCCTTCTTCGAGGGCACCTGGGGCGGGAGCAACGGCTCGATGATCGCCCACAACGCGTCGGGTAACAGCGGCTTGGCCACGGCGGAACCTCCTCGACCGATACCGCCAGTTTCGCAACCCCCGGCACTTCCGGCTAGGTTTTGTTACAGTTTCTTATCGCTACCGCCTGACGGACGTGGCCGTTGGTGATGAAGTCTGTATCGCTTACGCCCATCTCGGTGATGTGGACGTCTGCGATCATATCTGCATCAAGAATCGCCCCAACGGGCGCGTGCCACCGTTACCCAAGGGAGCAGAGATTGTTCCGAAACTTCCGCCTGGTGCCAGAGAGAAATTGCCGGCATACATGTTCATCCCCTACCACGAACGGATGAACGCATACCACGATTTGGAAGATCGCGGCATCCCTTATCCTGAAAAGTTCGGCATGTACCGGCGCTGGCCGGTCGCGCCGATGCCGCGTGAAGTCAAAGTCATCCCGTCTATGACGCCATGAACGCCACGGCGCCCCTCGGCACCCCGACCCGGCCCGGCGCACATTTCCTGCGCTGGGCTGGGTCACTTTCCGACCCCCTCGCGACGAACGGAACGCAACGCGATTGCGTTGGACACCGACCCTTTGTGCTATTCCGCCGCGGGGCGGAGCCGGGCGCGGCGCCGCGCCCACACCCACCCGCGGGCCGGGCCGAACGCCAGCGACAGCAGCACCAGGGCCGTTGCGCACAGCACGATGGTTGGCCCGGTCGGCACGGACCCGGATTTGGGAAACTGGTAACTCAACAGGTGGCTCGCGAGCGTGCCCGCGGCCCCGGCCAGCGCGCCGAACAGGCCCGCCAGCGGCACCACGCGCCCGAGCTGGTCCGACCACTGCCGCGCCGCGACCGCCGGCGCGATCAACAGCGCCGTCATCAGCACCACGCCCACCGCCTTCAGCCCGATCACGACCGCGATAACGGTAAGCGTCGTGAGCAGAAGCTCGATCGTGCGGACCCGGAACCCGAGGCTCGCCGCGAACGCCGGGTCAAAGCTCACCACCTTGAACTGCTTCCACAGCACCGCGATGGCGACCACCGCGACCAGTGCGAACCCGCCGATCACCCACAGGTCCGGCACCCCGACGAGCGCCGCCTGACCGAACAGGTAGCGTTCGAGCGGGGTGAGAGCGGCGCCGCGGACGTTCCGCTGGATGTAGGTGAACAGCACGAGGCCGAGGCCGAAGAACACCGCGAGTACGCCGGCGAGCGCGGTATCGAACGAGACGCGCGAGCGCCGGGTGACGAGCGAAACGACGAGCATCGCGAGCCACCCGGCAACGGCGCCGCCCAACACCAGCTCCAGCGGCGCCCGCGCGCCGAGCATAAACGCGGCGGCCACTCCCGGCAGCGCCGCGTGCGCGACCGCGTCTCCCTGGAGGCTCTGGCGCCTTAACACCGCGAACGCCCCGACCGCCCCGGCGGTGAGCCCGAGTGTGGCCGTGCCCGCGGCCGGCACCCACAGCGCCGACGTGTTCAACTGCGACAGCAGATCGTCAACGGTCATGTCCGGTGGCCCGTCTGTAGAGCGCTCAGCGGCTTTAGTTTACGGTCCGGCGGGGTTGACCGGTCGTTGAAAGCCCCGCGATCTCCTCTGGAAAGGCGAGCCCCTGGGAGCTATAACACGTGAGGTCGGAGCGACTCGACGAGAGCGGTGTCTGGGTTACTGTACAAGCGACAAAACCGCGACGAGCGCGTGCAAGAGTTGTTGGTGCGTGAGATCAATTACCCGGTAGTGTAACGGTAGCACAAGAGATTTTGGTAATCTGAAGCTACCGACATCCAGAAATCAAAAAGGCCACAAATCCCAGCGGTTTGTGGCCTGTTCGTTTGGTAAATCTACGTCTTTACAGGGTCGAGTAAACCTAAGCTAAACCTACCTCAATCGGTGCCCGTCGTAGGTTGCTGTCACGGTGGGCCGACGGCGATCTTGTCTGCCTGGATCTTGTTGCCCGGCTGCGTTTCGAATGTGACCTTTGAAGGTGAATCGCTCGACGAGGCTGCTTTGCTGATCACAGCCCCGGCGAACACAAGAGCGAACAGGCTCGTCATGATCGTTTGGTACAGAGGCGAGCGGTTTTTCGCAGCGGTCAGGGAGGCATCGGCGGGACTGTCTGCACGAAGCCAGCCGTTTGGGCGCAACTTCGCCGGCAACTCTGTCCCGGTCAGTTTTTCGATCGCGGATTCCCAGAAGTAGCAAGTCTGCATATCGGTCTGGTCGTTATCGTGTCGCGACGACGCCCATAGGTAGAAGACGACCGCAGCGGCCAGGGCAATGGCCGAGGCCACAACGGCTTCCACCGCACCGGGTTTCCAGTTACTGGCCCCCGCCACAAATCCTGCCCCCACCCCGAACGCGGCCCAGAGCCCGAAGCAGATCTGCCACTCGATGGTTCGCCGCGAGTCGAACCGTTGCCGCGCGGCTTTGGCCAGCCGGTCGAAGAACTCCGCATTCCGCTGCTGCTCTTCCGTCATGGGGTCTCCAGTGAAATAAGGCGCGGCTTTGCTGCATTCGTGTCGTGCCACGCCGCGATTGGACCGCACGATCTCGACACTCGCAATCACCTTCGCGTCACGACTTCCCGGACTCCGCTTCCGGCTTCACGCCGTGCATCTTGGCGAACACGTCGTCCGTCACCTCCTGCTCGTCGAGCGCCACGTAGTGCTTCATCAGCGTGTCCACGTTGCATCCGTAGGCGATGCTGGCGTGCCGGGCGTCCACGCCCTTCTGCCAGGCGAGGGTGAAGGCCCGCTTGCGGAACATGTGGGTGGTCAGCCTGGGCCGGTCGGGGAACGCCTTGCGGTAGTCCGCGAACAGTGTCTCGACCCACATGTAGAGCCGCTTCGGGTCGAACTCCATGTTGAGCTGGTGCGTGGGCCAGCCCTTCGCCGCGATGGCTTCCTTCAACCCCGGCAGGTAGTTCTCCCACAGCCACGTCTCGCCCTTGAAGGCATCCAGCGACGCGGCCAGGTCCGCGGGCAGCGGCACGACGCGAGCTTTCCTCCCCTTGGTCAGGCCCGCCGGGAATGTCAGCCGCTTGTCGCGGAGCTGGGCCGACTTCAGCGAGCAGAGGTCCATCAGGCGGCAGCCGGTGAACGCCTTGGTAGAGAGGAAGAGCTTCGGGAACGGCCACTTGCCGAACCGCCCCGCGATCCACTCGTAAAGCCCCTCGATCTGCTCGTCGGTGGCGTACTCGACTTCTAGCTTGTCCGCCTTCAGCGGGGTAACGTCCTGCCACGGGTTGCCCTGGCAGATCGCCATCTCGTCCACGAACCACTTCTGCCAGAGTGCTGACAGCCCACCGAGCAACCCGTTGACGTAGTGAGCGCTGGGGAGTTTCTTTCGCCGCCCCGGCGTGGTGGCCGTCTTTTTCTTCCACGCCTCGGCCATACCCGGCGAGATGTCCTGCGGCCCGTCCACCTCTCGGTACATCGCTCGGACCAGCCGGATGCACTTCAGGTAGTAACCGAGCGTACCGCCCCGGTTGCCGGACGCGGCGAGGCAGCCGGTTAATCGCTCGATGGCCACGTCCCACGTCACCTTCTCCGGCGCCGCATCGGCGGGAGCGTACTCGGCTTCGATGATGAGCCGGGCAGCTTCCGTCGCAGGGCCGATGCGGGTGTGGTTCGTATCCCGGCGGACGCGGCGGCCGTCGGGCATGCGGAAAAACGCGCAGTAGGTGGGGTTGTTGCCGAAGAGCTTGATGCTGAAGCCGACGAGCTGACCGTGCGCAGTGTGGGTGTGGGGGTGTTGACGGGGCATGCCGATTCCTCCGGGACCGGCTTCCGTGCCTGTAGGTTTAGAATTCTCTTATGGTAGCGCGGGTTGCTAGGCGCGCAAGATCAGAAAACGGAAAAACCCGGCCAGTGCCGGGCTCTCCGCTACGGGGTTACTTGCCTCGCTTTCGTCTTCGCTGCAGGCAGGCGTCAAGCTCCTCGCGGGTGAAGAGCAACTTCCCGCTCCCCGGCA
The DNA here is from genome assembly GCA_964495365.1 of uncultured Frigoriglobus sp. Lineage (GTDB taxonomy): Bacteria > Planctomycetota > Planctomycetia > Gemmatales > Gemmataceae > Gemmata. The sequence goes on along the minus strand of CAZBXY010000395.1, from coordinate 1,950 downwards.
TCGGTTTGAGACGGTTTCGCTTCACGAGGGCATAGACACCCTGGACCGTCGTGCGGAGGTACGCAGCCGCTTCCGGCGCAGTCAGGTAAGGGGAGATCACGGTTGTGGTCGGCGCGTTCACGAGCGAGCACCTCCGCCACCGCCCCGAGTTCCATCCCGGCGAACAGGGTGTCGTAATCCAGGTCATCGAACATGGCAGCCTCTTCCTTCACCGCTCCATGCCGCCGTCGCGAGTCCGGGCCTTCTGCTTCGGGAATTCGAGAATCTGCGCCTGCTCCGGCTCAGGTAACCGGTCTCCCTCGCAGTCGTGGTAGTCGCGCATGATGCTGCACAAGGGCACCTCGATCCACCCGTTCCGCACGGCGACGCCGGCGGTAATGAGCGTCAGGGCAGCCAGGCTCGCCACGTTTCCTTCCGGGGCTTCGATCCTGAACGTCCTGCCATCGAGGTCCGCCGCCGGCAGGATGGCGGCAAGCGGCGCGCGGGGCGGACACTCCCCGAACATGTCCTCCTTGCCCGGGACCAGCAACACCGCCGACCACTCGCCGCCGCTCTGGGCCAACCGGAGGAAGCGCTCGCTACCGCGATACCGCACGTGCATCTCGATCAGCCTGTTCATGGCAACCTCCCCCGGTCAGTTCCTCGATGGCTCCGGCGTGTTCTGCGGACCAGGATGGATCACGACTCGATCAGCACGAGGTACAGCTTGCCGGGACAGTTCGCCGCAGCCGTGCCGAGCCGCTGCATTAGGCGATTCAGCTCGAATTTGCATTTTGAGCCCTGCATCTCCAGCAGGGTCCGCGCCTGGTCCACTGTCAGCAGCGCGGGGTTGGTCCACATTACCTCGGTAACGCGGTCCCGATCGACCGCGATCACGTCGGCGATGAGGAACGGCGGGGGAGGGGGCGCCGCCGGCTTGCGGAAGCGCGCGGCGAGCGCGTCTAGGGCGATGACGCCGCACCCCACGAGGGCGGCCCCGAACAGGACAGAGGTCGCGCTGAAGTCCGAGAAGAAGGTTTCCATCTTGTCACCTCAGTGGGTTGAAGGTTCGGGCACGCAGAACGCGTCCACGCCCCGGAGGGCATGGAGTGCGCCCACGGTCAGGTCGTAGAGAAGCTCCCGCAATTCCTCGTGACGGTTAGCGGGGAGCCAGTTGGCGAGTTGCTGCATGCCGTAAGCGGCTGTCGCGCTGGCGATGCAGTCGATTGTCTCGGTCTCGGGCATGGCAAACTCTCTGTTGGTGCGCTGGCAGGCGCTTTGGCTCAAAGGTCGAAGGCGTCGAGTACGAACACCACGCAGCCGGTGTGCGCCGCCTCCAGGGCCGTCACCTCGGCCAGCGCCCGTGCCGCCCGCTCGGCCGTCCGCGGGAACCGGGCGGCGAGCCCGCGCATGATGTGGGCGAAGGACAGCGCGTTGGCGGCCGCCGGGTGAAGGTCCTTGAACGCCCAGGCCTCACGGCCGGGGACGGCGACCCACCGGTACGACACGACGGACAACCGCCCGCGTGCGACGACGCGGTACGGGCGGCCGATCAGCCATCGGAACACGGTTCGTTCCTCCTGCCTGGCGGGGCGACCGCGGCCAGAGCCCGCAGTCGAGTCGGTCAGTGGAACCGGGTCCGCCGCACGGCCCCGCAGCGGCACTCGACCAGATACTCGCCACCGCCGAGGGGAGTGAGGAACTGTCCGGCGCAGGATGGGCAGACCACTATGCCGCAGCAGCCGTCGAATGTGAGCGACCCGCCAGCGAGCGATCCGCCGCAGTTCTGGCAGGACGGCCCGCGCCCGGCACCGCCCTCGAACTGCTTCTTGAGCGCCAACCCCGCGTGCATCAGGGCGTGCATGATCCAGGGTGCCATCAGTTACTCCTTGTGTACGGTATCGTCGATTCGGGGATGTCCGCCGGCGCACTTAGGGCATCCGGCTCACTTTCACGAAGAGTGCCGCGCAG
>CAZBXY010000394.1:0-6960 GCA_964495365.1 uncultured Frigoriglobus sp. | reverse complement strand
TGAGGGTGAGTTTACACCACATTCCCGCTGTCCACTATTCGTGGGGAACTTCACTTATCCTTCTTCTCCCGCTTCCCCTCGATGTCGAACTCCCGCTTCTCGCCCCCGACATCCACCGCGGCCTTCCCCTTGATCTTGTCTCCGTCGATCTTCAGCTTGTACTCGATGGTGAGCTTCATATCCATCAGCTCCCGCTCGGCGGTGAACGTCAGCTCTCCGTCCTTGAGCTTCACGTCCTTGAGCTTCGCCCCCTTCTGATCCGGCCAGTCCATCGTGCCGGCGAGCTTGTCCCCGTCCTTCTTGATCGTCAGGGTGGACTCCCGCTTCTGGCCGCCGATCTCGTACTCGCACTTCCACGTCCCGACTGGGTTCGCCTTGTCCTGCCCGTGAACGAGGCCGCACAACCCGAGCACCAGCGCCGCCGAGAGGATCGTCTTCATGGTCACCCCGAGGAGTGGCGGGCGGAAGTGCTGTCCGATGTGGACGCCTCCGGCCGCTGGCGGCGATTGTAGCGACCGTCCAAGCGGAACGCACCGGGGCTGCTTCGGACCCCGATCAGAAAAGTTACTTGGTGCGGATGAAGTTGGGCAGGGAGCTGAGTCGAGGAGACGCGGTGGCGCGAACCCGCACCCGACCTTCCGGCGTCCTTCCACGAAGGTAGAATTAATCAGAAACCCTGCCGGGGAAGCCATGAAAGACAAGAAAACAATTATCGCGACGTTGGCGATCGAACCGGACTTAGACCGGTACGCTACGTTCTTCGACGGCCCTTGGGCAGAGGCACTGTTCAAGCGCGCCCCGACCCAACTCGCCGACGCGGTAAGCAACCTCGTACTCTCGTGGCGGATGGCAGCGAACACCCATCGCCTTCCGTGGCTGATGATTCACCAGATGGAGGGATTCGCCAGCGGCTTCATGCGGCGGTCCAAGCCGGACATGGCCGTGCTGATGGAGCGGCTCCGGAACTGGCTCTTCAAAGAACTGGACGGAGAACTGCGGCGCGTCGAGAAAAAGGCGATCAACGCAGTCATCGACAAACTCGACCAAGGGCTGCGGCTGGAATCGCAGACGAAGGACGGCCGAATCCCAGCGAGGGAATACTGGGACGAAATCTCCGATCAACAGGAGATGTGCTTTAGCATCACCGGATCGCAGAACCTGTCCTACTGCGCGCTGTTCTTCGCCTACGAGTGGTTCCTGGTGGGCTGCTTCCGCGCACTTGGCGGAGAGGCGAAGTTCAGGACGAATCAGGACAAGTTCTGGAAGCGTTTCGCAGAACTGCTCGGCCGCGATCCCGTGCCCGATTACTGGGAAGAGCCGGAGGGTGCGGCGTCCCGTCCCTTGGTGGTCGCGCGGCTCGCCCGGCACAGCATCGCGCACACCGGCGGGAAGGCGAAGGAAGAGTTGAAGGCGGAGAAGCACGGCCTGACCGTCAGCCCGGAAGGCTTCGTCTCGGTGTGGCCGTCCAACAATCTCGCGCTGTTCTCTGTCCTGAAGCAGAAGGTAGACCGCCTGGTGGACGAGGTGTCACCCAAACTCTCGCCGGGTGCCAGCCCCGGCAACGGGGCCGCGGGATCGCCTGTGTAGGCGGAACGCAGCTCATTGCTTTCCGCCTGCCTCGGTTGCACGGGTAACCGCCATACTGGAAGCGGAGGGGCACCGATGACCCGGCACCGCGTCCGTTCCGGCCTGATCCTGCTGGGCTGCTGTGCCCTGACGGCTCTGGTGACCCGGTGGGTCGTCCTCGATGCGGTTCGGGCGGACTACGGACAGGCGGGCGAGTTCTACCGGTATCGGGGCGCCTTCGTCGAGTTCCTCCGGACCCGCCCACTCGCCGACGGGGAGCAGGTGAGCGGGGACCGGCTGCCGCCCGGTCTCCGAGATATCGGGGTGGTGCGGGTGTACCGGGTCGGGCGACGGGTACATTTCGTCCTGCCCCCGACCACGGTCCTGACCGACGACGCGCCGCCGGAGTTCGTCCACAACCTGGACCGGACGGGCGGAGTAGTCGATGAGGTGTTCCGCACCAGCGACCGCTACACCTACCACATCCAACCGCTCCTCGGCGCACCCCACTGGTACTACTGGGTTCACAACTGAGCGTCACCGCACCCGGCGCAGCGCTTCGGCCATCACCTTCGCCTTCGTGCCCAGGTGGGCGTAGTGGCGGTGAAGCATGGCCGTCGAGCCGTGCCCCAGAAGCTGGGCGACGTGGGCATCGGGCACGCCCTGCGCGAGAGCGTCCGTCGCCAGCGTGTGCCGGTACCCGTAGGGGATGACCTTGATACCCGCCCGCTTGCAGATCCTTCTCACCTGCTCCGCGACCGCCTTCGGCGCCCACCCCCGCCCCTGTCGGTGCCGCAGTAGCGGCCCGGAGCCGTACTTGGCGGCTTGGGTCTTCAGCAGTTTCACCGTTTCGGGCGGGAGGAAGATCAGCCGCAACCGGCCGGTGTGGTCCGTCTTGTGTTCGGCCAGTTTCACGACGCCCGCATCCGGGTCGAAGTTCTCGGCCGTGAACGCGCACACTTCACCCGGTCGGGCGCCGGTGGCGTGAAGGACCGTCAGCACCAGCCGCAGTTGCGGGGTCGCCAGTTCCATCAGCTTGGCGTGCTCCTCCGGTGAGATGACCGCCTCCTCGCCACGGTTCTTGGCTTTCGGCTTGGCGACCGCACCGGCCGGGTTCTGGTCGATGATCTCCTGGCGCACGCACCAGCCCAGAAAGACCGACACGGAGCGGAGGGTAATGGCCTGTGTTGTCGCACCCACGCCCAGCCCCCGAAGCCACTTCGCTAGAATGGGAACGGTCAGTTCCGACACGCGCGACTGGCCCAGTTCGGCGGTGAGTTTTGTCAGGTGCCGCTCGTACAGTTCGTGGGTGGAGGGCTTGTTGCGCACGGCGACGAGGGCGAGGAACTCCGCCACCGCATCCTTCACCGTCTTGGGGTCGGGCTTGGTCGGGGAGTGTGCGCTCGGTCGCCCCTCGCGCAGCAGCTTGTGCCAGGCGTCGATGGCGGCCTTGCGGTTGTTCTTCCCGGGCACGCCCAGCGAGGTCTTGCGCCCTTCGTGGGTGACGTACCAGGTGTTTTTGGAGGTGCGGAAGAAGGGGCCTTCGACATGACGGGACATCGCCGGTACTCCGGCGACACGGGTGAATTCGGTGCCCTTTCAGTGCCCTGAGCGGTCGAGGAGTTCCGAGGATGCCTTGTTTTTGTGCTTTTGGCATTCAAGAGGTCAGGAGTTCAACTCTCCTCACCTCCACCTCGCCGAAACCCCGCGAAACCCAGTGGTTCCGCGGGGTTCGTCGTTTGGGTGGCCCACGGCCAACCGGCGAGGCGCCACCCGCCCGGCGCCCGCCCACGAACGACGGAAACGGGATCGCGATGATGACTTCTTGTGAGGCCGACCGAAATAGCGAAAGACCGCCCACCGAACCGGACCGGTGTTCGAATGCCCAGCGAGTTCCATGCAGAAGCTCCCGGTCTTAACCTCCGACGCGCTGCTCCTGGAGTGGCTGCTCGCGCAGCTCGCCCCGATGAACCGCACGCGCGTCAAGCAGCTCCTCCGCAGCGGGCGCGTTCACGTGAACGGCACATCGATCACGCGGCACGACCACCCGCTGCGCCCCGGCGATGTGGTGACGATCGCTCGCGACGCACCTGCTGCTTCCGAACCCGCGGGGATCGCGATCGTGTACGAAGACCCGCATCTCGTCGTGATCGACAAGCCCGCGGGGTTACTCACGGTTGCGACCGAAACTGAGAAAACCGACACCGGCTTCGTGCGGCTGGCTGAATACCTCGCGGCGCGGAGCGCCGGGCGCCCGTTCGTCGTCCACCGGCTCGACCGCGATACCTCCGGGCTGCTCCTGTTCGCGCGCACCGCCGAAGTTCGCGACGACCTTCAGGCGAACTGGGAGAAGGTGACGAAGACCTACCTCGCGGTACTGGAGGGCGTGCCGTCACCCGCGGAAGGCGTCATCGAGAACTACCTGACCGAAGGCCGCGATCTTCGCGTGCGCGCAGGCCGGCACGCGAGCAAAGACGCGAAGCGCGCGGTGAGTCGCTACAAGGTTCGCGAGTCGCACGGCGGCTATTCGCTCGTGGAGGTAGAACTCGAAACGGGCCGCAAGCACCAGATTCGCGTTCACATGGCGGGTCTGGGCTGCCCGGTCGCCGGCGACAAACTCTACGGCGCGACGACCGACCCCGCGAAGCGCCTCGGCCTGCACGCCTGGCGGCTGGCGTTCGACCATCCCGTTACCGCGCTGCCGGTGGAACTGGAATCGCCGCTGCCCGCGGTGCTGGCGCGCGTGGTGAGCGGTCGTGCGACCTAAGTGCGCGTTTCGCGGTAGTGAATTGACCTCGCGAGCCGCGACCGCAAGGGAGCGGAGCTATGGAACGCAGAACCGCGTTGCGGATCTCCAGCGCGTAGCCCGCTCTCTTGCGGTCGCGGCTCGCGAGCGAAGCGATAATTCGCGAAGGTTACGACTTCTCCAGCACCAGATCGCACACCCAGCACCCGCGGCGGTGGGAGAGGATGTCGTCGTTGTCGCGAGCCGTTAATTGCGAAAGGCGAAGAACAACAACCAGAGCGCGGTGAAAGCCGCACCAAGCGCTAACTGTGGGAGATTCAGAACGATTCCCAGTGTGCGGAGCCCACCGCGGGCAAACGAACTGCACCACAAGCCGAGGCCCGCCAGTGGTGCGATCGCCAACCACGTTAATAGCCAAGTAACAAATCCCAAGGCGAAACAACACGCCGCGAGTATGGCGATCGCCAATCCAAACACACCGACCACTTCGTCATCGCTCTCATTCCTCTCGTTCCTGTTGCCGATATTATCCGGTTCGTTCATGGATCACCCCTTCTGTCTTCAGCATGACCGTCGCGAGGCCCAGCCGCAAGCCTCCAGTCCGGCTCAACTCGCGCGTGACACGCGGGCGGTTCGTGGGTACACTCACATTCTCACCATCGTGGCCCTCCTCGGAACGCTGCCAATGTTCAAGGTTCTCGGCGGAAGCGGTTCGGACTGCACCGGCGTGACGCGGCGCACGTTCCTCCAGGCCGGCGTGCTTGGGGTCGGCGGGCTGGCGCTCGGCGACTTCCTGCGCGCGCAGGCGAGCGATGAGTTCGCCGTGCCGCACGTCGAAGGGGCCTGCGTCATCCTGTTCTGGATGAGCGGTGGGCCGGGGCACATGGAAACGTGGGATCCGAAGCCTGACGCGGTCACGCAGTTCCGCGGGCCGTTCGGGGCGACGAAGACCGCCGTGCCCGGGGTGCTGTTCGGCGAACTGTGCCCGGAAGAGGCGAAGATCGCCGACAGGCTCGCGATCCTCCGCGGTGTGAACCACGGCTCCGGCGACCACACAAAGGGCAACCACTGGATGCTCACCGGGTTCGAGGGTCCTGCGTTCAACGTCCCGAACTTCAACGTGCAACAGCGCCCGTGCATGGGCAGCGCCACGGCGAAGCTGGTCGGCGCGCGACGGGCCGGGTTGCCGCCCTACGCCGCGGTGCCGCACCTGCGCGGCGGGACCGACAACTTCTTCCACTACGCCGCGTACCTCGGCCGCGGGTACAACCCGTTCGTGACGGAATCCGACCCGAACGAGGCGAACTTCCGCGTGCGGAACCTCTCACTTGCCCCGGACATGCCGATTGCCCGGCTCGACGACCGCAAGCACCTGCTCGAATCGCTCGACTTGAGCAAGCGGACGATGGATTCGAGCGGCGCGGAACTCGACCCGCACGCTGCGCGGGCGTTTTCGCTCCTCACGAGTAAGGAAACCGCGAAGGCGTTCGACATCGCCGGCGAGCCAGTGAAGGTGCGCGACGCCTACGGCCGGCACACGTTCGGGCAGAGTGCGCTGCTCGCCCGGCGGCTGGTCGAAGCGGGCGTGACGTTCGTGACGGTGAACTGCGTCCCGTGGGACCACCACGGCACCGCCAATCGGCTCGCGACCAAGCCCGGCGCGGAACTGCTCATCCCGCCGTTCGATCGGGCGCTCGCGGCGCTCGTGCGCGACCTCATCGACCGCGGCCTTTACGAGCGGACGCTGGTCGTCGCGATGGGCGAGTTCGGCCGCACGCCGCGGATGAACCCCGAAGGCGGGCGCGATCACTGGGGCAACGTGTTCAGCGTGCTGATGGGCTGCGGCTCCATGAAGATGGGTCAGGCCGTCGGTCGGAGCAACCCGCGAGGCGAGTACCCCGCGGACCGCCCGGTATCGCCGCAGGACGTGACCGCGACCGTGTTCCGGCACCTCGGTATCGACGCGAAAAAGGTCCACTTCCCCGACACGCAAAACCGCCCGACGGCGCTCGTCGAGACCGGGGCCGCGGTCCACGAGCTGTTCAAGTAGGCGCCGCCCTCTCCCGGAACGATGAACTCTGCGCGAATTGGCCCGCGCGGGCTGAAATCCGGCCGCGGGCGCGCGTACAATTCTCTTTTTCCGCACGAGGGCTTCGGTTTCACATGGGCATGTTGTTTCAGATCACCGACGCGCACAAGAGTTACGGCGACCAGGTTCTTCTCGACGGGGCCGACGCCACCATCAGCGACAACACCAAGGTCGGCTTCGTCGGCCGCAACGGGGCCGGGAAGAGTACGCTCCTCCGCGTCCTGCTCGGCGAGGAGGAACTCGACAGCGGCGAAGTGATCCGCCACCCCAGTTTGAGGCTCGGCTACCTCCGGCAGCACGACCCGTTCCTGCCGGGCGAAACCGCGCTCGAATACCTGATGCGCGACAGCGGGCAACCCGACTGGCGGTGCGGAGAGGTCGCGGGGCAGTTTGAACTGAAGGGCGCGTACCTCGAAGGGCCGGTCGCGAAGCTCTCCGGCGGGTGGCAGACGCGGTTGAAGCTCGCGGCGCTGCTCCTGCACGAGCCGAACCTGCTGATGCTCGACGAGCCGACCAACTTCCTCGACCTGCGCACGCAGATCCTGCTCGAACACTTCCT
>CAZBXY010000393.1:0-6979 GCA_964495365.1 uncultured Frigoriglobus sp. | reverse complement strand
GCACTTCGTGCTGGAAGTGAACGCCTTCGGCGACTTCTTCCCCGGCTGGACCGACGCAAGGGGGCGATCGGTTCACGCGCTGGAGATCGAGGCGAGTGCCCAGCGCTTGGGGTGAGATGTCGTTTGTAGTGAGCCGCGACCGGCAGGGAGCGGGCGAGGTACGTTGGGAGTTGGTGATTGGCCCGCTCCCTGCCGGTCGCGGCTCACTACAAACGCGATCACGGCTCGATCTTCACCTCGCTGAGGTACGTTGGGAGTTGGTGATTGGCCCGCTCCCTGCCGGTCGCGGCTCACTACAAACGCGCTCACGGCTCGATCTTCACCTCGCTGTCCGCCGCCTGAATGCGCTTGCGGTCGGTCGGGTCGGCCAGTGCTTGCAGGAAGTGAACGAGGTCCCAGATCTTGTCCGGCTTGCCCGGCGGGGTCGCGGTCAGGCGGTCGTGGAACGCGGTCATGCCCGACGGGTTGATGCCGCCGTAAATCCGCGCGTACAGGTCTTCGCCCCGGCGCCCGCCGCGGTACACGCCGAGCGTGAAGTTTCGCGGTTGCACCACCGTGCCCCACGCATCCCACTTCAGTTGCTGCACGCGGCCGTAGCTCGCGTGGCAACTGGCGCACCCGAACTCGGCGGAGTTGTACAGCTTGAACCCGCGGACCGCGGAGTCGATCCGCTCGGTCCCGACTGCGAACGGCTCCGCCGGGATCGGGATCGGGTGCTTCGCCGCAATCCCCCAATTCACAAGCACCCACAATTCGGATTGCACGAACAGCCAGTCGATCTCGCCGCCGGTGTAGAGCGGGTCGTCGTCGCCGGGCTTGATCATCTTCGTCATGCACGCCAGTTCCACCTCCCCGCGAACGCTCAGGTGAATCACGTAGCTCACCGCGTCCTCAACCTCTCGATCAGAGAGCGCCGGGAACGCCGGCATGATGGTCCCCTCGATCCCGTTACGAACAGTCCGGATAAGATCCTCGCGGCGCGGTTTGCCGGCCGCGCCGAGACCTTTCTTCTTCAACGCCGGCGGCGGGAAGGCGGTGACGAACTTGAACACCCCCGAGCGGTAGTCGCGGGGCATCGGCCCGGCCTCGACCGCGTGCGCCGGCTCGCCCGAGCCGCTGGCCCCGTGGCACGGCATACACCACCGCCGGTACACCACCGACCCGCGGGCCAGCGTCGCGTCGTCGAGCTTGAGTTCGGCTTTCATCGCGGTCGCGGTGCGGTAGTCGTCCTGCCACTCGTCCCACTTGAACTTCTTCAGCCGGTCGCGGGCGCCCTTCAGCCCGGCCCCGAAGCTTTCCCCGGGTTCGAGGCGCACGTTGGCGGTCGCGCTCACCGCGCCCCAGTCGGGCAACTTCACTGTGGGCGCCGCCGGCGTGCCGAAGTGGGCGTCGAGCAACCGCGTGAGGCGCTCGGCCTGGGGCGGCGCCCACACGTCCTGTTCGTAGCGGAGCGGGTCGAGCACGTTCTTGCCGAACTGTCGGCGCAGCTCCTCGGCGAGGTCGCGGTCGGGCGTGTTGGGGTAGAGCCGGGCGCTGCGGAGCGGCGGAAAGCCCGCGGCGGGCCAGTGGGTCGGCGCGCCGGTGGGGATCGTGAGCGCGAACAGGTCGGTCCGCGGCGCGTACCGCGCGGCCGCCGGCGCCGGGAGCGGTTCGCTCGAAGCGGAATTGGCCCCGCCGCAGCCGGCGGGGGCAAACGCCAGGAGCGCGACGAGCGGGAGTGCGGTTCGGGGCTGAATCATGGTGGAAACCGGCAGACTTTTTCGCCCGCCTCGTGTAATTTCAGTAGTTCCAGGTTTTCGGTTCCCAGTTTCATGTTGAAGACACAAGGCGCCAACGACTCGGTTATCAACTTGGACCGTGCAACTTGGAACCTGGAACGATCGATCACGGACGTTATTCTATGAACCGCGCCGTTCGCGCCACCGCCACTACGCTCGTCCTGCTCGTCGCGCTGCCCGCGGGCGCACAACCGGGCGGGCCCGCGGTCCCCGAACCGGCCGCGCTTCGCGGCGAATCCACCCAGACCCGCAAGCGGCTCGCCGAGGCCGAACAGAAGATCATCGGCGGGAAGGCCGCCGACGCCGCCGACGACCTCCAGCGGCTCCTCGACGAATCGGCCGACGACCTCATCACGCTCGACGGGCACCAGTTCCGCGCGGCCCGCTGGGTCGCCCACGCGCTCTTCGCGAAGCTCCCCCCGGACGTGCTGAAGGCGTACCAGGACCGCATCGACCAGCCCGCGAAGAAGCTGCTGGAGCAGGCCAGGCAATCCCGCGATCCGCGCCCGCTGTGGCAACTGCTCGACCGCTACTTCGTCTCGCGCCCGGCCGACGCGGGCCTGCTGCTGCTCGGCGAACTCTTGTTCGAGCGCGGCGAGTTCCGCGCGGCGGAAGACGTGTGGCGCCGGCTGTTGCCCGACGCCGGCGCCGACCCCGCGTACCCCAACTCCAAAGCGGACCCGGCTCTGGTTCGCGCGCGGATCGCGCTGGCGGTGATCTTCCAGGCCGATGCGGCGCGCGCGAAGGCCGAAGTCGCGGCGTTCAAGGAGAAACACCCGAACGCAACCGGTACCCTCGCGGGCAAAACCGGCCCGCTCGCCGACACGCTTCAGGCGCACCTCGCGGCGCGGCCGAAACTGGCGGCGGACGCGATCAGCGGGGCCGCGTGGCCGACCTACGGCGGCGCGCCCGACCGCGCCGGGCGCGTGCCCGCGGGCGTCCCGCACGCCTGGCCCGGGCGCCCCTCGTGGGCCAAGGACATTCCCCCGATGGAAAAGGGGTTCAACCGCCCCAAAGGCCCGCCCGCGCGCCAGCCGTTCGGGCACCCCGTCATCGTCAACGGCGAAGTGTTCGTCACCGACGGCGCCCGCGTGTTCGGCTTCGACCTGCACAAAAAGGGCGAGCCGACGAACACGTATCACTCGGAACTCACGCTCCCGGAGAACGGGCACGCCCTCGAACCGATCGGCTCGCTCACCGCCTCCGGCGGGCTGCTCTACGCGCGACTGGGCGTCTCGACGGTGCGCCCGCCCACGCCCGACAAGGGGATGCCCGACAAGGGGCTGGAATCCGCGCTGGTGTGTCTCAATTCGAAACTGGTCATGCGGTGGCGACTCGGCCCGCCGGAAGACACGAAGGGTTCTGCGTGGGAAGGGGCGCCGCTGGTGAGCGGGCGCCGGCTGTGGGCGGTGTACACGAAGTTCGAGGGCGGGCGCGCGATCCACGTCGCCACCTGCTACGACCCGGCCGACGCGCTCGGCGACCCCGGCCCGCCGGCGTGGACCACCGAACTGTGCGACAGCCCGGTGCCGGTCGTGAGCGCCGAGCGGAACCGGCAGGAGTTGCTCACGCTCGCCGGCCGGCACCTCGTGTTCTGCTCGAACAGCGGCGCCGTGGTCGCGGTGGACGCGCTCACCGGGCGCCGGGCGTGGGGCTTCCGCTACCCGCGCGCCCGCAAGCCCGCGCCCGGGGCCACGAGCGACCCCTCTCCGGCAGTGGCGTTCGGGGGCCGGGTGTTCGTCGCCCCCGCCGACGGCGAACGGGTGTACGCGCTCGACGCCGAAACCGGCGCGCTCGTGTGGCAATCCGGCCCGACCGAAGGCGCGCGGATCCTCGGCGTCGCCCGCGGCCGGTTGATCGTCACGGTGGCCGGACCGGTGCGCGGAATCCGCGGGCTGGCCCTCGACACCGGTTCGTACCGCGCGGCCGACGGCGGATGGGCGCACGCCGCACCGCTCGGCTACGGGCAGGGGCTGGTGACCGATGACGTGATCGTGTGGCCGTCGCGCGAGGGGCTGTACTTCCTCGACGCGCGCACCGGGCTGCCCGCGCCGGGCACCCCGAACCCGCGCCCCGGGCCGGTCGGTGAGAAGTTCTTCGGCCACATCGCGTATGCCGACGGCGTGCTGGTCGTGGTCACTTCTGATCAAGTGCGCGGGTACGTCGCCCAGTCGATGAAGATCGAACCGCTCCCGGACCTGCCGCCGCGCGAGCGGTTCGACACGCTCTCCGACCGCGCCGAACGGGAGGTCGCCGCGGGCCACCCCGCAAAAGCGCGGGCGATCCTCGCCGAAGTGGTCGCGAGCGACCTCCCCGCGCCGCTCCGCGCGTGGGCCGCCGCGCGAATGCTCCAACTTTCCCCATCTGCGACCAACGCAAGTCAACTCCCGGCCGAAGTGCAGGCCGCGCTGCGCACTCCGTTGTTGAACGAATGGGTACTCGACCCCGCCGGCGTCCCGGTCACGCTCGATTCGTTCCTTCAGCGCCACCTCGGCCGACCGCCGGCGCCCGGGTCGGCCCCGGAATGCCCCGCCCCGCGCCCGCCCGAGTCGCCCACGATCGCGGCCGAAGCGGAAATCGAACACACACTGAAACTACCGCCCGCGGTCACTCCACTCTTGCCGATCCCCGGCGCGGGGCCGCCGAAGCGCCTCTTCGCGGCCGGGGCGAACGTCGTGGTCGCCGTTCCGCTCGACCAGAGCAAAATAAGTGAACATTTGCCAACCGATCTGTTCACGCACGCCGCCGAGGTGCGAAACTGGTTCGTGGTGGCCGGACCGCTGGCGGTTGCGGTGTACGGAACCGTGCGCGAGCCGCTGTGGGTGTTCCGCGTGCCGACCGACCGGCTGCCCGATTCGGACCGCACGCGCGTGCAGGGCGGGGGCGAGCCGGCGCGCCCGCACCTGTCGTCGTTCGTGCTGGTCGGGCCGTGGTTGCTCGCGCGCGTTGGCGACCACCACCTGATCGCGCTCGACCTGCCGGCGCGCCGGGTGGCGTGGGTGCTGAACTCCGGCGGGCGCGCCGGGTACGAGCCGGGGCAGTTCCCGAACGCGGTGCGGTTCGGCCCGCACATCGCGGTGTGCGGGAGGTTCGTCGTCGTACAACTGTCCGACGGCCGGCGGTGGTTCGTGGAGCTGGTGACTGGGCGCCCGGTCGTGCTGCCGGCGCTCGGCGAACACACCGCGCGCGTGTGGTGGCCACATGCACCCGCCGACCTCGGCGGAAACCGCCTGCTGGTCGCCGACGGTCCGGGGCTTGCGCGGCTCCTCCAACTCGATGGGCGCGTGCGGTGGGTGTACGAGGTCGACCGCGACGACGGGCTGACAGGCGAGCCGGTGCAGACGTGGGTCCGCGGCAGCGTGCTGTTGGTCGCGGTGCGGCGGAACCACGGCGTCGAGCTCGAGCGCGTGAACCTCGCAGACGGCAAGCGGGCGTGGTCGGAAGACCCGACGTTCGCCAACGCGGACCGCATCGACCTTTCCGCCGCGGACGCCGACGCCGACCGCGCCTACGTCCCCGCGGCGAACAAACTGCTCGCGCTGACGCTTTCCAACGGGAAAGTGGCGTGGGAAGCGGAGCTGCCCGACGCGCACAGCGCACGCGGGTGGGTGGTACGAGCGGGAAAGTCGTGTGTACTCGTGTACCCGGCCGAAGCGGTCCCCGCAGAGCCATCGGGGGCCGTGTGGAACCGGCTGGTCCGCTCGTTCGCGCGCGAACCGTTCGTGTGGCGGCTCCCCGGACTCGCTGCGACGCTATATGATGCGTGGGTCGCGCGCGCCGTGCCGGTGCTGCTGTTCGACCCGGAAACGGGCAAGCGGCTGGGCCGGTTCGACATCCCGGCCCGCGGCCCGGCCGTGACCGCGTGGTTCGACGCCGACCGCGCCGTGATCGCCACCGGCGACCGCGTCGTGTGGATCAAATGACAGTCGAAGGTCGTAAAGTCATAAAGTCGTAAAGTCGGCCGACATGACTCCGACCGTCTTCGACTTTACGACTTTCGACTTTACGACTTTCGACGGTGAAAAATGGTGCGAGCGGAACCGGTCGGTTTGGGCGGCGACGACGCGAACGCGGTCGATCGGCTGCGCGCCACCAGCGAGAGCATCCTCGACGAGTGCGGCAAGGTCATCGTCGGCCAGAAGGACGTGATGGAGTTACTCCTCATCGCGCTCCTGTCGCAGGGTCACGCGCTCCTCGTCGGCGTGCCGGGACTGGCGAAGACGCTCATGATCCGCACCCTCGCGGACAGCATGAACCTGACGTTCAACCGCGTGCAGTTCACCCCGGACCTCATCCCGAGCGACATTACAGGGACGCGGATGATCGAGGACGACCCGGAGACACACCGGCCCGTCTTCAAGTTCCTCCCCGGGCCGCTGTTCGCCAACGTGGTGCTTGCCGACGAGGTGAACCGCACGCCGCCGAAGACACAATCGGCGCTGCTGGAAGCGATGCAGGAGAAACAGGTGACGGTCGCCGGCGTGCGGCACCAGTTGCCGGAACCGTTCTTCGTCTTGGCGACGCAGAACCCGATCGAACAGGAAGGAACGTACCCGCTGCCCGAGGCCCAGCAGGACCGGTTCATGTTCACGGTGAACGTCGGCTATCCATCGGAAGAGGACGAGTACCGCATCATCGAATCGACGACCTCCGCGGCGCGGGCGAAGCCGGATCGCGTGGTCGGTGGCGAGGAGTTGATGGACATGCAGCGGCTCGTGCGCCGCGTGCCGGCCGCCGGGTTCGTCATCAAGTACGCGATGAAGCTCGCGCGGCTGACGCGCCCCGGCACGCAGGACGGCGAGCCGCCCGCGCCGGACGTGCCGGACTTCGTGAAAAAGTACGTGACGTGGGGCGCCGGGCCGCGCGCCGGGCAGAACCTGATCCTCGCCGCGAAGGCCCGCGCGCTCCTCCGCGGGCGCACTTACGTTGCGACCGAAGACGTGAAGGCCGTCGCGATGCCGGTGATGCGGCACCGGATCGTCACCAACTACAACGCCGACGCCGACCGCGTCACGCCCGACGAACTGGTGCGGAAGTTGCTGGCGCTGGTCCCGGCGCGCGGGGCCGAATAGGCGAACGGCCGGTGTCAGCCGGCCGGTGGTTGCTGTTGCGCCCGTGCCGCGCTTTGCTCCGCAATGTCGCTGCACGGGCGAGGTCCACTGGCCGGCTGACACCGGCCGTTCGCCAAATACGACCAATGG
>CAZBXY010000392.1:1814-6984 GCA_964495365.1 uncultured Frigoriglobus sp. | reverse complement strand
CGTGGCCGGCATCCCGGTCGAGCGGATGGTCGTGATGGTGCAGTGGGAGATCGCGGAGCGGATGCGGGCGGCCCCGAACACGAAGGACTACAACGCGCTGTCGGTGCTGGTGCAGAGCGTCGCGGACGTGGAGACGGTGCGGAAGGTGCTGCCGTCGAACTTTCACCCGCGGCCGAAGGTGGATTCGGCGATCGTGCTGATCAAGCCGAACGCCCAGAAGCGGGCGAAGGTGGGCGACGTGCCGCGTTTCCGTGCCTTCCTTCGGGACCTGTACGTTCACCGGCGGAAGAACCTGCGCCAGGCGCTGATCGGGTGGCCCGGCGGGCGCCGGGAGAAGGCCGACGTGGACGCGAAGCTCGCCGACCTCGGCCTCGACGGCACGCTCCGGAGCGAGGCGCTCGACCTCGACCAGCACCTGCGCCTGGCCGCCGCGTTCGGGTAGACCCGTGAGCCGGGGCCGGCAGGGCGAGTGCCACGCTACAAACGAGACCCAACCGTGTTTCACGTCGCGCTGTGGGAGCCTGAAATCCCGCCCAACACCGGGAACATCGCCCGGTTGTGCGCCGCGACCGGCTCGCGGTTGCATCTCATTGGCCGGCTCGGGTTTCGGCTCGACGACCGCTCGCTCCGGCGCGCCGGGCTGGACTACTGGCCCGCGGTGGATGTGGTTCGGCACGTCACGTTCGAGGATTTTGAACGGGCGACCCTCGCCCTCCGAATCTGGTGTGTGGAGACGCCGTGCGAGCGGCCCTACACCCGGGCCGACTTCGCCGGCGGGGACTGTCTCTTGTTCGGTAACGAGTCCGGCGGGCTGCCGCCGTCGGTCCGAGAGCGGTTCGCGGAGCGGACGGTGGGCATCCCGATGCTCTCCGACGCCGTGCGGAGCCTCAACCTCGCTACCGCCGTCGGGATCGTTCTGTACGACGCCCTGCGCCGGCTGCACGGGTGGTAAAACCGGAACAGGTTCGCCGGATTCGCTCCGCGATCCGTTCGGGTTCGGCGTGACACGGCGGGGACGAAACGGTTGGATAGGCGAAGTTCGGTTTCGCGGGCCGGGTTCGAGGTGCGGATGTCGCGCGTTGTGTTTGCGTTCGCGGCTGTGGAAGACCTGGCCGGATACGTTCACGAAGTGCTCTGCGACAAGGACGCGCTCGACCCGGCCCAGGCGCCGCTGTTCCGCACCCCGTTGCGGCGCAACGACCGGGTGTGCGGACTGATCTTCCACGTCGAAGGGCCGCGACTGCTCCGCACCAGCGCCGTCTGGTCGAGCGACGACGCCCGCATCATCTTCTACGACTCGTCGGGGCTACGCTTCCGCGAGGTGGAACTGAGCGAAAGCCCCTGCCTCAGTGGGCAGTGGGTAGTGGGCAGTGGGCAGTGAGGATAGAAGAAATCACTCTGCTCTCTGTCCTCTGCTTTGTCTTCTCTTTGCTGCCTACTGCCCACTGCCTGCTGCCCGCTACTCAATCGTCATCGTCCTTCTTGTTGAACTTGATCTTGCACCCGGCGGCGGCGCTGGTCTCGGCGGTGCCGGCCGACCGGCCCGCCAAAACCGCCTTCACCGCGTCGGCCACGAACAGCGTTTTCGGCTCGCCGGCCGGCTTGTCGTCGAACGCCCCCATGTACGCGACCTTCCGCTCCTTGGTCAGCACGAAGCACTCGGGCGTGAAGTTCGCACCGTAAGCGAGCGCGGACTTCTGCGACGGGTCGTACAGGTAGGTGAAGCCGAACTTCCGCTTGCCCGCCCGTTCCTTCATCGCGGGCAGCGCGTCGTCCTTGCCGGTGTTCACGTTGATCGCCACGAACCCGACCTTGCTCCCCTGTTTGTTGCACTCGGCGGCGAACGCGATCAACCGCTCCTCGTAGCCCTCGGCCACGATGCACGTGTTGCACGTGAACACGACCACCAGCACGTCCTTGTCCTTGAAGTCCGCGAGCGCGTACTTCTTGCCGTCGGTGGCTTCGAGCTTGTCCCACGTCGGGGCCGCGTCGCCGATGTTGAGCTTCTTGTTGAACTTGCCGGCGCCCGCTGGCGAACCGGCGAGGGCGAGGAGCAAGGCTGTGAGGAGGAATCGCATGGGAACCTCTCCGGGCGAGCTTATGCCGCGCCGCTGGCCGCTGGTTCGGCCTTCTTCAAGTACGTTGTCCCGGTGTCCACGTGTTCGAGCGTGGCGGAGCGGCACAGCCCGACCAGTGCCGGCTCGTTCGCCGGGGCGTGCAGCTCGCAGATGCCGAAGAACTGGTCCTGCAAGAACCGCAGGATCTGCGACAGCAGCAGCTTCGCCAGCCCCTGCCGGCGCAAGTCCTGGCGCACCTGGATGTCCAGAACCCCGGCCGACGGGAACCCCCAGCGCCAGCCGTAGCCCTCCAGTTCCCACACGATCGCGCGGGCCGCGATGAAGTTGTTCGCCAGCTTGTCCACCACGCGGAACTCGACCGGGTCGAGCGTGCCCCACACGCACTCGTGCCACCAGCTTGGCACGTTCGCGGCCCGCATCACCTGCGTTTCGTACCGCCGGCGCAACATGCTGAACCGCGCGTCCGGGATCGACAGCGGGGCGTCCAGCTTCTTCTGAAAGACGAGCGTGGTGCCGGCCGGCTCGTAGCCGAGCGACTGGAAGAACGGGTCGGCGCCGGGGTCGGAGGCCAGGAACCCGGGGCTGTTGGTCCCGCCGTACAGCCCGAACCCGTAGGGGCAGTGCGGCCACACCGGCCCGGCCCGCAGCGTCGTCGCCCCGCGCTTGGTCAGGTACTCCTCGCACTTCTTCACCAGGTCGGCGCCGAGGTGCTTGCGGGCCGCTCCGGGCCGCACCGCGACCGAGCAGATGACCCCGTGCGTGTAATCGAGCGCCGACAGCTCCGCGTTCGGCCCGAACCCGGCCAGCGCGTAACCCACGACCCGGTTGTTGTCGGCGTCATCGACCGCGACGATCAGGCCCTCGGGGTCGAAGTACGGCTTGGAGAACACCCAGCGGTCGAGCAGCCCGGGCGTGCGCAGCGGGAAGCTGCCGCGGGCGGTGTGGGACTCGTTCCACACGTCGGCGAGGGCCGGCGGATCGGTGTTGAGGAAGCGGCGAAAGACGATCACGGCCGGTTCTCGCGACCCGCCGGGAGAGAACGGCGGCGGTGGACGGATTACGGAATACTATAGGGGGAATGTCGCGCTCGCAAGCGCGCCCGCGAGCGAACACAGGGCTTCCGCCCTGTGCTATGGATGACGGCCCCTCCGGGGCGAAGAGAAAGCCGCACTGCCTGTTGTCTTCCGCCCGGAGGGCCGGCTTTCCCAGCACCGGGCGGAAGCCCTGTGGATCCTGCCGATCAACGGAACTTGCCATGCGTTTTCTCCTGTGTCTTCCCCTCACGCTCGCACTCACACCCACACTCCGCGCAGCCGACTGGCCCCAGCTCCACGGCCCGGCGCGCGACGGGCACTCCGCCGAGACCAAGCTCAACTGGAACTGGCCCAAAAGCGGCCCGAAGGTCGCGTGGAAGCTCGACATCGGCAGCGGGTGGGCCGGGCCAGTCGTCGCCGGCGAGCGGCTCGTCGTCTTCCACCGCACCGGTGACGAGGAACACGTCCTGTGCCTCGACCCGGCGACCGGCAAGGAGAAGTGGAAGCACTCCTACCGCACCAAGTACCGCGACGACTTCGGGTTCGACGACGGCCCGCGCGCCACGCCCACCATCGCCGGCGGGAAGGTGTTCACGCTCGGCCCCAACGGCGACTTCTCCGCGGTCGAACTGGCGAGCGGCAAGCCGCTGTGGCACCGCAACGTGCTCGAAGACTACCGCGCCGACAAGGGGTTCTTCGGCGCCGCGTGTTCGCCCCTCGTCATGGGCGAACGGGTGCTGGTGAACGTCGGCGGCAAGGGCGCGGGCGTCGTGGCGTTCAACGTCGCCGACGGCAAGGAGTTGTGGAAGGCCACCGACGACGGCGCCAGTTACTCCTCGCCGACAACGGCAACGCTCGACGGCAAGCCGGCCGCGGTGTTCCTGACGCGCCGCGGGCTGCGGACACTCGACCCAACGAACGGAAAGTCGCTGTACGACTTCCCGTGGCGGCCCCGCGACAACAACAGCGTACAGGCCGCGACCCCGCTCGTGTGGAACGACGAAATCTTCCTCACCGTCTCCTACGCCACCGGCGGCGTGCTGGTGAAAGCAAAGGGCGGCGCCGCGGAGGAAGTGTGGTCGAACGACAAGTCGCTGTCGAGCCAGTACACGACCCCGGTGCGCGTGGGCGATTACCTGTACGGCACGCACGGCCGCTCGGACACCGGCGCGACGCACTTGCGGTGCGTCGAGTGGAAAACCGGCGCGGTGAAGTGGAGCCAGGACCGGTTCGGGGTCGCGGCGCTCGTCGCGGTGGACGGCGGCTTGCTCGCGCTCACCGAGACCGGCGACCTGGTGCGGTTCGACGCCGCGCCCGACGGGTACAAGGAGCGCGCCCGCGCCGCGCTGTTGGCGAAGCCGACGCGCGCCGCCCCGGCGCTGGCCGACGGCCGGTTCTTCGCCCGCGACGGCAAGCAACTCGTGTGCGTGAGCTTGAAGTAAACGGCTCGGTGGGCGGACGCGAAAGTGCGCGAAACCGCGCGATCAAAGGTTGCCAAAGGTTGCCAGTTGGTCATCTTGGCAACCTTTCGTTTTCCAAGGAGTTTTGGGGTAAGGTTGCCAAGATTGCCAAGATTGCCAACTTCTTCGAGCCCGCCCTCCTAACTATCCAAAAGTATACATCTTTCTGGTTGCGAACGATTCCGATCGCACCCGCGCCGTTGCTAACTATACAAAATATCACATCAGTCTCAAGGCCCGCAGACGGGATTTTGCAGGCCGGTTGAGCGTTGTGGAGCAACACGGTTTTCAGCCCCGGAGGGGTGTCTGATGTGAGCCCCGGGTGAAGCGAGCCGAAGGCGAGCGCAACCCCGGGAACCGATGGTGGAATGAGCGCAGCCCCGGAGGGGCGACAGAACCTCTGGCGAATGCTGTCGCCCCTAACGGGGCTTGAGGTTTCTTCGGTCCGCGTACCCGGGGTTGCGCTCGCGGACTCGCTTCACCCCGGGCTCACATCGGACGCCCCTCCGGGGCTGAAATCCGTGCTGTCCTCTGTTTCCTGTTTCCTGACTCCTGACTCCTGACTCCTGACTCCTGACTCCTGACTCCTGACTCCTGA
>CAZBXY010000392.1:0-1714 GCA_964495365.1 uncultured Frigoriglobus sp. | reverse complement strand
TCCTGACTCCTGACTCCTGACTCCTGACTCCTGACTCCTGACTCCTGACTCCTGATTCCTGTCTCCTACGCCCCCCGCTCGCCGGAAACAGCGGCCCACCAGTCGCCCGCAATGCCGAACGACAGGGTCATCCCGGCGCCGCCGGGCGCGACCGCGATCACGCACCCCGGCTGCGGTTCGGCCGTCACGAACGTCTTCGTCGGGTGCTTCGCGTAGATCCCGTGCCAGCGCGCCGCGATCTGCCAGTCGGGCATTCGCAGCACGCAGCGGAGATACGCCAGTATCAGTTCGTCGATTTCGGGTTTATCGAACGGGCTGATGTCCGCGTCGTACTCGTGCGAGTCGCCGATGATGACCTCGCCGCGGTCGGTCTGCGCCGCCATTACATGAATCCCGTACTTCGCGTACTCCGGCATCGTCGCCGCGATGCGCGCCTTCACCGCGGCTAAGTTGGTGCAGATCTCGAACGCCTTGTAGTGACCGAGCGTCAAGCCGCCGGCGAGGTGCGGGCCGAGTTGCCAGCCGCCGGGCTGCGGGCGGGTCCGCATCATCTGGAGCTTGCACCGGCGGATCCCGGCCGACGCGAACACGTCCGGGAACAGCGTCTCGAAGTCGGTGCCCGAGCACACGAACACGCGGTCGGCGCGCCACGTCTCGCCGCCCGCGGTGCGCACCGTGGGCATTTCGACCGCGGTCACCGCGACGCCGAGTCTGAGCGTCACACCATAGGTTTCGGCAAGGAAGTGCGGGACACGGCTGACCGCTTCCGGCGGATTGACGGCGAGTTCGGTCGGGCTGTAGAGCGCGCCCTTCAGCCCCTGTACATTCACCGCCGGGAATCGCGCCGCGACCTCCGGCGCGTTGAGATATTCGCACCGCACGCCAAGACCCGGCGCGGTGGTCGCGAACTCGCGCAGCACCGCGTCCTCGTCGGGATGGTAGACGGCGTGGAGCGAGCCGCACTCCGCGGCCCAGACGCCGGCTTTCGCCCGCAGTTCGAGCCACCGCGCGCGGCTGCGCATCGCGCGCTCGTAATCGGGGCCGGGAACCTGGCCGATCGGCCAGATCATGCCGAAATTGCGGACCGACGCGCCCTGCGGTCGGGCGGTGCGGTCGAACAGTACGACGGACAGGCCGCGCGCCGCGGTCTCCCAGGCGAACGCGAGGCCCACGATGCCGCCGCCCACGACGGCGACATCGGCCCGCGGTGTGTCGGTCCCCACAATCACCCTCCACCGGCGACGCGGGGGGCGTCGGCACCGGCCGAACTCTCGCGGACGATCAGGTGTCCCGGCACCACCACCTTCAGCGGGCGCCGGTGCGGGTCTTTGCGCCGCTCGCGCATCAGCCGCACCGCCTGCTCGGCCATCGCCTCGGACGGGTACGCGTAGGTGGTGATGCCGACGGTGAACAGGTTGCCGATGGGCAGGTCGTCGGACCCGGCCACGGCCACGTCGTCGGGAACCTTCGTTCCGCGGGCCATCAGCTCGATGATGAGGCCCATCGCGGTGTAATCCTGGTAACATACCACGCCGTCGAGGCGCAGCTTGCGGACCTGATCGGCGAGTTTCGCGTAAGCGTCGCGGGTGGGCAGGTCGTGGCTCTGGTAGAGGACCGTCGGCTTGAGTTCGGCCCGGCGCCCGCCTTCGAGCGAGGCCGCGTGTAGCGCGAACAGGTAGCCGGCGACGCGGTCGTTGTGAGAACTGGTCGGGGA
>CAZBXY010000391.1:0-6998 GCA_964495365.1 uncultured Frigoriglobus sp. | reverse complement strand
CCGCGTAGGAAATCTGGTCCCACAGGTCGCGGGCCGCGAGCGTCTTCCTCGGCTTGGGCGCGCGGCCCTCCTGCTTCGCCTTTTCGAGTTCCGTGCGCCAGTACAGGTGCCACGGGCCGTTCGTCTCGACCGCGCGCATGAACTCGTTGGGAATCCGCACCGAGTTGTTGCTGTTCTGGCCACTCACAGTGTAGTACGCACGCGAGTTCCAGTCGGTGTCGTACTCGTCGATCTCGATCGACTTCCACCCCTGTCGGGCCAGTTGCAGCACGCGGGCGATGTAGTTCTCCGGCAACAGCGCCGCGCGGGCGTCGAGGACGGACTTGCGGAGCTTGTCATTCTTGGTCGGGTCGTACCGCTCCTCCGCGACCGCGTGGCCGTGGACGGCGCGCATGATCTCGTTGAGGTGCTTGTTCATCAGCCGTGACCCGGTGACGATGTCCGCGACCTTCTGCTCCTCGGTCACCTTCCAGTTGACGAACTCCTCGATATCCGGGTGATCGAGGTCGAGAACGACCATCTTCGCGGCGCGGCGGGTATTGAACACCACGATGCCGGACCCGGTCGGCGTCTCCTTCGTCCAGATGACGAAGTTGTGGCCCGATTCAGACGACTTGTCGTCGGGCGTCGGGCAATCGACCTCGACATCGTACACGTCCATCTCGCCGACGTTCTCGACCCACAGGACGCGGTGGTTGTGCGCCGCGACTTCCTTGAGGAAACTCTCGTAGTCGCCGAATCGCTCTTCGATCTTGCGGCGCAGCCCGCGGATCGACGCGATCCGGCCGATGTGCTTCTTCCGGGCCGCGACGTACTCCTCGAACGTGTCGATGCGGTAGCCAGCGTTGAGCAACTCGAACGCGGTGTTGAGCATCTTCTGCATCGCGGCGAGTTCCTGAATCTCACTCGCGTTCCCGCGCTCCAGCAGTTCTTCGCTCTTCTTCGCGCTGTACGCGGTGGCGCGGTCGTGATCGGCGTAGAACGCCCCGTCCCGGCTCATGCCGTTGAAGTACCCGTCGTGCGGGAACCGCTCGCGCTGGAAGATGTGTTCGCCGGCGGCAGCGAGTTCGCGGCTGTGCAGGCCGGCGTGTTCGGCCTGGGTCATCACCGCCAGGTTCTCCGGGACGTTGTTGTTCACGTCCTCGTCGATGTGGTGAACGATCTTGCCGGTGAGGTCGTGGCCCATCACGTCGTGCGCGACGAGTCGGTGGAGGAACTGTTTGCCCTTCATTCCGTCGCGCAGGTGGACGCGCAGGTGCCCGTGCTGCCGGTCCACGGCGCAGGCGAACAGCGACATCCCGGTTTCGAGTTGCGCGGCGCGCAGAACCTTGTGATTCGACAGGCGAACCGGGTGGTCAAACGACAGGTCGAAGGAACCCTTGTCCGTCGTGATGCGCACGACGCGCTTCGTGCCCGCGTGCCAGGCTCGTGCGGTTTTCGCCTTGTATCGCCCGGCCGGCGGATCGTAGCTGAGGCAGACGAAGTCTTCGCCCGCCGCGGCCAGATCCTTGACCATCCGCGGCCCTTGCGCGGTGTATACGAGTGTGTACGGGGCGAGGCACGTTCCCCCACTTTTAATGGCCCCGGCCGCGCGATCGCCGATCTTGAGGAAGCTCATGAGGCCCGATGACTTCCCGCCGCCGGACAGCGGTTCGCCCTCGCCACGCAGCGCGGAGAAATTCGAGCCCGTACCCGATCCGTATTTAAAGATGCGCGCTTCGCGGACCCACAGGTCCATGATCCCGCCGTCGTTCACCAAGTCATCTGAAACTTGTTGGATAAAACAAGCGTGCGGAGCCGGACGCTCGTAGGCGCTGGTAGAGCGTTCGAGTTGCTGCGTGAGCGGGTTGACGAAGTAGTGCCCCTGCGGCGGGCCTTCGATCCCGTAGGCCCAGTGCAGCCCGGTGTTGAACCACTGCGGGCTGTTCGGGGCCGCCATCTGCATCGCCAGCATGTAACAGACTTCGTCGTAGAACGCCCGCGCGTCGCGCTCGGTGGTGAAGTACCCGCCCTTCCAACCCCAGTACGTCCAGCACCCCGCGAGCCGGTGGAACACCTGGCGCGAGTCGGTCTCGCCCCCGGTCGGGGTGCCGTCCGATTCCGGCGCGCTGCGCTGGATCCAGGTGGGTATGTCGTCCTCGTGGACGTGGGTGAGGCGAGCGGGCACCCCGGCGCGGCGGAAGTACTTTTGTGCGAGGATATCGACGGCGACCTGCGACCACTTCGCGGGCACCATGATGTCGGTCATCTCGAACACGACCGACCCGTTGGGGTTGCGGATCGCGGAGCTGCGCGGGGCGAACTCGATGCCGGAAAATGGGTCTTGACCTTCGCGAGTGAAGCGGCGGGTAATCTGCATGATGACGAAATCCGGCTGAGAATGAGGCGAAGAAGAACGGCCGTCCGTGAACCGATCTTCATAATGCCTCAGCCTGCTAGTGATCGACAGGCGAGGCGGACGAGTCGCGGGCAAGATTCGCGGCCGTCGCGCGTGCGCCAAAGCGCCTCGGGCGCCTCCGCTACAACCGGCGCAACCCGCCAACTCACACGCGATCATGACATGGACAATATTCCACTATTCGGATCCTGTTGTCAAGTCAAGAGTTGCGCCCGAAACCGAAAAACGCCACCGGTGGCGCGAACGTTCGCGCCGCCGGTGGCGTTTTTTCACAAAAAACCGTCCAAAACGGCCAACAACAAGACGCCCACGCTAACGAGGCGCTTCACTCTCCCGACCCGGGCACGAACGGGAGCGTCAGCCCGGCCTGGTCCTGGTACTTGCCCTTCTTGTCGGCATAGCTCGTCTTGCACACCGCTTCGCCCTTGTAGAAGAGGATCTGCGCGATCCCCTCGCCGGCGTAAATCTTCGCCGGCAGCGGCGTCGTGTTGCTGATCTCGATCGTGATCCGCCCGCGCCACTCCGGTTCTAATGGAGTTACGTTCACGATGATCCCGCAGCGCGCGTAAGTCGATTTGCCGACGCAGACGCACAAGATGTCGCGCGGGATTTCGAGATACTCAACCGTTTCCGCCAGCGCGAAGCTGTTCGGTGGGATGATGCAGGCGTCGGCGACCACGTCCACGAACGACTTCGGGTCGAAGTTCTTCGGATCGACCGTACTCCCCCAGACGTTCGTGAACACCTTGAAATGCCGATCGACGCGCACGTCGTAGCCGTAGCTGGTCACCCCGTAGGAGATGACGCCCGGTCGGTGCTGCTGCGCCGCGAACGGGACGATCTTCACGTCGCGCTCGATCATCCAATCGGGTAGCACACCCATGAACTCGGCCTCCTGCGCAGCGGGTCAACGATTATCGACGGTTCGGACCGCGCAACTTCACCAAACGCGCAAACCGCACTGGCGGCACAGCCCCCATTGTCGGTATGACCGCCCGCACACGCTCACGGGCGCGAGGTCGCGGTATGCTCATCAGTTTATTCGTTGCCGCGATGGGAACCGCCGCGGAACCGCCGGAAGTGGCCACCGAGCTGTGGCAGGTCGCCCCGGACACGAGTTGCAAGCCGTGGACCGCGCCCGCGGAGCGGAGCGAGAAGACGCGGGCGGTCGTGCTCATTCCGGGGCTGTTTCTGCACCCGGTGCGGCCAGCGAAAGCCGGTCAACCCTGGCGCCGCGACTGGCAGGAGCCGAAAAGCGAGCTGGTGAAAGCTCTCGCGCCGGACTTCGACTGCTTCGCGTTCAGTTATGCCCAGACGGTCGCACTCGACGAGGTCGCGAAGTCGCCCGGAATGCGCGACGCCATTTCGCGGCTCAAGATCGCGGGGTACAAGGACATCATCCTCGTCGGGCACTCCGCCGGCGGGGTGATCGCGCGGCAGTTCGCGGAGCAATTTCCCGATGCCGGCGTGACGAAGGTCATCGCGGTCGCGGCCCCGTTCGCCGGCGTGGAACTGGCGACGGTGAAGGTCGGTTACCCGAAGGTGCAGGCGCCGTTCGTGCAGTCGCTCGGCCCGCCGGCCCGCGCCGAGGCCACGCGGGCGAACGCACCGAACAAGGCCGTGCCGCTCGCGTGCGTCGTGTGCAAACTGAAGCTCGTTGATACCGACGGACTCGTTGCCACGCGGAGCCAGTGGCCGGAGGACCTGCAGAAGTGCGGGGTGCCGATTGTGCGGTCGGCGGCGCATCACTTCGTCGTGATGCAAAACGCGGCGGCGATCAAGGCGATCGCCGAACTGGCCCGCGAGAAGCTCGCCCGCTGGTCGCCAGAGGAAGTCGAGACCGCGCGGAAGGTGTTGTTCGGGGACGAGAAGAAGTGATCGGGTGGGTCGCTCTCTCCGAGAGCGACAAGCCCGGCGACCGGCGCAGCCGGGCGCCATTCTGCGCTCCACGGATCCTACCGCAGAGTCGCAGCTCAGAAAGAGTCGCTCTCGGAGAGAGCGGGCCACCCGAAAATAGCGACGTGGCCCCGGCGCTCATGGTGCGAAACACATAGAGGCGAACCGCCGAGGCCACGCCACCCTATTCTACGCGGCCCGGCCCGGCCCGGATTCACGGAGCGAACACTCATGGCCAACTGGCTGTTCAAGGAAGAACCCGAAACGTACAGCTTCGCGGACCTCGAACGCGACGGCTCCACGACCTGGAGCGGCGTCACGAACGCGCTCGCCCAAAAGCACCTGCGCGCCGTGAAGAAGGGCGATCGCGTGTTCTTCTACGCGACCGGCAAGGAAAAAGCCGTGGTCGGCGTCGCGGAAGTGTCCGGCGACCCCGCACCCGACCCCACCGACGCATCCGGGAAGTGCGTCGCGGTGACCGTCAAACCGCTCCGGCGGCTCGCAGCGCCGGTCACGCTCGCTGCGATCAAGGCGGACAAGGCGTTCGCACAGTGGGAACTCGTCAAACAGGCCCGACTGTCGGTGATGCCGGTCCCGGACGAACTGTGGGCGCGGATCGAGAAGATGAGCAGCGCCCCCGCTTCCTGATTCGACCGACGCGCGCCGCCGGGGGCGGGGTGCGAGGAACAGCCCACCGCGAGTACCGGCCACCTGAGCGCGGCCCACTCGGCTTTCAGGTTACCCGGACGCCGGGTAGAATACCCGGATGAACACCACACCAGCCCACACGGTTGCCGCCGACCCGACCCTCACGTTCTGGGGCGCGGCCGGCGGCGTCACCGGGTCCATGCACCTGCTCGAAGCCGGCAACCACAAGATCCTCCTCGATTGCGGACTCCACCAGGGGAGACGCGAAGAAGCCCGGCAGCGCAACGGGCACTTCCCGTTCCACCCGCACCAGATCGACGCGGTCGTCATCAGCCACGCCCACATCGACCACTGCGGCAACCTCCCCACGCTCATCCGCCAGGGCTTCGACGGGCCGATCTACTGCACCCCGCCCACGCGCGATCTGCTCCGCGTCATGCTCGCCGACAGCGCGAAGATCCAGGAAGAGGACGCAGCGCACCTGAACATCGCCCGCAACTACGCGGAGCCGTGGGTGCAGCCGCTGTACACCGTCAACGACGTGGAGAAGGTGTTCACCCGGCTCGTATCGGTGCCCTACGGGCGCGACACCGACGTAACCAAGGCTGTGCGCTTTCGATTTATCGAAGCGGGCCACGTTCTCGGCTCGGCGATGGTTCACGCCGTCGTCGCGGCCCCCGATCGCGACCGCACGCTGACGTTCAGCGGCGACATGGGCCGGCGCGGGCTGCCAATCCTCAAACCGACCGGCGAAATCCCGCCGGCGGACGTGCTGGTGTGCGAGAGCACCTACGGGAACCGGCTGCACCGGTCGTTCCCGGAGACGGTGGAGAAGCTCTACGCCGCGATCCGCGACACCGTCGATCGCGACGGCAAGGTTCTCATCCCCGCGTTCAGCCTCGGGCGCACGCAGCTCATTATCCACGTACTGCAACAGGGGTTACGCGACGGGAAGATTCCGCAGATCCCGGTGTACGTCGATAGCCCGCTGGCGTCGGAGGTCGCCGCGGTGTACCGCTCGCACCCGAACTCACTCTCCGCCGAAATCGCGCAGGCGCTCCGCGAGGGGCACGGCCTCCTGGGCGGCGACGGGGTGAATTACGTTCGTGACTTCGAGGAAAGCACGCGGCTCGCGTCGCGTCCCGGGTCGAGCGTCATCATCGCTTCCAGCGGCATGTGCGACGCCGGGCGCATTCAGCAGCACCTGAAGCAACTGGTGGACGACCCGCGCTGTACCCTCATCCTGGTGAGCTACCAGGCACCCGGCACCACCGGTCGGAGGTTGCTCGAACCGAAGCCGACGGTGCGGTTCCAGGGCCGCGACTGGAACAAGTGGCTCGACGTGCTGCACCTGGACGGGTTCAGCGGACACGCGGACAAGAACGACTTCATCGCGTACCTGGAACCGCTCGCCGGGCGCGTCGGGAAGGTGCGACTCATCCACGGCGAGCACGAGCAGGCCGACGCGCTGGCCGAAACGCTCCGCGACCTGGGCTTCGCGGACGTGGCGGTGCCCAACCCCGGCGACCGCGTCGAACTCGGCTGAGCGGCGCCCAAAGTTTCCCGCCGAGCGCTCGCGTTCGCGCGCGTCTCGCAATACAATGCGCTTCTCCCCGCATTTGCCCTCCCTCGCGAACCCGATCACCATGCGAACCACCCTTTCCGTCGCATGTGCTTTGCTCGTCAGCACTTCGGCCGCCGTGGCACAACCACCCGCACCCCGGTTGGGCGCCGACGCCGCGCCGATTGTGCTTCGCGCACAACCGGCTGCGCCGGCGGTGGTGGATTTCGCCCGCGAGGTGCGGCCGATCCTGTCCGGCCAGTGCTTCCAGTGCCACGGCCCGGACGAAAAGGCCCGCAAAGCGAAACTGCGGCTCGACTTGCGCGAAGAGGCGATCAAGTCCGGGACGATCGTTCCCGGTAAGCCGGACGAGAGCGAGGTCATCAAACGCGTCTGTTCGACCGATCCCGACGTGCGGATGCCGCCGGAGAAGTTGAAGAAGCCGGCGCTGACGCCCGAGCAGATCGCGACCCTCAAGCGGTGGATCGCCGAAGG
>CAZBXY010000390.1:0-7060 GCA_964495365.1 uncultured Frigoriglobus sp. | reverse complement strand
CGTCCCTGGTGCTGTTGGTCGGCTCCGCGCTGGGTCTGGTCGGGAGCGCCGTACGGGCGCAGCCGTTGCCCGTTGCACCACCGCCGCGCGAGATCCGCCCGGACGGCTCCCGCGATCCCGTCCCGCAACCCGCGAAGGCCGAAGACCCGGCCGCGGTCGTGGACCGCATCATCAAGAACTCCAAAGACGTCGGCGACCGGCTCGAAAAGACCGACACCGGCACCGACACGCGCTCGAAGCAGGATAAGATCCTGTCCGACATCGACTCGCTCATCAACCGGCAGGAAGACCCGCCCCCGCCGAAACCGGACGAGAACAAGGACAAAGAGAAGAATGACAAGAACGACAAAAAAGAAGACATGAACAAGGACCCGATGATGAAGGACATGCCGCCGATGAAGGGCGACATGCCAATGGACAAGAAGGGAATGAATCAGGGCAAAGACGACATGATGCCGATGCCCGGGATGGGCGACATGCCGCCGCCGATGCCGATGGGCGGCGGTCGGCGCCCGCGGATGGGCGATCCGATGGCCGGCGACAAGAAAGACCCGGCCGAGCCGAAACCCGACCCGATGAAACCGGACGACAAGAAGGGCGGGAAGCCGGACCCGAAGGACCAGAAGAACCCGGGCGGGATGGCGGCCGGCAACCCCAACGGAAAGGTGATGCCGAAGGCCACGCTGCCGACCGACGAGGACGTGTCGAAGGACGTGTGGGGCCACCTGCCGGACAAGCTGCGGCAGCAGATGACGCAGTACTACAAGGAAGACGTGATGCCCAAGTACGCCGAGCTGCTGCGGCTGTACTACTCGTCGCTCTCCGACAAGGGTACGATGCCGGTTCCGCCGAAGAAGTGACAGATTGGTGTTTGTCGTGATCCGCTTCAGCGGGTCTCGCCCAGAAGGGGCGACTCTTAGTTTTGTGGCACAGGCTTTCTAGCCTGTGTCCCGTTGAGCGATGCGGCGCACAGGCTTTCTAGCCTGTGCCACAAGATAGAAGACAGACCCGCTCAAGCGGGTCACGACAAACACAGCGAAGGGGTGTATCCATGCGCAACCCGTTGCGGCCTGTGTCCCGGCGAGACCTCCTCCGCGCGGCGGTCGCCGGCAGTTCCCTCGCCGCGCTGCGGCTCTCGGGCCACGCGCAACCGGGTGCGGCTCCGCGGGCCGACACCGGCGCGGAGTTCATCACCGCCGACACGCAGGCGGCCATCGACCGCGGGCTGGCCGCGCTCGCGCAGGGGCAGAACGCCGACGGTTCGTTCACCGACCGCGGCGGCGGGGGCACCGCGGCCGGCATCACCGGCCTCGCGGGGCTGGCCCTCATGAGCGCCGGGCACCAGCCGGGCCGCGGCAAGTACGGCAAGAACGTGTCGCGCGCCGTCGATTACATCACCGCCCTGGCGGGCGGGGCCAACCCCGGGTTCCTTACCTCCAACGACGGCGGGTTCGGCGGCCGGATGAGCCAGCCGTCGGCAATGTACAGCCACGGGTTCGCCAGCCTGTTCGTCGCCGAAGTGTGCGGCATGATGCCGGAAGAGCAGCGGCAGAAGAGGGTGCGCGGGGTGCTCGAACAGGCCACCGCGTTCTCGGTCGCCGCGCAGAACAAGGAGGGCGGGTGGCGGTACCAGCCGCGGGCCGACTTCGCTGACGTGTCGGTGACCGTGGCGCTCATGATGGCGCTGCGAGCCGCCCGGAACGCGGGCGTGTTCGTCCGCAAGAGCGTGATCCGGGCCGGGTCCGAGTACATCCGCGGGTGCCAGATGCCCGACGGCGGGTTCAGCTACTTCCGGCAGCAGGGGTTCTCGGCGTTCGCGCGCAGCGCGGCAGCGATCGTCGGGCTGTACAGCGCCAGCGTGCCGGAAGACGAAGAGGTGAACGCGAAGTCGATCGACCGCGGGCTACGGTACTTGCAACAGTTCATCCCGGGCCGGCAGTTCAACCAGCGCGAGATCCCGGGGCAGCACTACTACTACGGCCAGTACTACGCGGGGCTGGCGATGTGGACCGCCGGCGGCGAGTACTGGCGCACGTGGTTCCCGGCGGTCCGCGACGACCTGTTGGGTCGCGCCCGCGCCGGGGGCGGCACCTGGACCGACCAGTGGCACGGCAACGCCTACGCCACCGCGATGAGCCTCATCGTGCTGCAACTGCCGAACAACTACCTGCCGATCTTGCAGAAGTGAGGCAGAAGTGTGGGTGTGAGTGTGAGTGTGAGGAAGGGCAGAAAACCAAAACCGTGTGAAGAAGTGGAAGGCAGAAGACCGAAGCCAACAGCGGTTCCGGTCTTCTGCCTTCCACTTCTTCACTGTTTTGTCTTTCCTCACACTCGCACCCACACTCTTCTAAGGGGCCGGTTCGACTGCGGTCGCGACCACATACGGCCGCGACACGCCGGTGCGGCTCGGCTTTTCGACGCCGTACACGTCTACCCTCTTTTTGTCATACTTCTTCAGATCCACACCCGGACCCGCGACCACGTAGACCTTCACCACCCCCGGCGCGGTTTCCAGAGCGTAAGCCGGTGTGCCGCTGCCGTCAGGCGTCACGAACACCGAACGGAGCGTGCCGATCCCGGTCCACTGCGGGCGGTCGCCGCTCGGGTCGGTCGCAGCGGCCGTGTTGGTGTTCGTGTTGGGCCTCGTGGCCGACGGGAGCGCCTGCGGCGCGCCGGGGCGCACCCCGCGGTCGGGCGGTTGGAGGACGCTCGTCGCGCCGGGACTCGCGGTCCCGGCGCCCGCGGGGGCACTCGTCGCGCCCCGCCGCTTCTCGCGGATCGTGTGAATGCGGGTGTAGCACAGGTTCGCGATGTCGTGGTCGCCGCCGGTGCCGTTCATGAGCGCCGCGAGGTCGAAGTACGCCTTCTCCGCGTCGGCGAGTCGGCCCTCGCGCTCGGCGGTCTCGGCCCGCGTCCACAGCGGGTGGGTCACCGCCGGCTTGCTCGCGGTTGTGCCCGCGCCGGCCGGAGTCACGGTACCGGGGCCGGGGATCGTCGCGAGCGGCGCGCCAGTTGCCGGTCCCGCGGCCGGTTCGGTTATGCGCACGCTGAAGGTGTCGTTGGCGGGCTTCTCGTACCGCACCGCGGTGCGCGGCAGGTACCGCACGTCGCCCGCCGGCGGCGCGATCGGATACCACGTCTTGCCCGCGAACTGCACCTTCGGCCCCAATAGTAAGAGAGCGGTTCCGTTGGGAATCTTCACGCGGCGGATGTCGAGTGGTTGCGGTTCGCCGGCCTTGCCGGCGGCGAGCGTCACCTCGTCCTCGGCGTGGACGAACACGTTCTTGGGCGTCGCGCGGTCGGGCGCCGGGTCCTCGATGAACTGCGTCGCGATCCAACTGACAGAGCCATAAGGCGCGGTGACCGCGAGCCACCCGCCGCTCTCCTCGCGCTCCACGACGATGGTGCTGCCGCGCGGCAGGCTGCCGGTTTCGGGGAACGCGTCGCTCGGCCCGGCGCGGAGCTTCACCTCGGGGTCAATCACGGTCGCCTTGTACGCGGTCGGTTCACCCGCGAGCGCCGGTGACGCGACGAACAGAACCGCCAGCCCGACGAGAGCGGTGGGGCGCATGTAGAATCTCCCATAGCGGGCGCGAACGTCTGAGTCCGGCCCGCATACCAAAGTGGAAAAATGGGTCAAGTCCGGGTCGAACAGCCGTTTGCCCGGGCGCGCCGAATCGATTAACCTTGAGTTCTCCCACCCACGGAACAGTCTCATGCGTTCCGCCTGCCTCGTTGCCGCAACGCTCCTGGTCCCCGCAATCGGCCGCGCCGCGGACCCGGTCGATTACCGCAAGGACGTGAAGCCGGTGTTGCAAGAGCGGTGCTATGCGTGCCACGGGGCGCTGGCGCAGAAGGCGAAACTGCGCGTCGATAGTGGGGCGCACCTTCTGAAGGGCGGGGTGGTTGTGCCCGGCAAGCCGGGTGCGAGCGAACTCGTTTCGCGCGTGTCGTCCGACGACGAGGCGACGCGGATGCCGCCGGAAGGGCACGCGCTGAAACCGGAGCAGATCGCCAAGATCAAACTGTGGATCGAACAGGGCGCGAAGGTGCCCGCCGACGACGCGCCGGAACCCGACCCGCGCGACCACTGGTCGTTCCGGTCGCCTGCGCGACCGGAAATTCCAAAAACCAACAACCAAATCACAAACCCGATCGATGCGTTCATCGTGGCCGAATGGCAGAAGCGCGGACTCACCCCCGTTGGTCCGGCCGACAAGCGCGTGCTGTTGCGGCGCGTGTATCTCGACCTCATCGGCCTGCCGCCCACGCCAGAGCAGATCGAGGAGTTCGTGAAGGACGAACGCCCCGATGCTTACGAGCGCGTGGTCGATCGGTTGCTCGCGTCGCCCCAGTACGGGGAACGATGGGGCCGGCACTTCCTCGACATCTGGCGGTACTCCGATTGGTGGGGTTTGGGGGCCGAACTGCGCAACAGTCAGCGGCACATCTGGCACTGGCGTGACTGGACCATCGAAAGCTTCAACGCCGATCTCGGTTACGACGAGATGATCCGGCAGATGCTCGCCGCGGACGAACTGTATCCGACCGACGAGAAGAAGCTCCGTGCAACGGGCTACCTCGCACGGTCGTACTTCCTCTTCAACCGCACCTCGTGGCTGGACGAAGTTGTTGAGCACACCGGGAAG
Organism: uncultured Frigoriglobus sp.; assembly: GCA_964495365.1. Taxonomy (GTDB): domain Bacteria; phylum Planctomycetota; class Planctomycetia; order Gemmatales; family Gemmataceae; genus Gemmata. The sequence goes on along the minus strand of CAZBXY010000390.1, from coordinate 2,411 downwards.
GGGTTCCTGGGCCTCACGTTCAACTGCTGCAAGTGCCACGACCACAAGTACGACCCCATCAAGCAAGCGGACTACTACAGCTTCCGCGCGATCTTCGAGCCGTACCAGTTGCGCACCGATTTCATCGCCGGCGAACTCGACGCGATGAGGGCCGGTCTCCCGCGAGCGTTCGATGCGAACCCCGACGCCAAGACGCCGTTCCACATTCGCGGCGACGAGCGGAACCCCGACAAGGACCGCGCGGTTCTCCCCGGGCTGCCGCAATTCCTGGCCCCCAACGGTCTGAAGTTCACGCCGGTGAAGCTCCCGGTGCTCGCGTACCGGCCCGGGGCACGCCCGGAGGTCGTCGCGGCACACAAGAGAGCGGCCGAGACAAAGTTCGCGAACGCAAAGGCCGCGCTGGCGAGCGCGCAGGCCGAGCGCGCGAAGATCGCCAAGACGGCCCCACCGGCGGACAAGCCGAAGCCGATCGAGGGGAAGCTCGTCTTCAAGGACGACTTCGCGAAGGCGAACCCGGATGTGTGGGAGACCGGCCCGGGCACGTGGAAGCACGAAAAAGGGCGCCTCCTTCAACAGGAACCCGGCGGCGAACGATCACACTTGCGCACGAAGTCCACGCCGCCGGCGGATTTCGAGGCCAAGTTCGACTTTACTATCACTGGTGGCGATCCGTACAGGTCAGTAGGGATTTCGTTCGACGTCTCGGAGGGCAACGAAATCCTGGTGTACGTCAGCGCCGGTGGGAGCAAGCTCCAGGTCGCCTACAAGAACGGAGGAAACTACGTCTACCCCGCGGACGGCGCGGTCAACATGCCGATCCCGGTCGAGAAGCCGCTGGAACTGCACGTCCGCATTCGCGGGTCGCTTCTGAACGTCTCGTACAACGGCAACCACTCGCTCGCGTACCTGTTGCCGATCGCACGCAAGCAGGGCAAGATCGACCTCATCACCTACACCGCGACCGCCGCGTTCACCGGATTTGTGCTCCGCGAACTGCCGGCGGACTTCGAGTTGGTGCAGCCGAAGGGCGCAAAGGTCGCACCGTTCACGCCGGAAGTGGCCGAGGCGAACGTGACCGCGGCCGAAAGGGCGGTCGCGGTGGCGGAAGCCGAACTCGCAGCACTCGAAGCGCGTGCGAAGGCCGACGCCAGCGGCACGAAGGACGACGCGAAGACCGCCGCGGTCGCCGAGAAGAAGGCGGCGGTGCTGGCCGCGGAACTCGCGCTCGCGCAAGCCGATGCGGAGGTGAAGCGCGCGGCCCCCGCGACGAAGGCCGCCGCCGAGCAGAAGCGCAAGACCGCCGATGCCGCCCTCAGCGCCGCGAAGAAAGCGGCTGAGAACCCGGGCGAGACCTACACGCCGATTCCTGGCGCGGTGCGCTCCGCGGAGTCGAACCTCGACACGCGGCCGAAGTTCGGGCCGTTCCCCGACACGAGCACCGGGCGCCGCACCGCGCTGGCGAACTGGATCGCCTCGAAGGACAACCCGCTAACGGCCCGCGTCGCGGTGAATCACGTGTGGCTGCGGCACTTCGGCCGGCCGCTCGTGGCGAACGTGTTCGAGTTCGGCCGCAAGGGCGCCGCGCCGAGTCACCCGGAACTACTGGATTGGCTGGCATGCGAGTTCCAAGACCCCACCCCCAACCCCCTCCCCCGGGGGGAGAGGGGGCTTTCGGCTCCCCCTTCCTTCTTAGGGAAGGGGGCCGGGGGGTTAGGTTCTGCAAAGCCCTGGAGCTTCAAGCACCTTCATCGGTTGATTGTAACGAGCCACACCTACCGCCTGTCGTCTTCGAGCGCGAGCGCCGACGCCAGCGCGAGGATCGACCCGGAAAACCGCTACTACTGGCGCATGAACTCTGTCCGTATGGAAGCCCAAACGATTCGCGACAGCTTGCTGCACATCGCGGGTGATCTCGACCTCACAATGTCTGGCCCACCGATCCCGATCCCGCAGCAGGACGCGAGCCGCCGGCGGTCGCTGTACTTCATCCACTCGCACAACGAGCACAACAAACTGCTCGACACCTTCGACAACGCGAACGTACTGGAGTGCTACCGCCGCAGCGAGAGCATCGTCCCCCAGCAGGCGCTCGCGCTGTGGAACAGCAAACTTGCGCAAACGACAGCCGCGAAGATCAACGACCGCTTACACGCGAACTTGAAGGATGCCGACGACACGCGGTTCGTGACACTCGCATTTGAGACGGTATTGGGCACATCGCCATCGAAGGACGAACTCGCGACGTGCCTCGAAGCGCTCGTGGAGCTGCGTGGCGCGCTGAAGGACGTGAAGGAACCGGAGCAAACGAAGCGCGTGAGGCTGCAAGTGGTGCAGGCACTGATTAACCACAATGACTTTGTCACGGTGCGGTGACGCCTTTGTAGCCGCGGAGCGGCGACCGATGTTAGCCC
>CAZBXY010000389.1:0-7136 GCA_964495365.1 uncultured Frigoriglobus sp. | reverse complement strand
GATCGCGACCACCAGGGGCAGCGGCTTGTCGCCTTTCTTCCACCCGAACGGAAGTTCCAGCGGCCCGCCGACGCTCGCGCCGTCCGCCGATTTCCACGAAACGTGCTGGACGGTGGGCAGTTTCCACGTCTCGGTGTGTGGGTTGGGGTCCACGAGCGTCTTCCACCCCCACTTGTCACCGTCCTTGGCGATCGTGCGCAACACCGGGAACGAGGTCGGGCTGCCGGCGAGTTCGACTCGCTTGCCGGCAACCACGTCCGCCGCGACTACTACCACCGGTTCTTCCTTACCACCCGGCACGTGAGTGGCGTCGCTCCTGATCGCGGGATCGACGTCTTCCTGGAAATTCATCACGTAGGTGCGAGAGTAAACATTCCCGGCCGATTCCGAGAGGTACGTGAGCGAGTCGTTGGCGATCCACCGCAGCGGAGTGCCGTACCCGCGGACGTGTAGTTCGCCCTTCACCGCCTCCGGCGGGAACACCTTCTTGCGGCTCATCCGGTCGGTGGTCCATTTGCCGTCCTTGAGCGCGCCGAGGATGACTTCCGCCGGGTAGGCGTCGTGGATGCAGCAGAAGGCGTACTTCGTGCCGTCCGGGTTCCACGCCAGCCCTTCGAGCCACGCGAACGGACTGGCCGCGTCCTTGCGGTAGATCTCGGTCGGCGGCGTGACGATCTTGCCGTTCTCCCACACATCGACGCGGCTCTCGCCCTCGGACTTCACCACGGTGTCGTCGATCGCCGAAATCATCGCGATCCGCTTGCCGTCGGCGGTCACGGCGAACTCGCGGATGTAGCGGTTGTCGGCGAACACCTTCTCCGGGACGCCGTCGAGGTTGTTCATGTACATCTCGCTGACCGTCCGCTTGCCGTGCCCGTAGTCGATCTTGCCGAACTTCTCGCGCAGCCCGGAGAAGTCGTCCTTGTCTTTGGCGGTCGCGTCGTAGGTGTAGAACACCTGATCGGTTTTCGGGGCGTAGTCGTACCCGGTAACGGGTTCTTTCGTGTCGGCGGAGGCCGAGACCGGCGGCCGTTCACCGTCCAGCCAGATCTTCCAGACCCGCGTAATGCCCTTCGGGTCGTCCTTCTTCTTGCGGTTTGCGAGAACGTAGATCGCCTTCCCGTCGGCGCTCCACTTCGGGTGCCGGTCGTTGGCGCGGTCGCTCGTCAGTTGCTTCGGCTTGCCCTTGCCGTCGGTATCGACGACCCACAGTTCCGTGGCGCGGCGGTCGGACTTCTTGTCCCACGTCGCGAGGCAGTACGCGACCTGTTTGCCGTCCGGCGAGAGGGCGATTTCGGTGATCGTGTTGACCGAGGCGTAATCGGCGGGGGTGATGTCGTGTGTGCGCTCCGGCGGGGCGGCGGTGAGGCGGCCGACGGCGAGGACGAATACGACCAGGGGAACGAGGCGGCGCATGAGGAACCCCATCAAATGGGAACAGAAACGGCCGGTGATATGAGAACCGGCGGCGGCGTCCGGGTCAACGATTTGCACAATTCGGAAAAAATCACAGAAATCCGATTTGACAACCGACCGAAGTTCGCTCAATATACACTTGTACAAAATGCATGCGCGCGGTCACCCCTCGTCGGTGTCGGGTTCGGCGCTTTCGGGGTGGTATTTGCGGATCAATTTGCGCACCGTCGCGCGCGCCAGGCCCAGCCAGCGCGCCGCGACCAGCCGGTTCCCGTCCACCTGGCGCAGCACCTCATCGAGTACCGCCGGTTCAACCTCCTCGATCAGCTTTTGATGGAGATCGGCCGGTTCCGAGCCTCCGAACGCGAGGACGCGCTCGCGCACCCATTCGGTGACGAGCGAGCGCAGGCGTTCGGCGGTTGAAGCGGGGCCGGTGGCGTTATTCGGTTCGGGGAAGTGTTCGGGCCGCAGTGGGCCGCCGCGGGCCTCGATCGCGGCGTGTTCGAGCGCGTTGCGCAGCTCGCGCACGTTCCCCGGCCACGGCCGCGCCTTCAGGAAGTTCAGCGTGTCCGCGGGTAGCACGCCGGCGGGGTTCGGCACGCCGAACTTGCGCAGGAAGTGTTCGGCCAGGAGCGGAATATCATCCACGCGGTCGCGGAGTGGCGGGAGGTGGATCGGGTAGACGTTCAGGCGGAAGAACAGGTCGTGCCGGAACGTGCCCTCGCGCACCGCGCTCGAAAGATCGGCGTGCGTGGCCGAGACGACGCGCACATCGACCGTTTGCGACTCGCTCGCGCCGACCGATTGCACCTCCTGCCGCTCAAGTACGCGGAGGAGTTTCGCCTGCACTGGTAGCGGGATGTCGGCGAGTTCGTCGAGGAACACGGTGCCGCCGTCGGCCAGCTTCAGGAGCCCGTCGCGCGCGCGATCGGCTCCGGTAAACGCGCCCTTCACGTGTCCGAACAGCTCGCTCTCGACGAGGTTCGAGTTGAACGCCGCGACATGCGCTGCCAAGAGCGGCTTGTCGCGGCGCGGGCTGTTCGCGTGGATCGCGCGGGCGACGAGTTCCTTCCCGGTGCCGCTCTCGCCTGTGATGAGCACACACGCCACCGTCGGCGCGACCTTCGCAATCCGCTTGAACACGGTCTGCATCGTCGGGCTTCGCCCGATGATCGCGTCGGGCGAAGAATCGACCTCGGCGAGCAGGGGGCTTGAGCCAACTGATGCGTCGTCATTTCGGTTCGCGAGCGCGCGTTTGGCAGCATCCAGCGCTTGCGCCAGCTCGAACGGCTTGGCGAGGTAATCGAACGCGCCGCCCTCGACGGCCTTGACCGCGGTGTTCAGGTTCCCGTGCGCGGTGATGACCACGACCGCGGCGCCCGGGGCCGCCTTCTTCAGTTCGCCGAGCGCGGTGAGACCGTCCATGCCGGGCAGCCTGACATCGAGGAACACGACATCCGGCGGGTTCCGCTTGGCTTTGGCGAGTCCGTCCTCGGCGGTCGCGGCGACTTCGACGCGATGCTTGTCGCGCTCGAAGGCGCGCCGCAGCGCCCACGCGATCGGTTCCTCGTCGTCGATAATCAGTACGGAGTGGGGCATTGCGTTCGCGCATGAGTAGGGGAACTTCTTTGATCTTACACGAAACATTCCGCGTCATCCGGGCGCGGCGTCATTAGTACAACGAGCAACACCGAGGAACCGATCATGCTCCGCACGCTCGCCGCACTCATGACCGCACTCGCCGCCACCGCCGCGTTCGCCGCCGAACTGCCGAAGGTGGAGATCGTGGCCCACCGCGGGGCGTCGGCCGACGCGCCGGAGAACACCATTGCGGCGATCAAGCTCGCCTGGGAGCAGAAGGCGGATGCGTCCGAGTTCGACGTGTACCTGACGAAGGACGGCAAGCTCGTGGTGATCCACGACGCGAATACCAAGCGCACGACCGGCGTGGAACTGAAGGTCGCGGAATCAACGCTGGAGGAGCTGCGTAAGCTCGACGCGGGCGCGTGGAAGGGCGATAAGTTCGCCGGCGAGAAGCTCCCGACGCTCGACGAAATGCTCGCGACTGTCCCCGACGGAAAGCGCGTGTTCATCGAGATCAAGTGCGGGCCGGAAGCGGTGCCCGAGATGGATCGCGTTATCAAGGCCAGCAAGCTGAAGCCGGCGCAGACGTGCGTCATCAGCTTTAACGCGGACGTGATTGCAGCGAGCAAGAAGCTGCGCCCGGACCTGCAAGCGTTGTGGATCGTGAGCCTCGCCCCGAAGAACCAGAAGCCCCGCACGGCCGTAGAATTGATCGCAAAAGCGAAGGAGATCAAGGCGGACGGCCTCGACCTCTCCGCGACGCCCGCGGTGCTCGATAAAGTGTTCGCCGACAAGGTGCGGGCCGCAGGCCTGAAGCTCTACGTGTGGACGGTGAACGACGTGGACCTGGCGAAGCAGATGATCGCGGTGGGCGTGGAGAGCATCACGACCGACAAGCCCGGCTGGCTCCGCGAGCAGTTGGCGAAGTGACGGCGGGGTGTCAGGAACGAACGACCCGCTTGAAGCGACTCTTTAATTGAAGAACGGTTTCATCTGGATCGAAGTCCGGGTCTTCACCGAAGCCGACTTCCAGTTCTTCGACCGACGCAAGATTGGGAGCGTTCAGAAGTATCGGAACGTTCTCCTCCATCAAGGAGTATCTGGAAAGGTTGAGGACTTTGACTCGCCGAAGGTGAATGGAACGAAGAAACTCGTTCAGTGCGTCTGGCTGCGGTTGTCGATAATCCCAGTCTGCTCGCGACGAAGGACATTCGACCCGCGTCACCCAGCGGAGCGCGGGCACCTCCGCAACAGCTTCCAACTCGGTGTTATCGGCTGTAATAAGGAACGAAGAAGCAAGATCGATCGAACAGTTATGCGCGGCGAAACGTAGGAGGAGTTCGGCCGTTACCAGAACACTTGGCCGCAGAAACCCGCGGTGAAAGTGCACCGCATCGAGTAAGCCCTCTCGGTGCCCCTTCCAGTAAGTGATCTGATTCGTGGAGTGATCCCACCTATCAAGAAGCGCCGGCACCTCCCACGTTTCCCGCGTCGCGGGCCACCACTCCTCGTCGAGTCGATTCCACACGCGGCCGATTTCCTCCCACAAGCGGTTCGCCTCATCGCTCCAGAGCGGGTGGCGGGCCGCCGCACACTGAAGGCGGATGAACTGCGCGTAGTTCTCCTGCCCGTGCTCCTGGAGCCAGTCGGCGTACACGAGGCGCGGCGTGTCGTCGTCCGGGTTGTCGAAGATCGCGTCGAGGAACGCGTCGGCTTCGGGGTGCATGGGTTATCTCACTTCGTTGGCGCTCGCGAAGCCGCAAGCGGCTATACTCGTTCGTGCTTCTGGCTCCGCGTCATCAGGTCTTGCACGACGGCGAGCGGCGCGCGGCCCTCGTGCAGCATCTGGTACACGCCGGTCATGATCGGGGCGTCGATCCCGCTCTTCTGCGTGCGCTCGAACACACTCCGGCTCGTCAACACGCCCTCTGCGACCTGCGGACCGGCAAGCACATCGGCGAGCGGTTCGCCCTGCCCCAATCGGTAGCCGACGCGGCGGTTGCGGCCGTGCGGGCTGAAACACGTCGTGATGAGGTCGCCGGTTCCGGCCAGGCCGTGGAACGTCGCGGGTTCCGCCCCGTGGGCCACGCCGAACCGCGTCATCTCGACCAGCCCGCGCGTGAGGAGCGCCGCCTTCGCGTTATCGCCGAACCCGAGGCCGTCGCACACGCCGGCGGCGATCCCGATCACGTTCTTCAGCGCGCCGGCCAGCTCGACGCCGACGAGGTCGCCGTTGGTGTACACGCGAAAGCGGTCGGTGCCGAACCACTGCTGCACGCGGGCCGCCAGGCCGCCTTCCGCGGCCACAACGAGCGACGTGGGCAACCCGCGGGCGACCTCCTCGGCGTGACTCGGCCCGCTCAGCACCGCGACGTTCTCCGTCTTGAATAATTCGCCAATGATTTCCGACGGCCGCCGAAACGTCGCGATTTCCAAACCTTTCGTTAAGCTCACGACCGGCACATCGGCGTTCCGAAATGCGGTGAAGCGGCCCAGCGTGGCGCGGAGGTACGCGGTCGGGATCGCGCTCACCCAGCAGTCGGCGGAATCGACCGCTTCGGCAAGATCGGCAGTAATCTGAACCGATTCCGGGATCGAAACGTCCGGGAGCAGCCGCTCGTTCCGGCGCGACCGGCACAACTGCTCCGCGCGGTCAGCGTGCGCGCTCCACAGTTGTACACGGTGTGACGATTGTTGCGCCAGGAGCAGGGCGACCGCAGTACCCCACCCACCGCTACCGAGGACCGCAAATTTTGTTGTCATGAACAAAATCTCACCTACCGACATGGGGCGTCTTCGCGCTTCGGAACATCTTATCCAATCGCCCGCCCGATCCGCGCCGCTTCTCGCCCGCGCGTGAAGCGGAGTGCGGGCGCGGACCGATTTTCACCTTGTTCAGCTCGCGAGAACGGAGAACGACATGACCACCCGACTAAAGATCTTCACCCCGGTCGTGGAAGAAGCCGAGGAACTGCGCCCCGAACCGGACGTGCGGGTGCGGCTCGGCGACCTGCTCCCGCTCGTCGCGATGGCCCAGCGGATGAACTTCATCTGGCTGAAAGATTTCCTCGACGACGAAGTGGCCGTCAGCGAAGACCTGTACGAGGTGCTGCAAGCGTTCCGCAGCAGCCGCCCCACGAGCGCATAGGCGAACCCCGGACGCAAGTCCGGGGGTGGTCGGGGTGGTCGGCGTTAATCACCCCCGGACTTGCGTCCGGGGTTCGCCTAATCATCATCCTTGAGCAAATCCGGTTTGCCGAACTGGCTCAGATCGACGTTGCCGCGGAGTTCGCCCTCGGCCAGTTTCAGCCGCATTTCGAGTTCGCGCAGTTTCGTTTGAATGATCTCCAGTTTCGTACTCGCCTCGTTGCGGACCGCGTACCGCGGCACCTCCGGGTAGCCGAGTTGCCGCTGGAGCGCCGCGAACAGGTACAGCGGGTCGCGGTTGCGACTCGCCTTGGCGATCTTCCCCTCCTTCTCGCCAAAGATCACCGGTAAGGGTGGCTCGAACGTCGCGTTCTTCCGCCGCTCCTCGCTCACGTACATCTCCGATCGCAGGTACACGAGGTCGCAAAAGTCGATCTCACCGACGTTCTTGCGGAGCGTGTCGAAGTAATCGCGCCAGTCCGCGTCGTAGAACGGGTCGCGGGCCATCGCCTCCAGCCCGTCGAGGTAGCCGAGCCGGTTGCGCGAGATGGTCTCGAACTGGTAGACGAACAGGCCCGGTCTGGTGGGCTTCTCGGCGCGGTAAGCGGCCTCGCGTTCGAGTACCAGGAACGCGGTGGGCATCGGGAACCGCGACTTCTCGTCCTCGGCCTGCTTCACCACGAACGCCTGGAACGCGGTGAAGTAGTGCGGGAGCTTTGAAAATCCGTTCGCAACGAGGCCGGTGTGCTTGAGTTCGGCCGCGACGAATGCGACCGCATAGGGCAACCGCGTGCTGGAAAGGAGTTCCTCACCGACCCGCTGGAAGATGTCCTGGGCGGCCTGGTTATCGGCCAGGCGCTCGCGCACGGTGCGGAACAGGTACGCCTGCTCGACGTACTCCTCGCGGTCGAGAACGGTCGCGGTGTTCATGGTGTTAGAGTCTATCCGGGAAGTTGGGGATGTCGGAAGTCGTGATGGTCGTTAGCATT
>CAZBXY010000388.1:0-7149 GCA_964495365.1 uncultured Frigoriglobus sp. | reverse complement strand
CGGCACCGCCGCGGCGCTCGTCTTCAACCGCCTGTTCTTCCCGACGGTCGATCCGGTCGCCGGGACGATGGCCGCGTTCGGCACTTACGCCGTCGGGTTCATCGCACGGCCGTTCGGCGGCGTACTCTTCGGCCACTACGGCGATCGGTTCGGGCGGAAGTCGGCCCTCGTCGCGACGCTCGTACTCGTCGGCCTCTCGACGTTCGCCATCGGGCTTCTGCCGACCTACGACACCGCCGGCGTGTTCGCCCCGGTGCTGCTCGTCCTGTTGCGGTTCGTGCAAGGGCTGGGCGTCGGCGGCGAATGGGCCGGGGCGGTGTTGATGGTCGCGGAGCGCGGCGACCCGCGGTGGCGCGGGTTCTCGGCGAGCTGGGTGCAAGCGGGCGCGCCGGTCGGCCTGCTGCTCGCGACCGGCGCGTTCGGCCTCGCAACGCTCCTCCCGGAAGCCGATTTCCTCGCGTGGGGCTGGCGGGTGCCGTTTTTGCTCGGCGTGGTGCTGACCGCGGTCGGGCTGTTTCTGCGGCTGAAAGTGCTCGAAAGTCCGCTCTTTGAAAAAGCCCTCGCCGAACAGAAGCCGGAGGGGTTGCCGCTGGCGGAAGTCCTCCGCAAGTACCCGCGGAACGTGCTGTTGGCGATGGGCGCCCGCGTCGCGGAGAACGGCTTCTACTACTTCTTCACGGTATTCGCGCTCAGTTACGGCACCCAGCACCTCGGCCTCCCGCGAGCGGTCCTGCTCGACGGCGTGATGCTCGCGGCGGCGGTCCACCTCGTCGTAACTCCTTTGTTCGGCTTACTTTCCGACCGCGTGGGCCGCAAGCCGGTGTACCTCGGCGGGGCGCTGTTCCTGGCGGGCTTCGCGTTCCCGTTCTTCTGGTTGGTGGGCACGCGCGAGAACGAATGGGTCTACGCGGCGCTCGTGTTCGGGATGGTCGGGCACGCGGCGATGTACGGGCCGCAGGCGGCGTTTCTGTCGGAGCTGTTCGGCACGCGGGTGCGGTACACCGGGGCGTCGCTGGGCTATCAGCTCGCCGCCCCGCTCTCCGGCGGGGTCGCGCCACTGATCGCGGCGGCGCTCTTGAAATGGTCCGACGGCGCCCCGTGGCCGGTGGGCGTGTACCTGATCGCCATGGCGCTGGTCACGGTCGTCGCGGTGTTGCTCGCCGCCGAGACCAAGCAGAGTGACCTCGATAAGTGGTGAGCGCCTGGCCTCCGGCACGCTGGCGGCGCGAATTGCGGCAAGGTCGTTGACACCGGGAGCGCGGCCCATTACCGTCTGGCAATCGTTTAGCCTTTTTAGACAAACCGAATCGGCCGTTGTCCGGTTTCGTCGAAGCAAACGTTTGTTCCATCGAGGGGTGGGCGCTGCTGGCCGTGCGGGTGAGTGCGGTCGGGGCGATGGCGTACCGTCTCACCACGGATTCGAGCGGAGGAGCCGATGACAGGCGAGTACAACGGTGACCGGCGCGCGGCTCTGGGCTGGCTCGCCGGCGGGGGCGTCGTCGCGGCCGCGGCCGCAGTGACGGTCACGGAGTCCGCGGCCCCGGCGTTCGCGGAGACCACGGACATCGATCTGAAGGACGTCCCGAAGGTCGTGAAGGACGCGGCCGAGGACTGCGTGAAGGACCATTTCAAGTTAAAGGTCGAGTGGCTGTCGGCGGTCAAGATCGAGGAAGAGGAAGAAGCGACGGGGAAGAAGAAACCCCAGAAGAAGGTCGCCTACGAACTCGACGGCCGGCGCAAGGGCGACCTGGACGTGACCCTCATGGTCACGGCGGCGGGCAAGGTGATCGAGGTCGAGAAGGAGATCAAAGACGTTGACAACGTGCCTGCGCCGGTGATTGCCGCGGTCAAGAAGAAGTGGCCGGCGTTCACCAAGGTGAAAGAGGCCCACCACATCCGCCAGGGGAAGGATCTGATGAACCCCAAGGAGGAGAGCCACGTCGTCTTCGACCTCCAGTGCGTCCTCGGGAAAAAGGACCGCGACCTCAAGGTTCAGGTGTCGGCGTCGGGCGAGCTGCTCGAATCGACCACGGAAATGCTCGAAGCGAAGTGGCCGGACGTGGTCACCAAGGCGCTCGATGACCGGAACGCGAAAAAGAAGGTGGATCTCAAGATCGTGACCGTGTTTGTCCTCCGCGAGGGAGACAAGATCATCGGCTACCACGCCGAGTGCACCAAGCCCAAGGGCGGAGAGGTGACCCTCTCGGTTTCGACCGACGGCAAGCACATCGAAGTCATCGAATAACCCGGAGGAAATCACCATGAACCGCCGTTCGCTCTTTCGCCGGCTCGCGGTCTGGATCGGGGCCGTGGCCGCCGTCGGGCTGAGCGCCCGCCCGGCCCGGGCCTACTACTACTTCTTCCAGTACCGGTTCAGCTACTCCTGTCACCGCAACCGCCGCCGCGCCCGCTGGCGCCGGCGCTGAGGGGAAGCGCGCGCTCGGTCGGTCAGCGGGGAACACGCCGCTAGCCGAACAGGTCCGTCCGACGGTCACGGCGCCGATTGGCGCCGGGGCCGGGATCGGCCTCTGGTCCCTCACACGTTCGAGTCAGCAGGTGAAGTGTCAGGCGTTCCACCTCATGTTCTCGGAGGACTTACAAATGCCCCTGCCCGCGCAATGTCAAGAAATCCAGAACCGGATCGACGGCCTGCTCGCGGAGAAGAACTCCCTCTCGGAGGATTTACACTCGGCTTCGCCCTCACAGAAACCGGGGATCGTCGCTCAGATCCGTAAGCTCTCGGCGGAGATCAGCGCCGCGCGGAGACAACTGAACCAGTGCCTCACCACCCACGGGGTTCCCCCGCCCCCGCCCGCCAACGTCACCAAGATCGACTGGACGATCAAGACGGGCGAGAAGTGGTGGAGCGGCACCGACACGCAAGTGAAGATCGAGATCTACCGCGACTCGCTGCTGCTGAAGCGCTTGAACCTCGAACCGGGCGGGACACAGCGGCTCGACCGCGGGGAACTGGCGACCTACTACTGGGTGTTCCAGCACCCCGACGGCATCGGCGTGTCCGTGTCGGGAACGCCGGTCCCCTACTACGAGGTGTTCCCGGGCGGGGTTCCCGGCCACCTCCGAGTCAAGCTGATCGCGATGGGAGATGATGCCTGGGAGAAGGACTGGATCAGCAGCACCGTGTACACCGGCAACCTGCGGCACATCCCCGGTACGATCGATAGCGTCCAGTGGGTGGAGGACTGGCAGACGTTCTACTTCGGCCGGGACATCGTCCTGAGCACGGACCGGTCGGAGGGGTTTACCTCGCTGACGCTGAACTACTGAGGCGGTGTCGCCGAACCACCTGCCGCGCCGGCCCGACTGTGCCGTTGCGTCCCCAATTCCGAAACTGGCGCGGGCTGGCGCGGCAGGTGGTTCGGGCGTTCCTCCTTGCCCGCCCGCGTCACTGCTTCAACTCGAAGATCGCCTCCACCTCGACGCTCGTGCCGAGCGGGAGCTGGCCCATCCCCAGCGCGGTGCGGGCGTGCCGGCCCTTCTCCGGGCCGAACACCTCCTTCAACAGGGTCGTCGCACCGTTGATGACCAGGTGGCAGTCGGTGAACGTCGGGTCGGCGTTCACGTAGCCGGTCACGCGCACCACGCGCTCGATCCGGTCGAGCGAACCGAGCTTGGTGACGATCGCGCGCAGGATGTTCGCCGCGCACAGCGCCGCGGCGCGTGTCGCGTTCTCCACCGACACTTCCGACGGCACCTTGCCCTTGCTCGTCAAGACGCCGGCGTCGAACGGCACCTGCCCGGAGGCGTAGAGCGTGGGGCCGAGGACCGACACCAGTTCGATGACCGATCCTTCGGTCGGCCCGCGGTCGAGCGGGTAGCCGGCGGCTTCGAGGCGCTGTTCGCGTTCGCCCATATCTGTGACTCCGGTGGGTCTTGGGTGTTCACGAAATTACGGCCGGACGCGCCTGGCGGCCACACCGAGCGAATTGCGAAATTCGGGGAGATTTTTGTTGCCGCCGGGAGAGACCGCGGTAACATTACAAGTGGCAAACCGACAGGCTGTCGGCCCTGTCGGAGCTAGCGAGTACGCGGAGCCGACGGTGAGGAGCACCTCCATGAGCTGCGCTCACGAATTCCACTCCGAACCGGAGTCGCCACCGGGCCAGTAACGGCTGACCGCCGTTCCGGGTCGTCCGGGTCCGGTTCGAGTCTGCCGGGTGCCATTCCGGCTCCCATCCGTCTGCACTCGACCGCCATCCCCCGCCCCGCCGGTGGCAGCCAGGCGGCAATTTGCAAGAGAATCCCGTTTCGACAACTTGCGCCGGTACTCACAACTCGGTCATCGAGCCGAGGTCATACGACCGTTCCGCGTCGGTGTCGCGCGATAGCTGGCGACGACCCGACCGGGAAGCGAGAAGCGGGGGCGCCCCACATTACACTGGGCTTGCCCCCGCTACTTTTATTGGCGGTTCGTGATTGGCGATTTGTGATTGCAAACACATCTCGCGCGTCAACCAGCTCCGCCTTTCGATCATCAATCGCAAATCACCAATCACAAATCCTCACTCGTCGTGTCCGCTGACGCGGCGCGACTGCTTCTTGGCACTGGCCCGGCGCTTGTCGGCCACGCGGCGCTTCTTCGCCCCCTTCGACACCTTCGTTTTCTTCCGCACCGTCGGTTCCACGAGCGCGGCCCGAACCATCTCCGCCAACTTCAGCAGGCAGTCTTCCTTGTTGCGCTCCTGGTCGCGGTACTTCTGCGACGGAATGACCGCGTCGCCATCGACGGTGAACCGGCTGGGGAACGCGGTCTTCATGCGCACCGTCGCCGCCGGCGGGATCGGCGCGGCGGTCGCCGCGGCCTTCCAGCGCAGGATCGCCTTGGAGGACACCTTGTTCACGTTCTGCCCGCCCGGCCCGCCGGACCGCGCGTAGCTCCACTCCAGTTCGTCGTCGGGGATGGCGATGGTATCGGTGATCGGGAGCATGGAATCCTCGCGGTTGTCGTTCGTAGTGACCCGCTGAAGCGGGTCACTACGAACAGGCCCTGACCCCGGCTTGACGGGGCCGCGCGGTTTGCCTATCGTCCGCCGTTCCTCGGCACACACACGGAGCGGAGCGGTATGAGTGCCACAGTCGGCGGCCGGTTGGAACAGGTCGAACGGCCGCGGGCGCTGTTCGGCCCGGATTACGTGCGGCTTATCGCGCTCGTTCTGGTCGCCGGCGCCGTCCACGGGTGGCTCATCGCGCACACCGCACTGACCGCCCGCGACAGCCTCGGGTTCGCGCGGCTGGCCCTGTGCTTCGAAACCCCGTCGGCCGCGCCCCCGCACGAGAACGGGCGCGCCAAGAACACCCTCGACCACATCCGCGCCGCCGAACACCCGCCGGGGTTCCCGCTGGCGGTGTGGGCGGTCGATGCGGTCCACAAGCACGTTTCCGACAAACCGACCCCGCAGCGCGCGGTCCGTTCGACACAAATTGCCAACGCGCTGGCCGCGACGCTGCTCGTCGTCCCGGCGTATCTGATCGGGCGAATGCTGTTCGGCCGCAACATCGGATTCGCCGCGGCGCTGCTCTTTCAAGTGTTACCGGTCCCGGCCCGAATCACCAGTGACGGCCTCACGGAAGGCGTCTACCTCTTGACCACGGTCGGGGCGATCGTGCTGGGCGTGCGGGCCGTGCGGCGCCCGCGGATCAGCGGGTTTCTGCTGTGCGGACTGGCCACTGGGGCCAGTTACCTCGTGCGCCCGGAGGGGCTGATGGTCGCGGCCGGTCCCGGCGCCGTCGCGCTGTGGCTGGGCCTTTCGCGCCGCTGGACCCGCGACGAAACGCTCGGCCGGCTCACCGCGCTGTGCATCGGCGTCGCGCTCGTCTCGGTCCCGTACATGGCGGTGATCGGCAAACTGACGAACAAGACCTCCGGCCAACAAATGCTGGAAGGCGGGGCGCCGCGGCCGATTTTCCACAGCGGGCCGACGACCCAGCGCGCGGTAATCGGGACGGTGCTGTTCGCGGAGTGGTGGAACGAGGAGCGGGACGCCGGGAAGTCGCGGTCCATGTGGGCGGTGCAGGCGGTACTGAAGGAGATGAACAAGACCGCGAACTACGTTGTGTGGCCGCTCGCGGTGTTCGCGATGATTGCCCTCCGCCGGCGGTTCGCTACCGAACCGGGCTTGTGGGTGCTCGTCGTACTCATGGTGTGCAACGTCGCGGTGCTGCTGCACCTCGCGGCGCGGGTCGGTTACGTATCGGAACGGCACACGATGCTCCTGACGGTCCTCGCGTGCCAGTTCGCGGCGGCCGGGCTGCCGCTGTCGGCCGCCGCGATCGGGCAGCTGCTCCCGCGAGTCGAGCGGCTCGGAGTTCGCGTCACCGCGGCGGGCCTCTTGGTCGCGATCGTCGCCTCATCGCTCCCGTTCGCGCTCAAGCCGATGCACACGCACCGCGAGGCGCACCGCCGCGCCGGCGAGTGGCTCGCGCCGCGCATCACCGACACCGACGCGATGCTCGACCCGTACTGCTGGGCGGAATGGTACGCCGGGCGCACGCTGTACCGCGTGTCGTGGAACCCGCCGGTGTCGCGGAACACGTACATCGTGCTGGAGAACGAGAACCTGAAGGGCAGTCCGCACTCGCGCCTGCCGGAGCTGCCGAACGCAAAGGCGCTGTCGAAGTCGCCCACGAGCCGGATCGTGTACCACTGGCCCGAAGACGTGCCGGTCGAACGGGCGGCGATTCACATTTACAAGCTGGGGCCGGATTGACGCTGGGCGCACCTACTCTTGCGAGCGGGTTCGCCTACTTCACCCGAACATCCCGATCAGCTCCGTGACGCTACTGAGCTTCTCCAGATCCCAGCAGCGCGCGAGAATCTGGCCGGCCTTTGCCTTGCCGTATTTCGGCTCGGCGACGCGGCGGAACTTCGCCTCGACCTCCGCGTCGGTCATGGGGTTGCCCGCGTGCCCGCGCGGGAACTCGACCTCCCGGACCAGCGTGCGCCCGTCGGCGAGCGTGAGCGTGATCCGGTTCGGGATGCCGGTCGGGTACCGCGGGTCGAGCGTCCCGTCGTGGCGGACCTTCACGTTGTAAGTGAACGCGACCAACTTCGGGTCGGTGAAGTGCGCCTCGTCGAACGTTTCGAGGTACACGTCGCCGTCGAAGAGTGCCGCGGCGGTGCAGTACGGG
>CAZBXY010000387.1:0-7157 GCA_964495365.1 uncultured Frigoriglobus sp. | reverse complement strand
CTCTCGGGCAGGAACAACTCGCCGTCGAGCAGGGTGTGGAAGTCGTCCGCGGCATAGCCCAAGTGCACCGTGACGATGCAGTTGTCCTTCTTGCCCACGGCCCCGCAGTGCTGCCGCTGAACGCCCGGCGTTTGGACGCCCTTCTTGGGGTCGCTGGTCTCGTCGATGAGCCCGATGCTGTGCGGACTGGCGTGCTCGCGAGCGACGATGTGGTGCAATCGCTGGCGCAGGCCATCTTCACTCCAGCGATACCGCGCGAGGAACTCCTGGAGTGTGCGCGGCGCGATGCCGGCGGCGAGGGCCATGGGCTCGACACTCTTCTGGGCCAAGTCGGACAGTTGGCCACGGACGTAGACGGCGAGGTGCTCGCGCGTGTCGCAACGGGCGAAGCAGTCCTTGAAGCCCGCCAGGTAGTTGTCGAGCCGGGGCTTGAGGGCTCGGATCTGGGCCACGTCCATGCGCAAAGCTCCTGACGGCGACGACTCACCGCAGAAGCTTTGTCCGACTCGCCCAGTTCGGTCAAGGTCACACCGTGCGCTGTAGTACTAGATAATTCGCACAACCGCCTTTGACATTTCACCTTGACCGCACCTAAATTGCTGGTCGTGGCGGGCGAATAAGTGGGCGGGGTTGGGACGAACGACACGAACGGGAGGGACTGGTGATGAACGCGATCTGCATCAAGTGCTGGAACCCGGACACGGTGGTGAAGATGCACCTGGACGGGAGCGGGGTGTTCGAGTGTGCGGAGTGCGACGAGACGTTCACCTGCGACGAGGTGAAGGACTGCCTGGAGGCGATGCAATCGAAGTGGGTCAAGCTCCTGACCTGGGCCGAAGCCTACCCCGCAGAAGAGGCGACGGAAGAGACGGCCGAGGCGAAGTGAGGCCGGGCAGAAGCCGGTCGCGTGGTTCGCCAGCGGGAGCGGGATCGCGCTCCTGTTCCTCAGCGTGTGGCACTGCTCGCAGTCGATCGCGCTTTTGACGGGTTCCGGGCTGCTACTGGCCGTACCGATGGCCGTGGCGATCGATGCCGGCCTGGTCGCGTGCGAACTGGCCCTCGTCACCGAGGCCCGCGGGTAAGACCCGTCGCAACACCCGCTCGTTCCGGCCCGACCGTCACAACCGGTCGGGCCGGTTCGCTTTCTGGCCCGCAGAGGGCGAAGGGGAATGTCAACTCCCCCGCACGGGCCACACGCAACGCCAGGGCGCGCGCAGGCGGGCCGAACGCGCTCTCAACGTGAACCCCCGGCGGCTCCGGCGATCGGCCATCCTGCGTGCGGCCTGGGGCCTCAAACGCGGCGCCCGTCGTCGGCGGAACAACCGGTAGGGTCGGCGGAAATGTGCGATTCCAATTGGGAACTGCACATCCTCTCGCGATGCCCGCGGCCTCCGAACCCGGCGCGGGGACGCGAAGAAACCAATGCTCGTTGGGAATTCGTTTCTTCGCGCGGAAACGATTAGTCGGTTCCACACGGGAACCGCCTAACCCAACACCACCCCGCGAATCGGCACCGGCGCTCAGGCGCGCGATCGCGTCGCCCGGCACGAACTTCGCGATCGAGCGAACGGCCGCGCCGAGCTCGACGTGATCGACGACGAGCGCGGTTGACGTCTGGGGCATCACGTGGTTCTCCCCTCGGCGAGTCGCTGAACCGCACCGAGTACCGCGGCCCGGTTCACCGGCGGCAGCCCGACCGATTCGTTGATCGTGTCGAAGAGGTCGGCGAGCAGGCCCGCGATGCCCGTGACCCAATCGCCCTCCGTGCTCATCCGGGCCGGCGCACCCGCGAGTTTCGCATTCAGGAAGTAGAGCGCTTTGACGACTACGGCGCTGGCGATCTTCGCCATCAAGTGGCCGCTCAAACCGACGCCCAGTTCCGCGACGAGGGCGTCCCGCACCGGGTCGTGAACCGGCCGGGCGGTCTGCGCGGTGTTGGTCGGGTTGTACCCGAACTTGGCCAGGTCGGCGGGCGTGTCGAAGTACGCGCCCAAGAGTTCGGCGAGCCGGTGCGTCCACTTCGAGTGGGTGACGTCGAGCGCGACCTTGTAGGCGCGGGCCGCGGCGGTCAGGGCCAGGTCCGCGACCGTCGCCCGGAGGGTCGGGTCGGCGCGGAGTTCGGGCATGCCCGCCGTCAGGTCCGCGGCGATCGCGCGGGCCGCTTCCCGCGCGGCCGGCTCGTGCTCGGCGGGCTGCTGTTGGGACGCGGGTTGAGCGGACACATCACCGGCGACCCGCGCGCCCGAGTGTTCGTGCTCCTCGCCCGAGTGGGGGTTGGCCCACCGGTGTGTAGACTCTTTCCACACGAGACCCGGACGGGGCGGCGGGCCGGGGGCGCTGAAGCTCGCCGGCGAGCGCGCGAACGTCTGGCCGGCGTCGAAGGCTTTCTTGAGCAGCGGGCGCAGCGCTCCGGCCGCACGCTCGCGCTCGCGGCCGGCGTCGAACGCCTTTTTCAGTAACGGGCGCAATTCCGCCACGGCCGCGGGCGGCAGCGTGCCGCCCGCCTGGGCGGCACGAAGAGCGATAAGTAATTCGGTGTCGGTCACGGTCGGATCCTCGCGCTGGGGTTGTCGTCGCCACTTGCTGCGCGGGCTTACGCCGGTGACGTCAGTACAGCGAGCGCGGCCGTGTCAATCAACTCGGCAAATCGCTGCTGAAGGAGCGGTGCGTCGGGCGCAACTTCCATTCGGGCGTGCTCGACTGCGGAAAGCTCGCGCGCCGCGGCCACGAGCTCGGGTGTGATGAGGTCGCGAACCCGCGAGGTCAGTTCGCCGGCACGCCGCTGCAACTCGGTGTGCAGCTCCCCCAGCAGTGGCTCACACGCCCGCACCATCGCCCGGCGCGCCTGGTAGAGCGCCAGGTCGAGCCGGCCCTGCAGTCGCTCGACTTCTGCCATCGCACCTCCAACGACGCTCTGGGCCGCCTCGCGTCCGCGCTCGATGCGGTCGAGCTCCTCGAAGTGGCGCGGACCAAGCTCTTGCCGAATCACCTGGATCCGTGAATCTGCGGCTCGGATTTCTGCCAGCACCTGGTCCAACGTCCGCCGGGCTTCGGCGACCGCCGCCTGGAGCCCTCGGACCGTGGCCAACTCGGGCAAGTCTGCGCACAGCGCTCGGGCCTTGGTCGGCAGCACGCCGAGGGTGAGGGCCACGACTGCTGCGTGGTCGGGCTTCGCGAATCCGATTGGCAGGATCCGCACGGCCCGCAGGTGCTGGTCGAAGCTCACGAGCGGCTGCTCGTCGGGAGCGACGCGGGACGGGACGGGTGCGGGGGTCGGTGGGGAGGGAAGAAGAGTCCGTCGCATGATAGCAAGCGCTCCAGAAGGGGCGGGCGAGGGGTAACAAATCGTCGTCTACACGAGCTCCGCCGGATCGACACCCGCGAGGATCTTCGTCGTGCCGGCCGGGAGCGGGGCGGTCAGACGGATGCCCTCCTCCAGGCACCCGCCGCTGGTGACGATCCTCGCGACGCGCCCGGTCGGGCCCCGATGGGTGCGGCTGCCGGCGGGGAACTCCGGCGACGGCTCGACGAGCACGACCGTTACCGGCCCGCCCTCGCCCGTCACCTCCGCGACCCCCTGGGCCAGCTCCGCCAGTGCATCACGGACCTGGGTTCGTGTCGCCATCGCCCTGCTCCTTGAGTTGCGTGATGAGTGCGCGGAGTCGGTCGATCTCCCGGCCCATCTGCTCGAGCTCCGCGTCGAGGCCGATCATTCGTTTCCACTGCGCCAGGATCCGAATCGCTTCGGTTCGCCGGGCGGTCTTGACCTTGCGCACGTGCCCGACGAGCACCTTGCGCCGCACGGTCTTCTTCGCCGCGTCGTCGAACTCGCTGACCGTCTCGTACAGCTCCTCGCTCTCGACGCCCTCGACCGCCGCGGCGATATCGGCCGGCCACCGGCTCGGCGGCAGCACCCGGCCCTCCTCGTCGAACAGGTCGCCGCGGTTGGCGAACGCGATCCGGGCCAGCGCCTGTACCAGCCGGTTCACGCTCACCCGCGTCGCGTCGATCGCCTCCTGCCGCAACGTGCGGATCAGCTGCTGGACGCGAATGTTGCGCAGGACGCGGAAGGCCAGCACCCAGGTACTGGTCGCCGGGCGCTCGGCGTAACCCGCCGCCCGGTATGCCTCGCTCGCGTTGCCGTGCTCCACGAAGTGCTCCGCGAACCGGACCTCGCGCAAGGTGAGGTCCGGCTTCGGCCGGGCGCGTTTCTTCGGGGCGGGTTCGCTCACGTTCGCTGTTAATGTGTGTTAAGGGTCGGGCACAAACGGACGCCGCGAGTGTGAGACACGCGGGTGCCTGACGGCGCGCCGACTTCAGCCCGCCGCTCACGCCTCCAACGTACCGTCCGGACTAGTCCGGACGGTGGACATCAAGCCCAGAACCTGCTTGCGGTAAGCCATCAGGAGCCGGGCGTCTTCCGACTCGCGGCGCTGTTCCTCGGCGAACAGGTTCAAGTTGAGAACGTCGCGAATCGCGTCCCGGATGATCTGCTGCAACACGTTCGGCTCGAACGCTTCGAGTTCGTACACGTGTGCCCCGTGCCGCTCGACGAACTTCCGGTGGCGGCTGGACGTTTCCTTCACGCGCAAAGGAGGCAAGCCGTACTCGGCAACCTGGGTCGGGTTCACGCCGACCTTCGCCACGGTCAGGTTCTCGACGCCGTGTTCGTCCCGCAGACACGCGGCCCACGTCTCGGAAATGTTCTCGCCCTCGGGGTCCAGGTCGCCGGCGATCAGCATCACGAAGTGGTCCTTGCCGGACGCGACAAACCGCTCGGCGGTCTCTTCTAGCGCGGAGATCGAGGTGTACCCGCGCCCGACCCCGACGGGGACGTGGTAGTGCCCGGCCGCGCGTTCCGCGATGTCCTGGACGGTGAGCTTTTCGACCACCAACTCCACGTAGGCCGGCTGGCTCTGGAGCAGGTTCCGCTTGTAGTCGCACAGGAACCCGTCGAGCTGCTGCCGCGTGTACTCCGCGACGTTCTCCCACTGGCGCCACGCCGTGCGCGGCCGGGTCGGGTCGTGCATACTTTCCCAGGGGACCAGGCCGCTGAGCCGGGCGCGGCCGAGCAGGTCGGACAGATCCTTGTAGGACTTATCTGTGTTGTCGTACTTGAGCTTCGTCTTCGTGTTCCGGAACACGTCGCGCGTGAGCAGGCGGTAGTGAATCTGCCGCAGTGTGAGCGGCCAGAACTCGCGGTACTGCTCGACCACGCCTACCGCCGCGTCGAGCATGGGGCGCTTCTCGTCCGAAATGGCGGCCCGTCGGGCGGCCGCGTCGGGTTTCAGCACGCGCAAGCCCGAGTTGCTCACCCGCTTGTGGGCCTTGGCGGATTCGGTTTTGCGGTGCGCCAGGAGGGTATTGTGGGCGTCGCCCGGACTGGTCCGGACGAGTTCCTCTCGGATGGCCTCTTGCGCCGACTTCACCCGCTGGTTGTTGAACGCGATCAGGTACGATTCGAACCGCGGGTCGGTGGACAGGATGTTGATCCGGCGGACGGGCACCGTTTGGAGGTTCGCGACCGCGCACCCGGCGCGGCGCCGGTGCCCGGAGACGATCACGTCGTCGATCGTTGCAACGATCGGTTCGAGCAAGCCGCGCTCCTCGATGTCGCGCGCCAGGGCGCGGATCATCGGGTCGCCGGGGGACACCGGCTTGTACACGGCGTCGTTGATCTTCGCCGGCTTGAGGGTGCGCAGCGGCACGATCTCGATGACCGAGCCGTACGCGCCGTCGGCCGGTGCCGCCGCGACCCCTTCGCTTCCGGGTGTGGAACTTACTGCGCGCATTCCTGCACCTCGTCGAACAAACTCGGCTTGCTGGCGCTGTCGGTGGGGTACACCGGCCGAATGCTCCAATCGCCCTTCGACCCGCAGAGCGTCACGGCCTCGGCGTGAGTACCGGCGCGCCCGATCCGGCGCCAGCGATCGCCGGGGGCACGGAACCAGACCTCGTAGTACAACGGCTCGGCCGGCGGGGCGGGCTTCGCCGGCGCAGGGGTCACGTCAGACGTCACGGGTCGGCTCCAAGTGCGCCGGCCATCCGTGGCGGGAATCCGAGTTCGGGATCGGTTAGGCGGCCGCGTTCTCGAACCGAAGTACGGGGCGCCGGTACGCTAGCCGCACGTCCCCGATCGGACCGTTCCGGTTCTTCGCGACGAGCACCTCGATCGGCCAAACCGCGTCTTCGTCTGAAAGACCCGGGTCGCGGTGGAGCAACAGCACGCGGTCGGCGTGCGCCTCAATGTCCCCGCTCTCGCGCAGGTCCGCCAGCACCGGCCGGCGCTTCGCGTGGTCCGTCTCACGGTTCAACTGCGACAGCAGGATCACCGGTACGCATAACTGCCGGGCCATCTGCTTGACCCGTAGCGCCAACGTCCCCACTTGCTGCGTCCGGTTGTCCTTCGGGTTCTCCGGCCTCATCAACTGCAAGTAGTCGATGACGATCAGTTTCACCGCGTTCCGCCGGCACGCGCGCCGGGCGACCGCGGCGACCCGGGCCGCCGAAGCGTCCGGCGCGTCGTCGATCAGCAGCCGAAGCGCGGCCACCGGGCCCGTCGCCGCCTCGAAAATCTTGTCAATGTCCGCTTGGCGCAGGCCGGTCGGATGGGACATCCTGTGCATCGGGACGCTCGACTCCATCGAAATCAACCGGCTGGCAATGTCGGTACCGGGCATTTCCAACGAGAACAACAGCGCCGGGTTCCCGCTCTCGGCGACGCGCTCGGCGATGTTCAAGGCTATGGCCGTCTTGCCCAGGCTGGGCCGCGCGCCGATCACGACCAGCTCGCCGGCCCGCAAGCCGCCCAGCACGTGGTCCAGGTCCGCAAACCCGGTACTCAACCCGCAGAGCGCATCGCCCGCAGCGATGCGCGCGTCCAGCGTCGCGAGCGCCTCGCGGGCGACCAGGCCGACGGCTTTCGGGTCGCGGGCGGTACCGGCGTCGGCGCTCTGCGCGAACAGCTTCCGCTCGGCCTGGGCGAGCAGCTCCTCGGCGGGCATGGTGGGCGCGTACGCGTCGCGGAGCAGTTCGTTGGCGGTGTGGATCAGCCCGCGGACCATCGCCGCGTCGCGGACCAGCTTCGCGTGGTACTCGGCGTTGGCCCCGGTCGGCACCGCCTCCCACAACTCGGTCAGGTACATCACCCCGCCGAC
>CAZBXY010000386.1:0-7169 GCA_964495365.1 uncultured Frigoriglobus sp. | reverse complement strand
CGCAACCCCGGGAACCGATGCGGAAAATGAATCGAAGCCCCGGAGGGGCGACAGAAACCTTCGCGTGAGGCTCTGTCGCTCCTCCGGGGCTTGTGGTTTTTTGGTCCGCGTTCCCAGGGTTTACTCGCTTCGCTCGCTGCACCCCGGGCTAACATCGGTCGCCGCTCCGCGGCTGAAATACAAGCAACGCGGCAACGACCGACTCGGCCTCAATAATCCATTCCGCGGAACTCGTAGGCGGCGATGGCCAAGACACCAACCGCGAACGCCAGCGAGGCGAACACCGACAGCTCCGGGTAGAACCCGCCCTTCGCCTTCACCACGTCCACCTCGGGCACCGGCGTCGAGTACGCCCCGGCGTTCATCGCGTCGAAGAAGATCCCGCTCAGGTCCAAAGGCTTCGGTAGCACCCAGTACCCGGCTTCGACCAAAAACGACGCCATCGGCGTGATTCCCTCCACCGGGTACGCGGTCAGCCGCATGTGCGTGAAGTTCATCGCCCAGCACAGGAGCCAGAACAACAGCGTACCGAACACGCTCACCACCGTGCTGCGGGTACACACCGCCAGAAACGCGCTGAACGCATAGAACACGGCGAAGTTCGTGACCAAAAGCGGCACCGCGACCCAGTACCGGGCGTCCCACACGTCGGTGGAAAGCCCCAGCGCCAGCCACGTCCCGCCCACGAACAGCGTTGCGTGGAGCGCCACGAACAGCACCACCCCGACGTACTTCCCCGCGAGGATCGCCCACCGCGGCGCCGGTTTGGCCAGCAGCACCGTGACCGCGGCCGGTTCCAGAAACGCCGGCAGGAACCCGGCCGTCCAGAGGAGCGCCAGTAGCACGCCGGCGGTATCGGCGAGGACACCCGCGAGCCACAGTTGCAGCTCGCGGATCGAGTCTTCGCGGCTCTTGGCGATCGGGTACTTCGCCAGCCCGAACCCGACCGATACGTGCCCTTGTGGTTCCGGGACGCCGTCGGCGCCTTGCCCGCGCGGCAGGTACGCGGGGATCTGGTGCGGGTGCGTGGGGACATCGGAGCGCGACACCTCGACGGAGAGCGCGAACGCCGAAC
Source organism: uncultured Frigoriglobus sp. (assembly GCA_964495365.1). Taxonomy (GTDB): domain Bacteria; phylum Planctomycetota; class Planctomycetia; order Gemmatales; family Gemmataceae; genus Gemmata. Next base: position 6,094 of record CAZBXY010000386.1, on the reverse strand, counting down.
ACAAGAGGGTCAGCCCGAGCATCGCCCAGAACAGCTTCGAGGCGAGCGACTGGCGGAACGTGTCCCGCACCATCCAGCGTACGGTTCGGATCGTCGCGGGCACGGCGCTCATGCGGCCTCCTGCGTGTACAGGCTCTGGAGTGCGGTTTCGAGGTGCCGTGGCGCGCCGGACTTCGGGTCGCGCATCAGTTCAGGGAGCGTTCCGGTAAACACCACCTGACCCGCGACCAGCACCGCCGCGGAGTCGCACAGTTCCTGCACTTCGGTCAGCACGTGCGAGACGAGTAGCACCGTCTTGCCGGCGGCCTTCAGGTCGCGCACCACCGCCCGGAGGAGTTGCCGGCCGAACAGGTCCAGCCCTTCGGTCGGTTCGTCGAGAATCAGCAGGTCCGGATCGTTGATGAGCGCCTGCGCGAGGCCGAGGCGCTGCACCATGCCCTTGCTGAACCGGCTGATCGGTTCGCCCTTGCGGTCCGCGAGTCCCACGCGCTCCAGGAGTTGCGCGACGCGCGGGCGGACCAGTTCGCTGGGCACCCCGGACAATCCGCCGTAGAAGTCGAGCAGTTCGGCCGCCGAGAGGTAGCGCGGGAACGCGTGATTCTCGTGCATGTACCCGACGCGACCGAGCGTCGAGCGGTCGGAGATCGGGGCGCCGAGTCGCGTGATGCCGCCGGACGTGGGGTGAACGAGCGACAGGAGCAACTTGACGAGCGTCGTTTTGCCGGCCCGGTTCGGGCCAAGCAGCCCGAACACGCGGCCCGCGGGTACGGTGAGCGTGACCCCGCGCACCGCCGGCACCCCGCCGCGGCCCAGCGGCCCGGTCGGGTACGTCTTAACTACCTGATCGAACACCGCGGCTGCGGTCACAGGTGACTCCTTCTCGCGGTTAACAGTGTTGCTGTCAGGAAACATAGCTCACGTTTTCCCGCCCTGCGGGAAAACAGAGGGCGGAGGGCAGAGATCGAAGGGCAGAGACCGAAGGTCGGTGGTTTTGAGCCGCGGAGTGCTGCCGGCAGGTAGCCCGGGGTGGAGCGAGGCTTGGCGAGTGCCACCCCCGGGACCGATGCGTGAAAAGATGCCGCCCCGGAGCGCCTGTGTTTGTGGTCAAGGGAAAAACAAGCAATTATGCGGCGAGGGTGACCTTCGGATCCCAGGTGCGGTTGTCGCGGATCATGGCGTTGAGGATCGTCAGGAGCTTACGCATCGCGGCCACCTGAGCGACCTTCACCGCCTTACCGGCCTTCCGCAGCTTCTGGTAGAACTGCCGGATCGGTTCGTTGGAACGGACCGCCCAGAGGATCGCCCTATACAGCCCGCTCCGAACGCCCGCACGGCCTCCCGTAATCGCGCGGGGGCCCGACATCCGGCCGCTGTCGCGGCTCATCGGGGCCACGCCCACCAACGACGCGATATGTGGATTAACAACGACGACGGGTTGCCGGGCCCGCGAGGGCCGCGGCCAAAGGCGCCTCGAAACCACCCGTGGCTTCGAGGAGGATCCGCTCGGGGGCCAGCTCCGCGGTGCGTGCGCCGAGGTCGGCGATGCCGGCGGGATCGTTGGCGCAGCGTACGGCCAGACCGTGCGGCCGTGCGTGGAGGTCGAGGTGGTCCTTGGAAACATCGATCCCCACGAAGCATGTCGTCGTCATGGTATTGCCCCGCTGCACCCGTTCGGCCCGGCCTTGCGAATCCGGTTTGGGTCCACGCGCCTGTTCGGGCTGCGAGGGTGCCAGAGTCGTGGGGGTCCATGCTCCGGGACGGGATTTCACTCCCAAGGGGCTTTCGGCCTACCCCACCGGCATTGGATCGCCGTGATAGAGGTGATGCGGGCGGTTCTCCGCGTCCACCCAGGCGGCCGTTTTGGGTAGCCCCAGAGCGCTGTAGATCGTCGCGGCCATGTTCTCCGGCGATTGCGGGTCGGTCGCGGGGTAGCCGCCGGATTTGTCCGACGAGCCGACGACGCGCCCGCCCTTCACCCCGCCGCCGGCGAGGAACACGCTCTGCACCGCGCCCCAGTGGTCGCGGCCCGAACCCTTGTAGAACTGCGTCAGCGTGCTGATCTTCGGCGTGCGCCCGAACTCGCCGGCCATCACGATCAGCGTCGAATCGAGCAGCCCGCGCTGCTCCAGGTCGGACAGGAGCGCCGTGAGGCACTGGTCGGTCGGCGGGAGCAGCTTCTCCTTCAGGTGCGGGAACGCGTTGCCGTGTGTGTCCCACGTCTCGTTGTTGCCGAGGTTCACTTGCACGAGGTTCACGCCCGCTTCGACCAGCCGCGCGGCCATCAGGCACGACCAGCCGAACGCATTGTTGCCGTAGCGGTCGAGGTCGCGCGGGTGGGCCTTGTTCAGGTCGAACGCCGCGCGTACGCGAGCATCGGTGAGCAGGCTCGCCGCGTCGGCCCGCGTCCGGTTGAACGCCCCGGTGCTCGCGGCGCTGTCGAGTACCTTGCGCTGGGCGTCGAGGTGCTTCAGTACGTCGAGGCGCTGGTTGAAGCGCTCGGCTTCGACCCCTTGCGGCAGACTCAAGTCGGGAATGGTGAACGACTTGCGCTGAAACTTGTAGTCGCGCTCCTGGTGGTCGAACTCGTACTCCGGGAACGCCCCGTAGGCTTTCGGCTCGTAGGCGGCGGCCTCGATGAACCACGGATCGCGGGCGCGGCCCATGACGCCGGCGAACTGGCCCGGGATCACGCGCCCGGAGTAGTGAACGAGCCGCTCCGGCAGCACGATCGCCGGCGGGAGGTTGTTTCGCGGCTTCGTCACGGCCCCGGCGACCGCCGCGAGGCTGGGGTGATCGGTCTGCGACGGTTTATTGCCGCTGAAGCCGACCGGGGTATCCGAGCGCCCCGTGAGCATGATGTGGTGGCCGAGCGAGTGGTCGTTGGTCTTGTGCGTGAGCGACCGCACGACGCACCACTTGTCGCTGCACGCGGCGAGTTTCGGGAGGTGTTCGGTGATGCGGAGTCCGGGCGTTTTGGTCGCGGTGGTGCCGAATTCGCCTCGAATCTCCGCCGGGGCGTCCGGCTTCGGGTCGAAGCTCTCGTGCTGCGTCAGCCCGCCCGAAAGGAAGATGTAAATGACCGATTTCGCCGCACTTTTGCGCTCGGCCCGGAGGGCGTTCAGTTCGCCCAGTCCGAGACCGAGCAGGCCGACGGCCCCGGCCTGAATCGCGGTACGGCGGGTGAATTGCGGGTGGGAAAGGGCGGGCATGGCAGCGCCTCGCGTAGGTGGGATAGTGTGAATATCGCCAATTCGCGCGCGAGACGCAACCCGGTTGGTCATTTCTTGTAAACGGCCTTCGGGTCGAAGATCTGCTCCGCGATCACCTTCAGCTCGTCGCCGTCGAGCTGGCGGAAGAAGCAGCTCTTGTAGCCCTCGTGGCACGCGGCGCCACCGATCTGCTTCACTTTCAGCAGCACGGTATCAGCGTCGCAGTCGATGAAGACCCCGCGGACCTCCTGAAAGTGGCCGCTCTCTTCGCCCTTGCGCCACAGTTTGTTGCGGCTGCGGCTGAAGTAGACCGCGCGCCCGGTGCGCACGGTCTCCTCGAACGCCTCGCGGTTCATCCACGCGAGCATGAGTACCTCACCGGTGTCCGCGTCCTGCGCGACCGCCGGGACCAACCCGCCCGCTTTGTCGAAGTCCAGCATGACTCCCTCTTTGTGCGCTCGCGCCGGCCGGCTTAGCCCGGTCCGAGCCGCTTCCAGTAGATCTTCGTCCCGGTCAGTCCGCCGTGCGGCTTCAGCGCGAAGTCCGGGATCTCGCCGGTCAGGTGAAAGCCGAGTCGCTCGTACAGCCCGGACGCGCCGCCGTCGGTCGCGGTGTCGAGCACGAGCAGGGTCCGCCCGCGCTCGACGGCCAGGCGCTCGGCCGCCCGCACCAGCGCCGTCGCGACCCCGCGCCCGCGGTGGCTCACGCGGGTCATCATCTTGGCGAGTTCGCCCCGGTGCGGCTGGTTCGGTGGCAGGTCCAGAATCAGCGTCAGCGTTCCGACCAGTAGACCGTCATCGAACGCCCCGAGGACGATCCGCTCGCCCCGCGCCGCGGCGGCCAGCGCCCCCGCCCAGAACGCGCGCGCCGCCTCGACCGACAGCGGGTGCATGAAGCTGACCGAGCCGCCGTGCGCGACCGTCTCGATCAGGATCTCGCTGAGCGCCGCGAGCACCTCGGGCGCGGCCCCCAGCGGCTCGATGCGAATCTCGGACATTCCCGCGCGCTCCGAACGGAGTCAGAAGTCGTACTCGTCGTTCCGGTAGCGGTTTTCTTCAAACGCGTACCTCACCTCGGGATCGTTGAGGACCACCAAACACCAGATCGCGGGGATCAGCGCAAAGATCCAGGCGACATCGGGGACACACGCCACACCCGCACCGAGCATGGCCCGGCCGTGCCCGCGCCCGTTCCGCATCGCCGCCACCCCGCGCAGGACGAAGAAATCCTTACACAGAAATAGTGTACAAGATATCAAAACAAACGCAAAGATGCCTAGCGCCTCGCCCGCGTTTCCCCGCACCTGCGGCTCCACCACCAACATCAGGGCAATGAACCCGCAGATGCTAACGTGACACATAGCCTGACAGATCGCGATCACCATTAGGAAGATCGAGGGCACGCTCAACCGGTCGCGGAGCGGGTCGAAGTACCGGCCCCGGCCGTAGTAGTAATCGTCATCATCCCGAGCGCGTCGGCGCCGTGGTCGGTCGTCATCCCGATCGCGGCGCCGACGCGCTCGGGCGCCGGGGATCGGGCGCGGCGCCGATTCAGACGGGTACAAGCGCCCGCCGCAGCCGGAGCAGATCGCTTCACCCTCGGCTGTGCGGTTCACATAGACGACCGGTGCGCCGCAGTGCGGGCATTTCACTTGATCTGCCACGGGTCACCTCTGGGCGTGAGTGTCGCCTGCGCGCTACTTCAGTTCCTTGATCCACACGTTGCGGAACTCGACGCGGACGTTGTAGCTCTGGAACCCGACCCGACCGGCCTCGCGCTTCAGCCCGGGGTGCTTCTCAAACTTCCCCTTGTAGTCGTCCAGGTTCGCGTTCACCAGCTCCACGTCATTCTGCACGATCGTCACCTTGCGGCCCTTGCAGACGATCTTCACCGCGTTCCACTCGCCGATCGGCTTGTTCTTCGCCTCCTTCGCCGGCTGCACGTCGTAAATCGAGCCGGTGTGCTGGTAGTCGGCCAGTTTGCCCGGCCAGCCCTCGTCGTCGATCAATTGAATCTCCATCCCGGCGTAGGCCGGGTCGCCCGTCGCCGGCGTGCGGATCGCTACGCCACTATTGCCGCCCTTCTTCTCCCAGCGGTATTCACAGCGGAACTCGAAATCGCCGTACTCCTTCTCGGTCAGGAGCCACCCGCCGCCGCCGCCCTTGCACGCGATGACGCCGTTCTCGACCGCCCACACGTCGGTCTTGCCGCCCACCACCTTCCAGCCGTCGAGGCTCTTGCCGTCGAAGATCGCGGTGAACCCTTCGGGTGGCTTGGCGGATTTCTCGTCGGCCCGCGCGCCCGCGACGCACACCGCGAGTGCCAAAACGCCGAATCGCAACGCCGTTTGCATGAGAGGCTCCGTTGGAGTTGTGTCCACGCACGCCATCTTACCCACCGGGCGTAGAATGGCAGCAGAGTGGCAAAGTAGTAGGCACACTCCGTGTGCCGTTGGTAGTCCTGTGGTGTCGCGACGGCACACGGAGTGTGCCTACTACTTTGAAAGGCACTTTCGGAGACAGACGTGATCCGATTCATGATGAAGTCGAAGCTGCACCGCGCGACGGTGACCGAAACGAACCTCGATTACGAGGGCAGCCTGACGATCGATCTGAACCTGCTCGAAGCGGCCGACATCCTGCCGCACGAGCAGATTCACGTGTGGGACGTGACCAACGGCGCGCGACTGGTCACTTACGCGCTGGCGGGCGCACGCGGGAGCGGCGAGATCTGTGTGAACGGGGCCGGGGCGCACCTCATCAAGACCGGCGACCTGGTCATCATTGCGACTTACGCCGAGTACGAAGACGCCGAAGCCCGGCGGCACCAACCGCGTGTGGTGTTTCTGGATAAAGCGAACGCGGCCAGTAAGGCGAACGGCGCGG
>CAZBXY010000385.1:0-7185 GCA_964495365.1 uncultured Frigoriglobus sp. | reverse complement strand
TGGGCATCTCCGTGAGCGATGAGTGGCGTCCAGTCGGCGCCCCGCGCTCCATCGGCCCCCGCGTGCCGCGCCTCACGAGTTGCGCTCTGGCGGCAGGCGGAAAAGCGGATCGGGTTCGCCCACCGGCCGGCTCACACCGGCCGTTCGCCCAAACCGGCAACGAACCGAAGCCCTGGAAGGGCGACGGAACCTTCTCGTGTAGAGGTTTCCGGCGCCCTTCCAGGGCTTGGTTGTTTCTTCTGTCGCCTTTCCAGGGGTTGCGCTCACTTCGTTCGCTTCGCCCGGGCTACCCCCCGGCGCCCCATCCGGGGCTGAAAACCGAGGTTTACGGCCCCTTCTTCGGTTCGGCCTTCGGCTCGGTCTTCGGTTCCGTGTAGCCCAGCAGGTACTTCTGCCGCTGCTCGGCGAACGCCCGGATGTTCATCCCCATCCCGAACCCGCGCCCGCCGCCCGGGCCGCCCGGACCCGCCCCGCCGGCGGCCGGCGGGTTCTCGTCCGTGTTCCGCTTGAACGCCTCGAACGGGTCCAGCTTCCGCGTATCGACCTCGACGTCCTTTTCGATCAACTTGCGGAGCTGCGACACCACCGGACCGAGCTTCTTCCAGTCGAGCGAGTTCTCGGCGATCGTCTTGACGTTGGCCAGGTACTTCGCCCGCAGCGCAGGCACCGCGAGCAACTTCGACCGCAGCGGCTTGCTCACGTCGGTCAGCCCGACGAGCGGATCGAGTTCGACCCCGCGCCCGCCGCCTGGGCCGCCCATGCCCGGGGGGCCGAACCCGCCACCGGGAGGACCGAAGCCGCCCGGACCGCCGGGACCGCCGCCCGGAGGGCCGAACCCGCCAGGGCCGCCCGGGCCGCCGATCACGACGTTCGCGCCGCGCTCCTTCATCTCCTTCCACTGCTTCCGCTGCTCCTCGGTCATCAGCTTTTCGAGCTTCTCGTCGAGTTCCTTCTGCATCGCGGCGAGTTCCTTCTTCTGCGCCTCGGTGAGCCGGAGCTGGTCCTGCACCGGTTCGGGCAGGATCACGCCCGGCGCGGGGAGCCGGAAGGCCATCATGCCGCCGCCGAAGCCCGGGCCCATCGCGGGGCGAAACGACTCGTTCATATCGCCCGGAATCAGGTGGAACTTCCCCTTCGGGTCGAGGTACAGGCTGTAGTCACTGGCCCGGATCCAGTACCCGTCGTTGTTAATGAGGGCGTTGTCGAGCGCGAGGAACCACAGCACCTCGTCGATGTCCATGATCGGCTTGAGGGCCTCTTCGAGCTTGTCCGCTGGCGTCTGGTTGAGCACCTTGCACAGGTTGACGAGCGCCTTCCACGCGGCCTCGTTGTCCTCGGACTTGATGGTAAAGACGCGCTTGTAGGCCGCGGGGTCGTCGCCGAAGTATTCCAGCCCGGCGCGCCCGCCAGGGCTGCCGCGGACCTTCCACCGCGTCCCCTTCGAGGTCTTGTAGTTCTCCTCCAGGAACGTCTTGTCGAACTGCTGGAGGTTGGCGTACACGCCCCAGTACTCGCCGTTGATGACGACCTTGACGAAGTTCGCCTTCGGGGCCGGCATGTACTGCCGTGCGATGTGCGAGTACAGAACCCCGTTCATCAGGGTCGGGTCATCGTGCCCGTTGAGCAGGTTGAGCGTCTTGTAGCCGTGGAGCCGCTGTTTGCCGTCGGCGAGATCGAACGACAGGTTGAGCGACCGCTTCGAGCCGGCCGGAACGCCCATGTACGACGACATCCCGCGGAAGTGGACGCCGACGTTGGCGTACTTCTTGCCGTCCACGGTCACGGTCGCGGGCACCTCCACGTCGGTGCCGTGGAAGTCCTGCATTTCCATTTCCCAGTCGGTGTTCTCGAACTCCAGGAAGATCGTGCGGAGCACGGTCGGGTCGTAGAGCTTCGCGTCGGGGTAATTCTGCACGTCGGCCGGACTCACCTTCGGCCCGGGGCGCCCGCCGCCGTCGCCGCCGAAACCTTTCGGACCGCCGAAGCCCTTGCCGCCGAACCCGCCGAACCCGCCCTTCTTCGCGGCCTCGCGGGCCGGGCCGCGCTCCTCCTTGTTCAGCCACCCGTCGCCGTTCTTGTCGAAGTCTTTCACGATCTTGCGGGTCTCCCCGCCGGGGCCGCCGAAGCCGAACCCGCCCTTGTCGCCCTTGCCCTTGCCGCCCTTGTCCGGCGGCTGGGTGAACGCGCTGGGCGCGCAGAACGCCACCAGGAGCGCGGCGCACAGTCCCGCGGGTATTGCGAACAGTCGTCGGTTCATGAGTGACCCCTCGAATTGGCTCGAACGAAGAAGGCTGGACTGTTAAACGGCAGAGTGGATTGGGTGAAGACGTGAGATTCCACTGAGCTTTTGATGAGAGGAGCCAAGCGAACCGCCCGTGACGGTTCGTTCCAAGACGGCCCGTTTCTTCGGCCTGAAGGGCCGGGGCAACGCCCCGGGCTACGTTGTCCCGGCCCTTCAGGCCGAAAACCGAAGAGGTCCGACAACCCGGGCGGCTTTCACTTTACTTCTCGCCGTCGTCGGATTTCCACTCGACGCCCTGAACGCCCTCGGTGCGGTTCAGGTCACCGATCAGCGCCAGCGCGGTGGTATCGGGGCGGAGCCGGAGTTGGTACGTCAGGTCGAGCGCCGTTCCTTGCCGAACCGTGACTATCGCAACGAGTTGCGGATCGTCGGCGTGCTTGGCGAGAACGCCAGCGACCCCGGCCGCCGGGTCGATCCCGGCGCCCAGGCGGACGACCAGCGCCGTCGGGCGCGCGACCGCGACCGGTTCCGGCTTCTCGCCGCTGCGCCCCCACAAGGCGAGAACCCACGCGACCAGCCCCACGATCGGGATACCGACCGCCGCGACGAGGTACGCGCCGGCGCCGGCGGCCATTCCGACCACCACCGCGAAGATCACGAACGCGGTGTCGCGGGTGTCCTCGACCACCGTGCGGAATCGCACAATCGACAGCGCGCCGACGAGCGCGAAGGCCCGGGCGATGTTCGACCCGATCACCATGCTCACCATCCCCAGGAGGACGGCGAGCAGGGCCATCGTGGCGACGAACGACGCGGCCTCGGCGCGCTTCTTGCGCTGCGTGAGGAAGTACGCGGCCCCGGCGGCGATCCCGAAGGCGGTCGCGAACGCCAGCCGCAAGACGATGTCGTCCCACTCGAGCGCCGGCTGGTCCGGCACCGGGTCGCTGAACGGGTTCGCGTCCGGCGTCGCTTCACCAGTGCCCTTAGGCATTGGTGTGCCCCACTTCTGCTGTGCAACTCGCCGCTCGCGGCGCGGCGCTCACGAGCCCCGTGGATTGCACGAACGTGCGGTACTTCGAGAAGGGTGCGGGGGCCAGCGCCAGATCGGCGACGATCCCCTTGAACAGCGCCGGCATCGCGGTGCGGAACTTGAACTCGCACACCACGCGGTCGGTGAGGAGCGGCGGCACCGCGCCGACTTCCGCCAGCGCCCAGCGGTCGGCCGGCACCCCGCGAATGTTGCGGTCGAACGTCAGTCGCACGGTTCCGGTGTCGGCGGTGCCGAGGTACGCGACCCGCTCGTAGGCGACGCGGCACACCGGGCGGAGCTGCTTTTCGAGGAGCTGGCTGTGGAACCACTCGCCGGCCCACTCGCCGTTGAGCGACGGCCGGGCGAGGTCGGGCACCTCGACCGGGTTGATCCGCGCCCGGTGCTTGCGCACCTTCTCGCCGTTCTTCGTCTTGCGCTCGACGAACACCGGCCCGGTGTGGCCGTAACGGCGCACGCGGTACTTGTCGCGGTTGTACCCTTCGGTGCGGTAGAACACGTCGAACTGCGGGGTGTCGGTGTAGACGCTCGTGGTGAGATAGGCGTTGCCCATCGTCGGGTCGGCGTACGGGTCGAGCGCGAGCTTCCCGGCGACGCGGCCGATGACCTCGGCGACCTGCGCTTCGGTCAGGAGGAACTTGACCTCGTAGGCGGTCGCGCCGTCGGTCCCGGCGGAGCCGAACAGCGACGGGGACTCCAGGCCCGCCGCCGAGGGCGCAAGACCGGTAGCGCAGGCAACCATAGCATCCCTCTGTGCGGGATCGGACAACTCCGGCATTCGCCGCTCCTTCACCCGTTCTTCAAACGGGCTGGTGTGAAAAACGGAACCGCGCGCTCGATCGGGACAGCCGCGGGCGCACATTCCTGCCGGGAGTCGCACCAGGCCAGGCAGCTTGGCGGAGGGGGGTGGACCGGAACCGCAGGCGGATGAACATTCCCAGCGTACCCGAAATACGACGATCGTGTCTAGCATTTCTACCCGCGGGATTCACCGATGTTTCGCGGGTGGATTTGCAGTGCCCACTCCCCACCCGATGTGCGTCCCCAACGGCATTCACCGGTTCTTCATCATTTCTTTACGATGATCGACTTCAAGATACTCTCCCCACACGCCCCGTCAAACGAGATCGCACCATGAGCGGACGGTTTTGGCTCGCGTGCGCCGGCGCGCTGTTGCTCTCCGGCCCGGTGTTCTGCTGGGCGCCCGCGAGCCGCGCGGACGACTCCAAGAAGGTCGCCCCGCCCAAGCCGCCCGCGGGCGCCGACGTGTTCGGCACCGACAAGGTGTGGCAGTTCCACCTGGCGCTCTCGGCCGAGGAGTTCGCCGCGATGACCCCGGCGCAGGCCGGGTTCCCGGCGTTCGGCCAACCCCCGCCGCCGCGCCCGAAGCCCAAACCGGGCGACCGCGAGACCCACCGCAGCGCGTTCAACATCGAGTTCCCGCTCGCGGTGGCGGCGTTCTCCGCCGACGGGCAGACCGTTCCGAAGGTCGGGCTGCGGTACAAGGGGAACTCGACGTACCTGATGACCGCGCGGAACCTGAAGCGGTCGCTGAAGGTCGATCTCGACAAGCACGACGACGCGGCCCGGTTCCACGGGCTGAAGTCGCTCACGCTCAACTGCGGCGTTCTCGACCCCTCGCGGGGCCGCGAGGCGCTGGCGTACTGGGTCTACCGCGCCGCCGGCGTGCCCGCGCCGCGCACCGCGTTCGCCGAGGTGAGCCTCACCGTGCCCGGGAAGTACGACAAGGAGCACGTCGGGTTCTACACGCTGGTCGAGAGCGTGGACAAGAACTTCCTCCGGCTCCACTACAAGAACGACAGGGGCCTGTTGATGAAGCCCGAGCGCATCTTCACCCTCGCCCACCTCGGCGACGACTGGGAGCGCTACAAGGACAGCTACCAGCCCAAGCGCGAGGCGACGAAGGCCGAGAGCCAGCGCGTCATCGACTTCACGAAGCTCGTCAACACCGGCACCGACGCGGAGTTCAACAAGGAGATCGCCAACTACCTCGACATCGACGCGTTCCTGAAGTACATGGCCGCGACCGCGGTCCTCGCGAACCTCGACAGCTTCTTCACGCTCGGCCACAACTACTGCCTGTACCTGCACCCCGACACCAACAAGTTCCACTTCATCCCGTGGGACGTGGACCTGGCGCTGGGCAACTTCGCGTTCATGGGCACCGCGGAGCAGCAGATGGACCTGAACCTGTCGAAGCCCTACGCCCAGTGCCAACTGGCCGACCGGCTGATGGCGAACAAGGCGTTCGCGGCTCAGTACCAGACGATCCTCAAGGAGGTCGTGCCGGCGTGCTTCGACAGGGCGAAGGTGCTGGCCGAGGTCGCGGTGATCGAGAAGACGCTCAAGCCGCTCCTGGAGCGCGAAACGAAGGCGGTCTCGGCGCGGAAGGAGCCGGCGCCCGGGGCCGGGTTCGGCCCGCCCGGCGGCGCGTTCGGGGCCACACCGCCGTCGCTGCGGACGTTCGTGGAGAAGCGGGCCGACTCGATCGCGGCGCAGATGTCGGGCAAGAGCAAGGGCTACACGCCGGCCGGATTCGGGATGGGTCAACCGCCGCCGGCTCCGGTCAAGCCCGGCGACGTGCTCCCGCCGAACGTTCAGAACACGCTGCAAATGACCGATGCCCAGAAGCAACAACTGGCCGAATTGCAGAAGAAAGTGGACGCGGAGTTGGAGCAGATTCTGACGCCCGAACAGCGGGCACAGCTCAAGCGACTCCGCGAAGCCAAACAGCCGGGCGGCTTCGGCCCGCCGAAGAAGCCGTAACGGCGGCGCGAATCGTGTCGCGAACCAGTTCCAGTTTGTCGGCCCAGCGGAATTCGGTCGCGACGCGGGCCTGCCCGCTGGCCCCGAGCCGGGCGCGGAGGTCCGCGTCCGCGACCAGCCGCCCAAGTTGAGCCGCGAGTTCGGCCACGTCGCCGCACGCGGCCTGAAGGCCGTCCGATTCGTGCCGCACCAGTTCCGCCGGGCCGCCGGCGTGGTAAACGAGATTCGGGCGCGCGTTCGCCCACGCTTCGAGCAGCACCAGACCGAACGAATCGCACCGCGACGGCAGCGCGAAACAGTCGATCGAAGCGAAGAAGTCACGCTTCTGCTCGTCGGTGAGGACACCGAGCCGCGTGACGCGATCCTTGTGCGCGAACGATGCCCAGAACGCGCGGAAGTTCGGCATTTCCGGCCCCGCAAGCACGACCCGGAACCGCTTGCCCTCGCTCCACAGGCGCTCCGCGGCGCGCAACAAATCAATGGTGCCCTTCTCGGCGCTGTTGTTCGCGAGGTGCCCGACAACGACTTCTTCACCCGCGAAGCCGCAAGCAACTCGGAAGGCGTCGCGATCGCCGCCGGTGCATTCCGCCGGGTCAACACCCAGCCCCTGAAGCACCACGCGCCCCGGCGCGACACCGAGTTCCATCGCGGCGTCGCGCTCGGCGGCTGTCTGCACGAACACGCGGTCCGCCTGCCGCAGCAGCCAGCGGAGGTGCGGCTTCGTGTACTGCGCCCGCGTGCGGTCGTGCGGATCAGTTGGATCGCCCAGATGCAAAAACGGCGTGAGTAGGAACGGCACGTTCCGCTGGCGGGCGAGTTGCAACCCGCACGCGATCGGGAACGAGTACGGGAACGCGGTCGCGTGAACCGCGTCGATCGTCCCGGCGAAGCGGTTCGCGGCGCGCCACATCGCCGGACAGACCGGGTTGCACGGCGTCGTGAGGCACTGCCACAGGGGATGCGGGACGAGCGAGAGGGCTTTGAGCGCGTAGCGGCGCAGGGGGAAGCGGAGGGGGCGGGAGTGGTGAAGCGAAAGACAACCTAACCCCCCGGCCCCCTTCCCTGGAAAGGAAGGAGGAGAGAGAGGCGCGACCCGCGCGGGGGGGGG
>CAZBXY010000384.1:0-7194 GCA_964495365.1 uncultured Frigoriglobus sp. | reverse complement strand
CCCCGGAGGGGCGACAGACCCGACCGCGAAGGTTCTGTCGCCCCTCCGGGGCTTCATTCATTTTCGTCCACGGTTCCCGGGGTTGTGCTCGAAGACTCGCTTCACCCCGGGCTAATATCGGACGCCCCTCCGGGGCTGAAAAGCCAAACCACGTTGAACGACTGTGGCGGTCGCGGCTCGCGAGCGATGCGACACTCCCAACTGACGCACGTATCAGTAAGTGCCCCACTCGCGGTGCGGAACGCGGGGCCACTTTTCCCACGCTTCGTCGGCCTGGTTGAGCGACTGGTAACCTGTCAGGAAATGCAGGAAGTTTCGCCCACGGTAGTCCAGTGGCTCGATTCCCGCCATCCACGGGTGGTAGTCCTCGCCCTCGGCGATCACACCGAACAGCGGACTACCGAGGTCGCAACAGACGAAATACCAGTGTTTGTCGCTCCACCCGCCGAATTCGAGCCACATTTCCGGGTTCACGGGGCGTTCGGCGATCTCTTCAGCCGTCCAGTAGTCCGGCGACGACTGGGTCGGTTGCCAAACGCTGACGTTATTTGTGTTGCAGGAGACCAAGCCCTCGCTTCCCAACAGGTAATTCCACCCGTCGGCTGTCCCGCCGATCCGACACAGCAACGCGACGAAATCGGCCGGGGCGCAGAAGCGATGTTCAACTTCGGCTGCACCAAACGAGCCGGCCAGAAGTTCGCGAAGCCGGATCGCGGACTCGCGCCACGCCCGCGGCAAGTCGATCGGGGTCGGAGGTGCGGTCGGCGGCGTTTCCGATGCGAAGACTCCGGCGACAGGCTCCCACGCTTGCTGGACGATGTGCCCCACCCGGCTGACGCCGGCGAACCACTCCGGGTCGAGCGCCGCAGCGAGTTGGCTGACGCGGCGGTAGAGCGGGCGGTATTGCTCGTCGGAGGGTTGAAGCGCGACCCACGCGGCTTCGGCGCGGAGGTACTCGGCCCGCGGGTCGGAGCGGTCGTCGAGCCAGTCCGCGTAGACAAGCCGCGCGGTCTCGTCGTCGGGCTGTTCGCGGATCGTGCGGATGAAGGCGTCGTCTTCGGTCATGTCAGTACGGCCACTCGATGCCGTCGAGCCAGTCTTTCAGGTTTTGCAGACCGAACGCGGTGTTTCGCCGCGTCGGCGGTTCGAACGGAACGTTGTCGGCCGCCAGCGGCGGGGAACCGACACCCGTCAGCGGGTTGTAACCGGTCGAACTTTGCACGTCGAGCGAGAACTTTTTCAGCGAGCGGCCGTCGGCGAGAAGGTGAACCGCGAACGTCCGCAACAGCATCAGCGCCGGGACGACGTGATTGAACCAGTCTTCCACGGCATCGTGTTGGTGCAACTTCGGGTATCGGTACGCGGTGTTGCCGAGGTGTTCCCACCCCAACCGCTCGAACGCACTCCGCAACCGGTTGAGTTCGAGCGGGGTCGGGCGAACGATGTCGAATGTCACTGTGATGGGCACGGGCGCTCCACAGCTAGAGGACGATCGTCACCGGTTCACCACGAGCATTCGCCGCGTTCCAGTCGCGGATCAGCCAGCCGAGTGCCTCCGCGAGCCACTCGTCGTCCGCTGCGGCTTCTGGTCCGACGTACCCCTTCGCGGCCCAGAACGTCTCGAATCGCACCACTGCGTTATCGAGAACCTCCTGTGGCGGCGGGGGCGGGCGCCACGCCTTTCGTTCCATCTTTGTGACGTGAACCTCGCCGCCGCGGTCCACCCACAGCACGTGGTGCGCGGCGAGGTCGTCCAGCGGGCGCAGCAGCTCGCGGAGCTGGTCCGGCGTCGGGTTGTTGTTCAGGTTCATCGCACAGTCCTCCTTTGCGTATTTTACGCTCCGTATTTGCCTAATCGGCCGGCGTGGGCCATCGCCAACAGCATCAGGTGCATCGCCTGGAACTGGCCCAGCCCGCCACGGAGGCACGCGCGCTCGCTGAACTGCGTCACTTCGTCCGGGCGGCACAGGTCGGCCCGAAGAAGCGTCGGGACCGGGTGCCACGAGTGCGACTTCATCTTGCTCGGCGTGCTGTGGTCGCCGGTCACGATGAAGACGTCCGGTTTGAGCTTCAGAATGTCCGGCACCACCGCGTCGAGTTTCTCGATCATCTGCACCTTCGCGGGGAAGTTCCCGTCCTCACCGGTCGAGTCGGTGTACTTGTAATGCAGGAAGAAGAAGTCGTAGTCGTTCCAGACCTTCGCGAGCGTTTCGACTTGTCCCTGAAGCGTCTGCCCCGGGTCGAGGATGTCCATCCCCACGAGGCGCGCGAGGCCCTTGTACATCGGGTACACCGCGATCGCCGCGGCCTTGAGGCCGTACACGCCGGCGAAGGTGTCGATCTTGGGGTAGGTCGCGAACCCGCGGAGCGTGGCCCCGTTGATCGGCGCCTCGCCCGCCAGCACCTTTGTCGCTTCGGCGACGAACGTGTTAATCACATCGGCGGTGCGCTTCGACGGTTCGTCCTCGCCCTCGGCCTTCAGCGGGGCCACGCCGACGGCTTGCGGGTCGGTGTCGTTCACACGATCGCCCAGCCCGTCCCCGCGAACGACCAGGACGAACCGGTGTTCCTTCACCGGCTCGACGAACAGTTCGACGCCGGCGATTTTGATCGTGCGGAGCTTCTCGACGGCGGCCTTGTTCTTCTCATTTGTCGGGCGGCCGGCGCGGCGGTCGGTGATCGTGCCGTCGGCCCCCAGGGTGCAGAAGTTGCCGCGGATCGCGACGTCTTTTGATCCGACCGGAAAATTGATGCCCAGCGCTTCAAGAATGCCGCGGCCGATGCGGTACTCGAGCGGGTCGTAGCCGAACAGCCCCAGGTGCCCCGGGCCGCTGCCGGGCGTTATTCCCGGCAGAACCGGAATACTCAGCCCGGTCACTCCCTCCCGGGCACAGGCGTCCAGATTCGGGGTGTTGGCGGTTTCGAGTTCCGTCAGCCCGCCGGGTTCGAGCGGCAGCCCGCCCAGCCCGTCGGCGACCAGGAGTACGATTTTGGTTTTGGCCGGTTCGCGCAGATCGCGGACGAGATTGTGTATGTTCATGCGGAAGAGTTTACGCCCGGCGAATAATGACGTACAGTTACGGGGGTTGTTGGTCCTTCGTCCTTTGTCATTAGTCATTGGCCCTTCGTCACTTACCGTCGCCCGACGCGACCGGTGGCGCGGAGCGAATACTGATGACCAACGGCTGACGACCAGTGACCAGTGACCAATGACGAAGGACGAAGAGATGCAACTGCCCGACGAGAACATCGAGTACCAGTTCCAGCGGCTCCTGGTCCCGTTGCCCGAATCGTGGACCCCACTGGCCGAGTTGCAGAGCCAGCACCTGTTGTCGGCGGAGAAACTGGAGCGGCTCCGCGACGAGGCGATCAAGATCCGCGGGCAGGCGGTCGCCGAGCGCGAGTTGCAGAACCCGCCGCCGGAGAAGCGCCCGCTCCAGGCCGGGTTCATCGACCTGCCGCAGAAGCTCCTCGACGGGTACAAGCGCAAACAGGACGCGAGCGAGCTGGGAAAGATCCTCCGGCTGGCGCAGCGGCTCCGCGACACCGTGGACCGCGTCGTCGTTCTCGGCGCCGGGGGCGGCTACCTGGCCCCGAAGGCGATCTTCGACGCGCTGTGCCACGCGCACCACAACGAGATGCCCGCGAAGCTCCGCATGGGCAAGCCGCGGGTCTACTTCGAGGGGAACACCCTCGACAGCGACTCGCTCCAGGAGCTGTTCGAGCTGCTCGAGAACACGTGCGTCGATCCCGACCTCGTGGAGGAGCGGTGGGGCGTCGTCGTCATCAACCGGTCCGGGGGCACGCTCGAAACGGCCGCGGCGTACCGCGCGGTGAAGGGCGAGGCCGCGAAGTTCTACGGGCCGAAGTCGGAGATGCTCAAGAAGGTGATCGTGCCGATCACCGGGGGCCGGAGCAGCCGGCTCCGCGACCTGTGCCGGGCCGACGGGATCGCCGACGACGACATCCTGACGATCCCCGACGACGTCGGCGGGCGGTACGGCGTGTTCACCGCCGTGGGCCTGTTGCCGGCCGCGGTGATGGGCCTCGACGTGCGCGCGATGCTCTTGGGCGCGGCCATCATGACGCGCCGGTTCATCGAGGAGCCGTTCGACCGCAACCCGGTGTTGCAGTTCGCCGCCGTGAACCACCTGATGACGACCGAGCGCGGCAAGACGACGCGGGTGCTGTCCGCGTGGTCGAAGAAGCTCGAAGCGGTGGGCTGGTGGTACGACCACCTGGTGAGCGAGTCGCTCGGCAAGACCGGGCGCGGCCCGACCCCGGTGACGATGGTGGGCAGCCGCGACCTGCACACCCGCGGGCAGCAGCACCAGGACGGCGCGCGCGACAAGCTCATCAACAACCTGATCGTGCGCCAGTCGAAGCACCCGCCGGTGATGATCGGGATGGCGGACCGGAACGAGGACGACCTGAACCAGTTCAGCCGCAAGGGGCTGCCGGACGTGCTGGAGGCGGCGCTGAAGGGGGCCAACGACGCCTACACGGAGGCCGCGCGCCCGACCGCGGACATCACGCTGCCGATGATCTCCGAACACACGATCGGCCAGTTGCTCCAGATGCTGATGCTGGCGACGGTGGTCGAGGGTCGGTTCACGGGGACGAACCCCTACGGCCAGCCGGGCACGGAGGCGTACAAGGCGAACATGCTGAAACACCTGAAGGCGACCCCGAACCTGCCCAAGGGCGAGGTCCGCGACGCCGCCAAGGGCGTGTGACGTTCGGCGTTAGCCGCGAGCCGAAGGCGAGCGCGGCGGCGCACTCCTCTCGTAGCCCGACTCTCCGAGTCGGGTCCAGACCCGACCGAAAGAGAAGAACCCGCTTTCTCGTAGCCCGACTCTCCGAGTCGGGTCCGGTGCCGGCTCTCGAAGAAGAACCCGACTCGGAGAGTCGGGCTACGGTCGTGCTGGCCCGGCTCATGCCGGCGGTTCGACCGGGAAATCCATGATCAGACCTCCGCGCCCTCTTCGGCGGGCTGCGGGGCTTCGGCTTCCACCAGCCCGTTCACGAACGACTCGAAATCCGGGGCGAGGACCGTGACGTTCGGCCCGCCGAACGACTCGACGTAGATCACCCGCGGTTCGCCGGCGGGGCCGCACCGGCTGTAGTCCAACATCACCGCGTCGTCGCACCCCGACGGCGTGTCGGCGATCACGATCCCCACCGGCGGGTACCCGCGTTCGCGGACGAGCTGCGGGCTTTGCCCGATGCCGCGATCCGTCCCCACGCCGTAGAGCGTGGTGATCTGAATGTGATCGTTGGCCCAGGAGGTCGGGGCATCGGTCGGGAACCGGCACCGGGCCGGGTAGCCGCCGTTGCGGAGCCAGAGGAACCGCAGGTAGTACGCGGGCAGCTTGTACCCGAGGGCTTGTTCCGCGGCCCCGATCATCTCGTCGGTGAGCGGCGGCCCGGTGTGGTCGTCGATAATGCCCGACCAGAAAATTCCCATGTGAGTGGCCCTTTCGCCGGGCGGATGAGGGCGCCCCGAGTTGGGCGCGCGGTGGCGCAAACTCTAGCACACGGGCGAAATGGTGCGCAGCGGGCGCGCTCTTTCACTTCACTCCCTTCGCCCCGCCGTACTTCGCGTGCCAGGTGCCGAGCAGTTTGCACAGGTCCGCGGTGCCCAGGTCTTTGCCGATGTAGCCGTCGAAGCCCTCTACCTGCTTGCCCGCGTCGAAGTCCGCGATGTAGCGGGTGATCGTCTTCAGCGGCATGTCGATCAGGTCGCGGATCGTTTCCGCCGTGTGCCCGGTGCGGTAAAGGGCCAGAACCAGGTGCGGCTTGCCCTTCGAGATGTTCGACGGCTCCGTCAGGAACCGGTACGGCCGGGCGACGAACTTCGGCGCGTCCGGCTTGCCCTTCGCCTTCTTCAGCGACAGCCCCACCCGCGACGACGCGAACACCGGAGCCGTTCGCGGAGTCTGTGCATCAACGACGTGAATCGGCGCGGTCGTGTCCCACAGAGAACGGCTGTTGATGAGGCTGTCGAGGGCCGCGACGCTCGCGGTCTTGGTCTTGGCGAGCAGGTGATCGACCGTGACGCACGGTCCGTCGAGCATCGTGCCGTCGGCCGCGACGACGGTGCGAATCAGGATGCCGAAGAACGATGCCCCGTCGCCGAGCGCGAGGTCGAGGCCCTTGAAGGAGCCGCCGCGGTACTCGCCGCGGGTGCGGTGGAAGTACCAGCGCCCGTCTTCGAGCTGCACCGGGTCGCGATGGGCGAAGAGGTCCGAGTGCCCCCAGCCGGAGTAGTACATTTCGAGTTCGGCGAACCGATACCGCTGCCCCGCGACGACAAAGTCGGCCTCGTTCAGTAAGCGGTGCGCGATCGTGGCGAACCACGGTGCGAAGTGCGCGTCGTCGGTCACGGTTTTGGGCCTGGCACTCAGTTCGGCAAGCGGGGGCATTCGCGGAAACCTCGTTGTCGGTTGGGCTGGTGATTCACAATTGCCCGATTCTACCGCGCCCCCGTTGTCGACGGGAATGTCGGGAACTCGCCGGCGGCGTACCGGCGGGCCAGCTCCAGGTACCGCTCGTTGAGGAACCGCGTGCGGGCAATTTCCGAGGCGGTCGCGGTGCGGATCACGCGCCCCGGAACGCCCATCACCACCGACCGCGGGGGCACCACCATCCCCGGCACGAGTACCGCGCCGGCTGCGATCACGCACTCCGAGCCGATCTCGGTGCCGCTGAGGAGCTTCGCGCCCATCCCGACGAGCGTGTCCGCCCCGATGCGGACCCCGTGCAGCACCGCGGCGTGCCCGACCACGACCCCCGGTTCGATCACGTGCGGGGCGTCGTAGTCGGCGTGAACGATGACGCCGTCTTGCAGGTTCACGTTCTCGCCGAGCGTGATCGGGGCCACGTCGCCGCGGACGACGCACCCGAACCAGATGTTCACGCCGGCGGCGAGGGTCACGTCACCGGTCACGACGGCGGTGGAAGCGAGGAAGAGCATGGCAGGGACCAGAAACCAGAGGGCAGAGGACAGAAGACAGAAAACGAAAGACAATATTAACCACAGAGGACACAGAGGACACAGAGAAGACAAGAAGACAAGGCACGATCATGGAATTGAACTCAATCTTGTGCCTTTCTCTGTGTTCTCTGTGTCTCTGTGGTTGGCTCATGTCAGTTATTGGGTGTTTCCTGTCCATCCTGTTTGGCGTAGACCCC
>CAZBXY010000383.1:0-7264 GCA_964495365.1 uncultured Frigoriglobus sp. | reverse complement strand
GATCGAACCCCCGCTCTCGATCACGTCCGGGTAAAACGTGCCCTGCGCGAGGAAGTGCGCGTCGGGAATGGACTTCGCTTCGTGCTTGAACACGTCGATGAACACTTTCCCGATGATCTTCCGCTTCTCCTGCGGGTCGCTCACGCCCGCGAGCGCCGTCAGGAACCGGGCGCGGGCATCCACCGCGTGCAGATCGGCCTTGAACCAGTCGCGGAACGTGTGTTTGACCAGTTCGGTTTCGCCCTCGCGCATGAGGCCGTTATCGACGTAAATGCACGCGACCTGCGGGCCGATTGCCTTCACCAACAGGGCCGCGCACACGCTCGAATCGACGCCGCCGGAGAGGCCGCAAATGACGCGCTTGCTACCGACCTTCGCGCGGATGTCGCGGACGGTATTCTCGATGAAGGCAGTCATCTTCCACTGCCCGGTGCAGCCGCAAACGTCGCGGAGGAAGTTGGCGAGGATCTGACCACCGTGCGGGGTGTGCGCCACCTCCGGGTGGAACTGGAGGCCGAAGATCGGGCGCGCCCTGTGCTTCACCGCCGCGAGCGGGCAGGTGTCCGTCGAGGCGAGCGGTTCGAACTCGCTGGTCGCGGTCTGCACCTGATCGCCGTGGCTCATCCACACCGTCGATTCGGTGGGGTAACCCTGGAAGATGGTGTTGCGCTCGTTCACCGTGAGCGTGGCGCGGCCGTACTCGCGCGTGTGCGCGGTCTGGCCCACCTTGCCGCCCATGAAGTAGCACGCCAGCTGCATCCCGTAGCAGATGGCGAGGACCGGAACGCCCAGCTCGAAGATTTTGGGGTCGCAGTGCGGCGCCCCCGGTTCGTACACGCTCGCCGGGCCGCCCGAGAGGATGATCCCCTTCGGGTTCAGCTCCTTGACGCGCTCGGCCGGAGTGTCGTGGCGCACGATCAGGCAGAACACGTTCTGCTCGCGCACGCGCCGGGCGATGAGCTGCGCGAACTGCGAGCCGAAGTCGAAGATCAGTACGAGTTCGTTTGTCATAAGTCACTCGGACATTAGCCGCACGATGAACGCCGATAAAGACACGATTCGGACAGAGGACCGAGTTCTGGAATTGATCTCATCTCTTGTTTTGATCGTGTCTTTATCGGCGTTCATCGTGCGGCTTATTCTTTCTTCCCCAATTCCTGCGCCCGCTTCGTGGCGGCTTCGACGGCGTCCATCGCAGCGGCGCGGAAGCCCGCGCGCTCCAGAGCGTGAATGCCCGCGATCGTCGTCCCGCCGGGGCTGGCGACTGCGTCCTTCAGCGCGCCGGGGTGCTGGCCCGTTTCGAGTACCATCTTCGCCGCGCCGAGTACCGTTTGGGCCGCGAGCGTCTGCGCCACCTCGCGCGGAAGCCCGCACTTCACCCCGCCGTCGGCCAGGGCCTCGATAAAGAGGTACACGAACGCCGGCCCGCTACCGCTGAGGCCGGTCACGGCGTCCAGGAGCGGTTCGGGTACGCGGTACGCGACCCCGACGGCGCGGAAGAGTCGCTCGACCAGCGCCGCGTCGTGCGGGGTCGCACCCGGCGCCGGCGCGAAGCCGGTCGCGCTCGCGCCGACAAGGCACGGTGTATTGGGCATCACCCGAACGACCCGCGCGGTGCCGCCGAGGCCGTCTGCGAGCGCCTTCAGGGTGACTCCGGCCGCGATCGACACGACGAGGTGCGACGCGCGGACCGCGAGCCGCGCCTCCGCGAGTACGTCGGCCATCGTCTGCGGCTTGACCGCCAACACCAGTACGTCGCAGACCTCGATGACCGCCCGGTTCGATTCGCCGGCGGTGACGCCGGTGGCGGCGCGGAACTTCGCCCGGGCGTCCGGGTGCGGGTCGGCCGCGAGGCTGCGCCCGACGTCGAGCAGTTCGGCCTTCTTCCACGCCGTCGCCAGCGCGGTGGCCATCTGCCCCGCGCCGAGGAAGCCGACCGACACCGGCCCTTCGGCGTCCATGACCCTGGTCTCCTCAAGCCCCCGCGAACCGGCGGAACGGGAAAAGAATCATCATATCACTTGCGGCGGGGAAGCGGAAATGCTGGCGTCGGAACCGGGCGGCGAGTAATGTTGCTGGGACGTTGCAACCCCACCGAGCGCCCTCCTCCCGAATTCCCGGATCCGCTGCCATGTCGTCCGATCCGTCCGCACCCGCTCCGGTCGGCCCCCGCACCGGGTGGGCCAGTCTGAAAGATCTGACCCCGTATCACTGGTTCGTGTTCGTCGTGTGCTGCCTGGCGTGGGATCTGGACTGCATGGACCAGCAACTGTTCGTGCTGGCCCGCGACCCGGCCCTTTCGGCACTCATGCACAAACCGGCCAGCGACCCGGCGGTCGGCGACATGGGCACCTACGCGACCGCGGTGTTCCTGTTCGGCTGGGGCCTCGGCGGGATCGGCTTCGGCGTACTCGGCGACCGGCTCGGCCGTGTGAAAACCCTGACGATCACCATCGGCCTGTACGCACTCTTCACGGGCCTCAGCGCGCTTTCGGTGAGTGAATGGGACTTCATGGCGTACCGGCTGCTCACCGGGGTCGGCGTGGGCGGGGCGTTCGCGTCGGCCGTGGTGTTGCTGGCGGAAACAGTTCCCGACAACGCGCGACCGTACGCGCTGGGGTTGTTCCAGGCGTCGAGCGTTTTCGGGAACTGCACCGCGGCGCTCATCAACATCTACCTGGGTTCGCTCCAGAAGCAGGGCATGTTCCCCGCGGAGCAGTGGCTGACGCCGTGGCGGGTGATGTTCCTGATCGGCATCCTTCCGGGCATTCTGCTCGTGGTCGTGCAGTTCACGTTGCGCGAACCGGACAAGTGGCTCGCGATGCGGGCGGCCGAGGCGGCCGGCGCGCGGCCGACGCCGTGGCAGGCGTTCTTCGGCACGCTCACCGGCATCTTCACCACACCGCCGTGGGGCCGCCGGGTCGTGCTGGCGCTGGTTCTTACGAGTGCCGGGGTGATCGGGCTGTGGGGGATCGGGTTCTTCTCGCCGCGCCTGGTGCAACTGGCGCTGACATCGACGCTTGAGGCGGAGGGGCTGACCGGCGATCAGTTGAAGGGCGAGATCAGTTGGTGGCGCGGGATCACGTCGCTGGTGCAGAACGCCGGGGCGTTCTTCGGGATCTTCGCGTTCAGTTGGATGACCGGGATCATGGGGCGGCGATCGACCTTTGCTGTCTTCTTCGTTCTGGCGATGATTTCAACGGCCACGACCTTCTTCTTCCTCCGCACGCGCGAGGACATCTTCTGGATGATCCCGATCATGGGGTTCTGCCAGATCGCGCTGTTCGGCGGCTACGCGATCTACCTGCCGGAGCTGTTCCCGACGAAGTACCGCAGTACGGGTACGTCGTTCTGCTACAACGCGGGGCGGGTGGTGGCCGCGGGCGGCCTGTTCGTGATGGGCGAGCTCCCGAAAGCGTTCGCCGGTTACGGCTCCGACGCGTTCCGCTACGCCAGCGTAACCATGTGCGCCATCTTCCTGTTGGGGCTGTTCGTACTGCCGCTGCTGCCCGAAACGAAGGACAAACCGCTCCCCGAATGACGGGGAAATCCCAAAACCCAATAAACAAACCCCAAACACGGCCCGCACGTTCCCTTTGTCATGTTTGGGATTTGGTTTGTTGGGATTTGGGTTTTACCGGAGGTCGCGATGACGGTTCCCGACTGGCTCCAGGCCCGCGGCGGGGCGATCAAAGCGGGCGTCCGCCCGGAGACGACGTTCGTGATGCTGGGGGGCAACCCGCTGTACAAGCTGGAAGTGCGCCCGGCCGCGGGGACGTTTGCCTGCGCCGTCAGCAGCACCGTCAACGGTAAGCGCCACGACGACCCGAAGGCGACCTACGCGGACGCCGCCGCGGCGCTCGCCGGCGGGTTGGACCAGCTGCGGAACGCGCTGGGGTGGTGACCGCCTTCGGCGGTAAGCACGAAACGAAGCCAAACTCGAAATCCGAAAAGAGGCAGGTCTTCTTTCGGATTTCGAGTTTGGCTTCGTTTCGTGCTTTGTCTTACTTGAAGTAGTCCGCCGGCTTCACCTGCTCCTTCACCCACTCCTCGCTCTTCTTGAAATAGAACCGCGTCGGCTTGAACGCGCCGACGATCTCCACGTTCGATCGGTCGGGGATCTTCGCTTCCAGCCCGGCGGCCCAGAAGCACCCGTTCACGATCAGGCGCCGCGTCCCCTCCCACTCCAGGTCCTGCGACGCACCCATCGTCGTTGTGAAGACGCGGCCGACCTTCGCTTCCCGTTGCTCGCCCTCGGCCGTGTACGTTTTTGTCCAGGCGACCGGCATCATTGGGTCGTTTTTCTTGCCGCTTACCGCCTTCGAGTCGGGTTTGAGCGTTTCCGTCACCTCGCCCAGCACCAGCGGGGTACAGCTCGGGAGCGGGAGTGTGACGGTGTAAACGTCCGTGGTGCCGAAGATGCTGCCTCGTTCGATCCCCTTCAGGATCGGGTGGTTCTCCTGCCCCTTCGCGACGACGCCCCGCGTGCCCTCCTTCCCGTGTGCGCCGTGGTGGGCGACCCACGTCTCGCCGAGTACCTGCTTGCCGAACCCTTGCTTGTACGCGGCATCATTGTTGTTCCACGAGTATTTCGCGAACTTGCTCTTGGCCGGGATGTTGAACGCGTGCGTCGCGGTGCGCAGACCCACCACCGGCTTGCCGTTTGCAATGTAATCGACGATGTGCTGCATCTGGTCGTCGGGCAGGTTGAGGAACCGCGTGAAAATGACCATCAGGTCGGCGGTTTTGAGCGCGTCCAGACCGGGAATGTTGTTGATGTTCGGGTTGACAGTTCCGTCCCTGGGGTCCACCGTGAAGAGGACCGTGCATTTGAACCCGTGGTGCCTGGCGAGGATCTTCGCCAGTTGGGCGATCGTCTCCTCGGAGCGGTACTCCTGGTCGCCGCTGATGAGGACGATGTGCTTTCCCTTGCCAGGGCCGGCGCCGCCGTCGAGTACGATGGGTTTGTCGTCGGCCGACGCGAGCGACGGAACGGCGAGGAAGGCGATGGCGAGGAGTCGAGAGAGTTTCATGGCGAGTTCTCGATCGTAGTCATCACGCTCCGCCGTGATGATCGCTGACGAATCGGGTCCGAAGTTTCGTCGCAGACCGAGGGTCGTTGAATGCCCGCGGTCATCACGGCGGAGCGTGATGACTACGATCCAGCCAGTATACTGCCTGAACGACGTTCGGGAGGGCAGCCATGTTTCGCGCGCTCTTGTGTGGGGTCTTCGTGTTGACCGTCTCCCTGGATGCGTTCGGGCAAGAGGGCTATCAGAAGCCGCCGCAAGCGGTGGTCGATATCCTCGACGCCCCCGCGCCGCCGGCGCTGTCCGTCAGTCCCACCGGCGAGAACGTGCTGCTGATCCAGTCCGCGCGGTACCCGTCGATCGAAGAGGTCGCGGCCCCGATGCTGCGGCTCGCTGGCGTGCGCCTCAACCCCAAGACCAACGGCCCGCACCGGCCGCTGCGGGTCAACGGACTTTCGCTCATGCCGGTGACAGGCGGCGAACCGAAGCCGCTCGCGCTGCCGGACAAGGGGCGGATCGGGCTTCCGTTCTGGGCGCCCGACGGCAAGCACTTCGCGGTTCTGAACACAACGGATAGCGGGATCGAACTGTGGGTGTGCGAGGTCGCCGAACTGAAGTTGCAGCGGGTCAAGGGGTTACGGCTGAACGGGACTGTCGGCGACGCGGTGCAGTGGATGCCCGACAGCCGCTCGCTGCTCGTGCAACTGATCCCCGAAGGTCGCGGAGAGGTACCCGCGGCGCCGGTGGCCCCGAGCGGGCCGGTCGTGCAGGAAAGCGGCGGTAAGGCCGCCCCGGTGCGCACGTTCCAGGACATGCTGCGCGACCCGCACGACGCGGCGCTGTTTGAGTATTACTGCACGTCGCAGCTCGCGGTCGTCAACGGCGAACCTGAGAAGCCGAAGATCAGCCTTATCGGCAAGCAGGGCATCGTGATCGGCTCCGACCCGTCGCCCGACGGGCATTCGGTACTCGTGTTCCGCGTGAACAAGCCGTTCTCGTACCTGTACCCGTACTCCGCGTTCCCGCGAACCGTCGAGGTGTACCGCACGGCCGACGGCGCGAAATCGGGCACGGTCGCGGACCTGCCGCTCCAGGACAAGGTGCCGATCGAGGGCGTTCCGACCGGTCCGCGCGCGATCCGCTGGGTTCCGACGATGCCGCACACGCTCATCTGGACCGAGGCGCAGGACGACGGCGACCCGAAGAAAAAGGTACCGCACCGCGACGCGCTCTTCACTGCGAACGCCGACGGTGACATCCGGGGTACCGAACTGCTGAAGCTGGAGCACCGGTACGCGGGCTTGGACTTCTTCCCCACCGGCAACCGGATGCTTGTTCGCGACTACGATCGCGACCGCAAGTGGGGGCGCACGTTCCTCGCCCCGACCACTTCGCTACTCAGCGCGGCGGAACCGAAACTGCTGTTCGAGCGGTCGATTCAGGACCGCTACGGCGACCCCGGCACGCCGGTCATGAAGACACTGCCGTCGGGCCATTCCGTGATCCGCACCGCCGGCGACCCGGCCGGCGACACGTTCTTCCTCCGCGGCGACGGCTCGACCCCGAAGGGCGATCGCCCGTTCCTCGACAAATTCGACCTGAAGACCGGAAAGGCCGAACGCCTCTTCCACTGCCCCGAAGGCGTCGTTGAAGAAGTCGTTCGGGTGCTGAACGTGTCCGGGTCGAAGGTACTGGTGCGCCGGGAGTCGGTCACCGAACCGCCGAACTACTTCTACCGCGACGGCCAGCATGAGAAGCGGCTGACCAACAACACCGACCCCGCCCCGGAGTTGCGCAAGGCGAAGAAACAACTCGTCACCACGAAGCGGGCCGACGGGACAGTCATCTCGTTCACACTGCACCTGCCGCCGGGTCACAAGGAAGGAGACAAGGTGCCGGGCGTGTTCTACGCCTACCCGATCGAGTTCGCCTCGGCCGACACCGCGGGGCAGGTGACCGGCTCGCCACACCGGTTTACCTCCGTCACCGGGTACTCGCACCTGTTCTTCCTGACGCAGGGTTACGCGGTGATGGAAGTGTCGATGCCGATCGTCGGCCCGCCGGAGACCGCGAACAACAACTTCATCGACCAACTGAACTCGAACGCCACCGCGGCGCTCGACAGGGCTGCGGAGTTCGGGGTCGATAAGGACCGCGTCGGTGTGATGGGGCACAGCTACGGCGGGTTCATGACCGCGAACCTGCTGGCCCACTCGGACCTGTTCAAAGCCGGG
>CAZBXY010000382.1:0-7271 GCA_964495365.1 uncultured Frigoriglobus sp. | reverse complement strand
CAGACCGCGGTCAAGCTGAACCCCAAGAACGGCGACGCGTACTTCAACCTCGGGGCCGCGTACCAGAAGGGCGGCCAGTCCGACGCGGCCCTCCAGGCGTACCGCAAATCGAACGAGTTCGACCTGAAGCGGACCGACGCGCACAACAACATGGGCAACATCCTGGCCCGGCGCGGCGACATCGCCGGGGCGCTGGCCGAGTACGCCGCGGCCCTGAAGCGGAACCCCAACGACGCCACGACGCACTTCAACAAGGGGATCATCCTGTACGAGCGCCGCGACGCCGACGGGGCGCTGGCCGCCGCGCGCGGCGCGATCGCGGCCGACCCGACGTTCGCCGAGGCGTACATCCTGCTGGGCAACGCGCTGCTCTTGACCGGCAACGAGCCGGAGGCCCGCAAGGCGTTCGCCAGGGCGGCCGAGCTGGGCGCCAAACTGATCCCGGCGGACAAGGAGCCGGAGAAGAAGCCGTAGCCGGCCCGCGGGCGGACGCGGCCTGGTACGCGGATCACACCGCTTGCGAAGGCACGCCGGGCCGATTAGCATCTCGGCCATCACTTTCCTTCGGAGCGCTCCCATGTGTGCCCCTTCGGTGATCGCCGCGGCCCTGGCCGGGATGAGTCGGCGCGACGCACTCCACTTCGCCGCGGGCGTCGTGGCCGGCGTCGCGTGTACGGCGTGTGCCACCGGCTCCTGCTCGGCCGCCGAAAGCACACCGGACGACCAACCGCCGGCGGCTCCCGGCGCGAAGCGCACGATCGCCGCCGACAAGGTACTCGACCTCACGCACACGCTCTCGCCGACGTTCCCCATCTGGCCGGGCAACGAGCCGATCAAGCTCACGAACAAGGGCACGTTCGCCAAGAACGGATTCTACTCGAACCGCTGGGACATCGGCGAGCACCACGGCACGCACCTCGACGCCCCGGCGCACTGCTCCCCGGGCATCACCGCGGAGAAGATCGACCCCGCGTCGTTCGTCGCTCCGGCGGCGGTGATCGACATCCGCGACCGCGTGAAAAAGGACACCGACGCCGCGGTGAGCGTGGACGACCTCAAAGCCTGGGAAAAGGCTCACGGGCGCTTGCCGAAGGGCTGCGCCGTGTGCCTCAATTCGGGCTGGGACGCCCGCGCCGGCGACGCGAAGGCGTTCCTGGGCACCGACGCGGCCCGCGCGCTGCACTTCCCCGGATTCTCGAAGCCCGCGGTCGAGTTCCTCTTGAACGAGCGGTCGGTCGTGGGGCTACTGGTAGACACGCTCTCGATCGACACCGGCGCCGCGACGGACTTCCCGGTTCACAAGCTCTGGCTGGGTGCGGGCAAGTGGGCCGTCGAGTGCGTCGCGAACCTGGGGAAGATCCCGCCGGCGGGTGCGACGGTCTTCGTGGGCGCGCCGAAGGTGGAAACGGCCTCCGGCGGCCCGACCCGCGTCCTCGCGATGTGGGGGTGAGCAGCGGCGAATCCGTTGGCAGACATGGACTTGCGTCCGATCGACCCGCGGGGGTAACTTCGGCCGGGCAGCAAGGGAGCGCCGATCAGGTGGTACAATGCAGTAACCGCCGCTCGTGGTTCGGGAGCGAGCCACCAAACCGAAATTGAGGACGATCAGATGAAGACCTTTTCCCGCATCGGAGTCGTGTTGATCCTCGGCTTGGCGATCATCACCGGGTGCAACAAGAAGGAAGCGGGCCACACCAAAGGCGAATCGCCCGCGCCGCCCGCGAACAAATCGGACGATCACGACCACGTGACCGGGCCGCACGACGGCCCGCTGGCCGAGTGGGGCGGAGGCGAATACCACGCCGAGTTCACCGTGAACCACGAGGCCCAGGAGGCGACCGTCTACATTCTCGGGGCGGACGCGAAGAAACCGGTCGCGATCGCCGCCGCGACGATCCGCCTGAGTATCAACAACCCGCGGTTCCAGGTCGAACTGAAGGCCGCCCCGCAAGACGGCGACCCGGCGGGGAAGTCCTCCCGGTTCGTCGGCAAGCACGAACACTTCGGCAAGGAGCAGATGTTCGAGGGCACGATCAGCGGCACGATGAACGGCAAACCTTACGCGGGCGAGTTCAAGGAGAAGGAACACGCCGGCGGGCACGGCAAGAGCGCTGCGCCCGATCCGCGGGAAGTCGCGGTGTTCCTGAAGCCGGGCGGGGCTTACACCGAAGCCGACATCGCGGCCAACGGCCGGGTCGTGCCGAGCGTGAAGTACAAGGGGTTCAAGGCGTCGCACGACATCAAGCCGAAAGCCGGCGACCGGCTGTGCCCCGTCACACTCACGAAAAGCAACGACAAGCTCACGTGGGTCGTGGGCGGCAAGACCTACGAGTTCTGTTGCCCGCCGTGCCTGGAGGAGTTCGTACAGCTCGCCAAGGACAGTCCGGGCGAACTGAAGAACCCCGAGGATTACGTCAAGAAGAAGTGATCGGCGCCGCGAACCCAACCGCCCGGCACTGTGTCGGGGCTTCGCCCAACCCGCACCAGAGTTCGCCGTGATCCGACCCTCCACGCCCGCCGACACCGACGCGATTCTCGCGCTCACGGTGGCCGCCGGGCTGGCCCCGCCCGATGGCACCGCGGAGATCGCGGAGGTACTCGCCGATCACTTCGCCGGCGAACTCGGCCCCGATCACTGCTGGGTCACGGACGATGACGGCGGACCGGTCGGGGTCGCGTACTTCGCCGCCGAGCGCATGACCGAGGGCACCTGGAACCTGTACATGATCGCCGTCAGCCCCGACCTGCAAGGGAAGGGCCGCGGGGCGGCGCTGTTGCGGTACGTCGAAGAGACGCTCGCCGCCCGCGGCGCGCGGGTACTCATCGTCGATACGTCGAGCCTGCCGGAGTTCGACCGCACACGAGCGTTCTACCGCAAGTGCGGGTACGATGAGGAGGCCCGCGTCCGCGAGTTCTGGAAGGCCGGCGACGATAAGATCGTCTTCCGCAAGGCGCTGACTCCTCCCGGCTCGTGAACTGGCGCCGGCACACTGCTGCAAGTGGCGTTCCCTCGGAGTCCCTCCCATGCTCGCACGTTGCCTCACTCCCCTTCTGCTGATCGCTCTCGCCCTTCCCACGCGGGCCGACGAACCCGACGAAAAGGCGATCCGCAAGGCGGTCACGTTCTACGCGTCGTTCGACGCCGAGGTGAAGGGCGACTTCGGCGGTGGGCCGCTCGCCTTCGACACCCGCGTCACCCATCCGACCGAGAAGGGCAAGTTCACCGTCGAGAAGGGGTACTCCGACAAGGTGTTTCGCATCGCGAAGACGCAGGGCATCGCCGGCGGGGCGCTCGAAGCGGTGGACGTGTTGCCCAACAACAGCCGCATCTTCGTTCCGGCGAAGGGGAACATCGCGTACAAGCCCGACGGCTGGAGCGGGTCGGTGTCGATGTGGTGCAAGACCGACCCCGACGCGATGCTCAAGACGCGGTTCTGCGACCCGGTGCAGATCACGCAAAAGGGCGCGAACAACGGCGGGCTGTGGTTCGACTTCAACGACGCCAAGCCCCGCGACCTGCGCCACGGCGCGTTCCCGATGATCCCCGAGGGCAAAAAAGGCATCGGCGAGGACGACCCGAACGCGCCGATGGTGCGCGTGCCGAAGGTCGGCTGGAAGGCGACCGACTGGCACCACGTCGTCCTCACCTGGACCCACCTCGACACCGGCAAGGAGAACGCGGTCACGGCGCTGTACATCGACGGCAAGCTCATCGGTCAGGTGAAGGACCGGGCGCTGGCGATGGGCTGGGACATCGAGAAGGCCGGGATCTACGTCGCGATCAACTACATCGGCCTGATCGACGAGTTCGCCGTTTTCGACCGCGCGCTGACCGCGGCGGAGGTGACCACGCTCCAGAAGAAGCCGGGGCTGCTCGCGGGGTTGAGGAAGTAAGGGCGATCTTCGTTCGAGTGACCCGCTTCAGCGGGTCTGCCTTTCTTCTTGTGGCACAGGCTTTCGAGCCTGTGTCCGCTGAGCAAAGGGCACACAGGCTCGAAAGCCTGTGCCACAAGAATAAGAATCGCCGCTGCGCGGCGCGACCGGCTGAAGCCGGTCACTACGAACCACAACGACCAATTGGCTTCCGCCGGCGATATGGCATAATAGGTATTCGTCTACTCGTCATCGGGACCGACAGGGTTCTCGCGATGCGATCCGCTGCCACGTTCGCCGTACTGCTCGCCGTCCTGGTTTTCACACCGACCGCGCCGGCCGACGATCCGCCGGCGCCGCCGGCGAAACTCGACCCGGCGGCCGTCGAGTTCTTCGAGAAGAAGATTCGGCCCGTACTCACGCAGCACTGCGCCGGGTGCCACTCTGCCGACGCCCAGAAGAACGGCAAGCTCAAGGGCGGGCTGTACCTCGACTCGCGCGATGGCGTTCTCAAGGGCGGCGACAGCGGCCCGGCGCTCGTGCCGGGTAAGCCCGCGGACAGCCTCATTCTGAAAACGCTCAAGTACGACGGCGACGTGCAGATGCCGCCGAAGGGCAAACTGCCCGAGCCGGTGGTGAAGGACTTCGAGAAGTGGATCGCGATGGGCGCGCCCGACCCGCGCGCCGGCGCCGCGACCGCCCCCAAGCGACAGATCGGCCTCTCCATCGAAGAAGGGCGCAAGTTCTGGGCGTTCAAACTCCCTCAACAGCCGCAGGTGCCGAAGGCGAGCGCGAACGCGATCGACGCCTTCGTTCAGGCGAAACTCGAAGCAAACAACCTCAAACCCGCGCCCGAAGCCGACCGCGCGACGCTCGTCCGCCGGCTCTACTACGACCTCATCGGCCTGCCGCCGTCGCCGGAAGAGGTCGATCAGTTCGTCAACGACAAGGCCGCAGACGCCTACGAAAAACTGGTCGATAAGTTGCTCGCATCTCCGCAGTTCGGCGAGCGCTGGGGCCGGCACTGGCTCGACGTGGCCCGCTACGCCGAATCGGTCACGCTCCGCGGGTTCGTCTTCAAGGAAGCCTGGCGCTACCGCGACTACGTGATTGATGCGTTCAACGCGGACGTACCGTTCGACCGGTTCATCAAGGAGCAGATTGCAGGTGATCTGCTCCCCGCGGCCGACAGCGCCGCCCGCGCACGGCACCTCATCGCGACGACGTTCCTTCAACTCGGCAACACGAACCTCGAAGAACAAGACAAGAAACAACTCCGTATGGACGTGGTGGACGAGCAGCTCGATGTCATCACGAAGGGGTTCCTGGGGCAAACCGTGACGTGCGCGCGGTGCCACGATCACAAGTTCGATCCGATCCCCACGAGGGACTACTACGCGCTGGCTGGCATTTTGCGGAACGCGAAGGCGATGGAACACGCGAACGTCTCCCGGTGGGTCGAGGTTCCGCTCCCGGCCGACCCGCTAACCGAAGCTGAGATCAAGAAGCACGAGAAAGAAGTGGCCGCGCTGGCGGCGCGGGTCGCGGCGGCGCGGCTGAAGGCCGGGCCGAACATCGCCAGTGGCGTCCTCGCGGTGAAGGACGTTCCCGGCATCGTGGTCGATGACGCGCAGGCGAAGAAGGTCGGGGTGTGGACGCTCTCGACGCACAACAAGACGTACATCGGCGCCGGCTACATTCACGACGGCGACGAGAAGAAGGGCGAGAAGACGCTCACCTTCCAGCCCGAGGTCGTGCCCGCGGGGCGCTACGAGGTGCGGCTCGCGTACGCGCCGGGCGGCAACCGCGCCGACAAGGTGCCGGTCCACGTCTTCAGCGCCGACGGCGAGAACACGGTTCACGTCGATATGAAGAAGAACCCGCCGATCGACGGGCGGTACATTTCGCTCGGCGAGTACCGCTTCGAGAAGGGCGGGCAAGCGTACGTGATCGTCTCGAACGAGGACACGAAGGGCCACGTGTGCCCGGACGCGGTGGTGTTCCTGTCGCTCGACAAGAAAGAACAAGGAACCGACAAGAAGGACGCGAAGCCGGCGGGCGACCTGAAGGCGCTCGAAGCGGAACTCAAGCGGCTCGTCGAGAGCGGGCCGAAGCGCGATCTCGCGATGTCGGTGACGGAAGAACCGGTCATCGAGGACACGAAGGTTCACGTTCGCGGCAACGTTCACAACTTGACGGAAGTCGCCCCGCGCGGGTTCCTCACGGTCGCGCTGCACGGCACGCCGCCGGCGATTCCCAAAGCGCAAAGCGGGCGCGTGCAACTGGCGGAGTGGATCGCATCAAGAGACAACCCGCTGACCGCGCGCGTGATGGCCAATCGCGTGTGGTACTGGCTCATGGGCGACGGGATCGTTCGCACCGTGGACAACTTCGGCACCACCGGCGAACTGCCGTCGAACCCGGAACTGCTCGATCACCTCGCACTCTCCTTCCAGCGCGATTGGAGCGTGAAGAAGCTCGTTCGCGCGATCGTGTTGAGTCGCACGTATCGTCAAAGCGCAACGGGCGCCGCCGCGACCGTTACGGCGGACCCGGAGAACCGCTACTTCGGGCGGGCGAACCGGCGGCGGCTCGAAGCCGAGTGCATTCGCGACACGGTTCTGGTCGTCAGCGGGCAACTCGACCCGACGCGCGGCGGCCTCACATTCGCGCCGTCGCTCGCGGCCGATTACGGCTACAAGGCGAACTCGAACCGGCGCAGCGTGTTCCTGCCGCAGTTCCGCAACGCGATGCCCGAGATGCTCGAAGTGTTCGACTGTGCCGACCCCAGCACCGTAACCGGCAAGCGCAACAGCGGAACGATCGCCCCGCAAGCGCTCTACATGATGAACAGCCCGTTCGTACTCGATCAGTCGAAGCACGCCGCGGCGCGCCTGCTCGCCGAGAAGCACCTCGACGACGCGGCGCGATTGACACGCGCGTATCGCCTGGCACTGGGCCGTGAGCCGACCGCCGGGGAGCGCGAAGTCGCGCAGCGCTACCTGAAGGGCAAGCCCGAGAAGGACGCCTGGTCGGCGCTGTTCCACGCCCTGTTCGCGTCCGCGGAGTTCCGGTATGTGAATTAGGCGAACGGCCGGTATCAGCCGGCCGTTGAGAGGTTCGCGCCTCACCTCGCTCATCGCTTCCACCGGCCGGCTGACACCGGCCGTTCGCCCGGACCAAGCCTCAGCCGAGAACCACCCATGCTCCCTCTGTCCCGCCGCGAATATCTCGCCTCCACCGCCTGTGGCTTCGGCGCGCTGGCGCTGTCCGGGTTGGCCGCGCGCGGCGCCGACGCGAACCCGCTCGCGCCCAAGCCCCCGCACCACCCCGCGAAGGCCAAGCGCGTCATCTTCCTGTTCATGCAGGGCGGCGTTTCGCACGTCGATTCCTACGAC